>JAEZHP010000070.1 GCA_023416515.1 Pseudomonadota bacterium | reverse complement strand
CAGCGACGCCGCTCCGGCCGCCCAGCCGCCCGCCGCGGCGGCCCCGGCCACCGAGGCGCGCTGAGCCTCCTACAGGGTCACTCGCTCGGCCAACCCTCCAGCAGCTCGACGAAGCGGCTGAGCCAGGCATTGGTCTGGTGGCCGTCCACCACTCGGTGATCGATGGTGAGCGACACATAGGCCATCGGCCGAATCTGGATTGTGTCCACTCCGTCGACCTCGCGCACCACCACGCGCTTCTCCAGCTTGCCGATGCCGAGGATCGCCGATTGCGGCTGGTTGATGATGATCGGGCTGGCGAACAGCGACCCCGACACTCCGTGGTTCGAAATCGTGAAGGTGCCGCCCGACACGTCCTTGCCGGTCAGCTGCTCCTTCCGCGCCCGCTCGACGAGATCGTCGAGGCCCGCGGCGATTCCGTTGAGGTCCAGCCGCTGTACCTGGCGAAGCACAGGCACGATCAGGCCCTTGTCCCCCAGCGCGGTTCCGACGCCGACATTGATGTCATCGAAGATCTCAAGCCGGTCGGCGTGCCACCGGCTGTTAATCGCGGGCGCCACCTTCATCGCTTCCGCCGCCGCGGCGACGATGTAAGCGGTGTAGGTGAGTTTGACGCCCTCCTTGGCCCAGGCCGCCTTGTGCGCCTCGCGGTGCCTCTGAATCGCGCTGAAATCAGCCTCGAACACCGCGGTAACGTGCGGCGCCTCGGTCACCGAACCAAGCATGTTCTCGGCGATCTTTAACCGCATCCGGTCGTGGGGAACCGAGTGTGAGGCGATCCCCGTGCTCGGCGGATGCTCGACGCGCGGCTGAGCAGTGCTCGGCGGCCCGGCATGGGTGACTGTCGCCTCGGCCACGACACGATCGACGTCGGCGCGTGTGACCCGTCCGTTGCGGCCGGTGCCTTCGATCCGGGTGGGGTCGATGTCATGCTGCAAGCACGCCCGCTTCACCGAGGGCGACAGGCGCATTTCGCGAATCGCGCCCCGTTTCTCGCCCGTCCCGAGCGAAGTCGCGGGGCGTGGCTCCGAGGCTGGTGCAAGCGCCCCTCGACTACGCTCAGCACGAGCGGAGTCTTCGGTGCTTGCATCCTCGCCGGCCGGAGCCAACCGCCCCAGCACCGCGCCCGGCACCGCCTCGGAGTCCGTCTGAAGCAAGATCTCGCTCAGAACGCCCGAAGCCGGCGCTGGCACTTCCATCGCGACCTTGTCGGTCTCGAGCTCGACCAGAGGCTCATGTTCCGCGACCGTGTCGCCGACCTTCTTCAGCCACGCGCGAACCGTCGCCTGGGTGCCTTCGCCTTCGACCGGAACGATGATGTCGATCATCAGAAGCTTACCAGCTCGTCGATCTTGGCGCGGATTGCCTCGACCGAGGGTACGACATGGTCGAGCAGCACCGGGTTATGCGGGCTCGGCACGTCGGGCATGGTCACCCGGGCCACCGGCGCGTCGAGGTCGAGGAAGGCCTCGTCCGCGACCACAGCCGCGATCTCCGCGCCGAAGCCGCCGCTGCGCAGATCCTCGTGAACGATCAGGCAACGCCGCGTCCGCCGCACCGAGTCCAGCACCATCTCCTTGTCCCACGGCACCAGCGTGCGAAGGTCGATGACGTCGCCTGACCTGTCGCCCAACGCCTCTTCGCACCGCGGAGTCATCGCGCCCCAAGTCACGATTGTGATGTCGTCGCCCTGCCGGGTCTTCCGAGCCCGGCCGAACGGAAGGACATAGTCGTCGCCAGGCCAGGGGCGCCGCGCCCAACTGTCGTCAAGCATCGCGCGATGCTCGAAGAACACTGCCGGGTCGTTGCCGCGCAAAGCGGCGCGCAGCAGGCCGACCGCGTCCTCGGCATTGCTCGGCGCAGCGACCAGCCACCCGGGATTATGCACGAACTGAACCTCGTTGGTCTGGCTGTGCCAGGGATCGCCGCACTTCAGGAAGCCGATCGGCATTCGAAGCACCATCGGCGCCGCGAAGCGGTTATGCGTGCGCCAGCGCATTGTGCCGGCGTCGTTGATCTGCTCGAGCGCCGGCTCGGCATATTTGCGGAACTGGATCTCCGGCACCGGCAACAGGCCGGCGATCGCCAGACCGACCGCTCGGCCGACGATTCCCTCTTCGGAAAGGCTGGTGTCGAACACCCGCTCGAAACCGTGCTTCTCCTGGAGACCCTGGGTGACTCCGTGGACTCCGCCCTTCGGGCCGATGTCCTCGCCGAACAGAAGCATTCGCGGGTTGGCGGTGAGCTCCTGGTCGAGCGTCCGGCGGATCGCCGCCGCCATGGTGATGCGCGGCCCCTCGGGCTTCGGCTCGTCGCGGGAGGGCGGGGCGGTGTAGCCGTGAGTCCACTGGCCGCCTTCCTGCTGCATTTCGCCGTCGAACAGAACGCCTTTGAGCACCGTCGCCGGGTCGGCCACCTCGCGCGCCTCAGCAATCTCGCGCGCCTTGGCGACGACCTCGGCGGCCTCGCGCCCAATTTCCTCCCATTCGGCTTCGCTCAGCACCGATCCGACGATGTAGGATTTGAGCTTGGGCAGCGGATCTCGCCGCCATTCGTCCTCGACGAAATCCGCCGCCTTGTAGGCCTGCGTGTCCTGGAAGCTGTGCCCCTGGAGGCGCGGCACCTTGAGCCGAAGCAAAGCAGGGCCGTTGCGACCGCGGACATGCTCGACCGCCTGGGAGATCAGCCGTGCCGCCTCGGCCGGCTCGGTCCCGTCGCCCGCGAAGATCTTGAGGTTGCCGAAGCTCTCCAGGTTGCGGGCGATGTCGCCCCCGGGAGTCTGGAAGGTCGAGGGGACCGAGATGCCATATTGGTTGTCCTCGATCGAGAACAGCATCGGAAGCTTCTGGGTCGTCGCGATGGTGAGTGCCGACCAGAAGCCGTTGGTCGCGACCGAGGCGTCACCGCCCAGCACGACCGCGATCGCCTCGGCATAAGCGGGGTCCTTCAGCACCTCCTGATAATAGCGGATCGCCTGGGCCCAGCCCGCGGTCGGCGTATATTGAGCCCCGACTCCGCCCGACATCGGCAGCGCCGACGGACCGACGGGATTGGGGAAGTTGAACACGACACCGATGTCGCGCCCGTCCGAATAGCCGCCGGCGCGGCCCATGTTGGAGCCGAGTGCATCCTCGAGCGGCACGCCCAGCGACAGCAGCAGCGGCCGCGAGCGATAATAGCCGCACACCGCGTCGGTTTTCTTGGTGAGCCGAGTTCCGAGCATGACCTGGGCCATGTCGTGGCCGCGCGCGCTGAACTGGTAGAGGACCTTGCGGCCCGGGACGAGCTCCTCCTCCTCGATCCGGTCGAGCTCGCGGCTGATATGGACGAGTGTGGCGATCCGTCGCCAGTCAAAGTCAGGGTCCGGAGCGTTGCCGCCGGACTTGCTCGATGATTCCCTGGCAGGCGCCGCGGCAGCCATCACAGGCTCTCCGGAAGCCGCGCCACCACTGCGCGTGCGAAGCGCTCGACATTCTCGTCCGACAGGCCGGCAACGTTGAAGCGCCCGGAATTGGCCATGTAGATCCCCTCCTTCTCGCGAAGGTCGGCGACCGCGGCGCCTCCGATCGGCAGGATCGAGAACATGCCGTTCTGTTCGTTGATATAGGCCAAACGCGGATCGAAGCCGGCGATCCGGGCGCGAAGCGAGCGGATCCGGGCGCACATCTCGCCAAGCTCCGCGTGCCAGTCGGCGGCGAGCTCGGGGGTGTCGAGGATGATGCGAACGACCGCCGCGCCATGATCGGGCGGCATCGACCAGATGGTGCGGGCGAGGACCAGCAGGTTGGAATAGACCACCTGCGCCTGAGCCTCGCTCGCCGCCTTGACGTGGAGGGAGCCGACCCGGTCGCGATAGACCCCGAAATTCTTGTCGTTGGAATGGGCGACCAGCGCCTGGTCGGACGCCGCGACGACGAGCCGCGCGCCGGCCGCGTCTTCCTCGAGGCCGTGCCCCAGCCCCTGATAGGCCATGTCGACAAAGGGGATGAGGCCCCGCCTCGACAGGAGGTCGGCCACCGCCTGCCATTGAGAGGCGCTGAGGTCGGCGCCCGCCGGGTTGTGGCAGCAGGCGTGGAGCAGGACGAGGTCGCCGGCTCGCGCGGTTTCGAGCGCCGCCATCATCTCGTCGAACAGGATCCGGCGCGCGTCGCAATCATAATAAGGGTGTTCGACGATGGCGATTCCGGCGCTTCCGATCAGCGGCACATGGTTGGGCCAGGTCGGCTGGCCGACGAAAATTCGCGCCTCCGGATTGGCCGCACGGATCAGCTCGGCGCCGAGCCGAAGCGCGCCGCAACCGCCCGGAGTCTGTAGGCCGAGGAGGCGCGGATCGGACGAGGCGCCCGCGCCGAACACCATGTCCTTCATCAGCTCCACGAAGCGAACGTCGCCTTCGCCGCCCAGATAAGCCTTGGTCTCCTGGGTCTCGTTAAGGATGCGCTCGGCCTTCTTGACGGCGCGAAGGATCGGCGTGTTGCCGGCGGCGTCTCGATAGACCCCGACTCCGAGGTCAATCTTGTCGGGCCTCGGATCCCGCCGGACCATTCCGATGATCGCGAGGAGGGAATCGGCGGGTTGCGGCTCGAGCCCTTCGAACAAATGGGCCCGTTCCAGCTGCGCCGCCTGCGACATCTCAATTCCTTTCAGGGTCATGCCCAAGGCGCATACATCCAACCGCAGCGAAGGCAAAATTGCAGGGCGCATCGTCACCCCAGCGAAAGCTGGGGTCTACCGAGAGACGAGGCGGAGTGCGGTAGATGCCAGCTTTCGCTGGCATGACGATACCCCTTGAACCCTGCGGTCGCGGTCCCTAGCTCATCCGTGCGGGACCGGGCCCCTCTGGCGACCAGCTTCAAGCTGCTCGTGATGTCGGACCGCATCGGGTTAGCTCGATGCAGGTTCGGACCTTTGGCCCAAACTCTTGTCTTCGCGCCGACCCGATCGATGGAAAAATCGAACGGAGACGGCAATGAAGAAGCTTTTCAAACTCCTCTGGATCCTCGAGCTGGTCGGCGCCCTTCGCGGTCGCCGTCGCCATGCGCATCATGGCGGCTACGGACACCGCCGCTCGCGCAATTATTACCCGCTCTACCAGAGCAATCACCGCCCCTCGCTCGTTGAGCAGGCGCTGCGCCGCCTGCTCCGCGGCCGTCGCTACTAACAGGAGGCGGACGTGGATTTTGTGATGAATGATTTCCTGGGGACGCCGCTCTGGTTCTGGGCGGCGTTCCTCGGCATCGTCGCGGCCTTGCTCGTGCTCGACCTCGGCGTTCTTCACCGCAAGCAGCGCGAGATCGGCGTTCGCGAGAGCCTGATGATGTCGGGCTTCTACATCGCGGCGGGCCTCGCCTTCGGCGCCTGGGTGTGGATCGAGCGCGGCGACACCGCCGGTCTCGACTATGTCACCGGCTTCCTCGTCGAGAAGAGCCTCGCGATGGACAACGTGTTCGTGATCGCGATGATCTTCGGCTATTTCGCCGTGCCCCGTATCTACCAGCACCGGGTGCTGTTCTGGGGCATCCTCGGAGTCATCGTTCTGCGCGGCCTGATGATCGGCTTCGGCACCGCCCTGGTCGATAATTTCGGCTGGGTTCTCTACGTCTTCGCCGCTTTCCTCATCTACACCGGCATCAAGATTTGGACCTCGGCCGACGAGCAATATGAGGTCGGCAAGTCGCCCATCCTCGCCTGGATCAAGAAGCGGTTTCGGGTGAGCGAGGAGCTTCACGGCGAGCGCTTCTTCGTCACCAAGGCCGACCCGGCTACGGGGCGGACAGTGCGGATGATGACGCCCTTGTTCCTGGCACTGATCATGGTCGAGATCGTCGACGTCGTGTTCGCGGTCGACTCGATCCCGGCGATCTTTGCGATCACCACCGACCCGTTCATCGTCTACACCTCGAACGTGTTCGCGATCCTGGGCCTTCGAGCGCTCTATTTCGCGCTCTCGGCGATGATCGACCGCTTCCACTATCTGAAGCACGCGCTCGCGGTGTTGCTGGTGTTCATCGGCTCCAAGGTGTTCGTCGCCGACCTGTTCGGCCTGACGAAGTTCCCGCCGGCTCTGTCGCTGGGGCTCACCGTGGCCATCCTCGCGTCCGGCGTGGTCTACTCGTTGAGAAAGACCGCTCCGGGCCGGGGAACCGCCTTGCCCTCCAACGATTGAATCGGAGGCGAATCGATTAGGTGAGAAGGCGATGGCAGCGCGCGCATATTGGAAGGGCCAGATCAGGCTGGCCTTGGTCTCGATCCCGGTCGAGATCTACACCGCGACCAAGAGCGGCGCGACCATCGCCTTCAACCAGATCCACGAGCCGACCGGCAAGCGCATCCGCTACGAGAAAGTGGTCGAGGGCGTGGGCGCGGTCGACCCGGACGAGATCGTCAAGGGCTACCAGATCGAGAAGGGCAATTACGTCATCATCACCGACGAGGAGATCGAGTCGGCGAAGCTCGAGAGCAAGAAGACGCTGGAGCTCACCCAGTTCGTCGACGCCGACGAGATCGACGTCCTCTATTTCGAGAAGCCCTATTACGTCGTCCCGGCCGACGACCTCGCCGAGGAAGCCTATATCGTCCTTCGCGAGGCGCTTCGCCGCACCAAGAAGGTCGCGATCGGCCAGCTCGCCCTTCGCGGCCGCGAATATGTCGTGAGTCTCAAGCCGTGCGGCCGCGGCATCGTGCTGGAGACGCTGCGCTACGCCGACGAGGTCCACAAGGCGCAGGGCTATTTCCGCGACATCGAGGATTCCAAGCCCGACGACGACCTTCTCGACCTCGCCGAGACGCTCATCCAGAAGAAGTCGAAGCCGTTCGATCCGGCCCTGTTCCACGACCATTATATCGACGCCCTGAAGGACATCATCGAGCGCAAGTCCAAGGGCAAGACCATCCACACCGACCAGGACGAGGCCGCGCCCCAGAAGGGCATGAACGTCGTCGACCTGATGGCCGCGCTGAAGAAGAGCATCGACAAGCCCGGCGCCGCCAACGACGAGGACACCCCCAAGCGCAAGCCCGCCGCGAAGAAGGCGCCGGCCAAGAAGGCTCCGGCCCGCAAGCCCGCCGCAAAGGCCGCTGTACCAGCGAAGAAGAGGGCCGGTGGTCGAGGCTGAACCAATCCTCCCTGTCGCCGCAGGCGATGGGGAGGGGGACCATGCGAAGCATGGTGGACGGGCTAGGCGCGGTCTCGGTCAGCCCCTCCACCACTCGCTTCGCGAGCGGTCCCCCTCCCCATGCGGCGTGGCCGCATAGGGAGGACAGGGGATGGCAAAGGACGACCCTCTCGCGAAGTACAACGCCAAGCGGGATTTCGCGAAGACCGCGGAGCCGGCCGGCACCTACGACAAGCTCGCCTGGGGCCATGGCGACGGCTTCATGGTCCAGAAGCATGACGCGACCCGGCTCCACTGGGACTTCCGGCTCGAGCTCGACGGTACCCTGAAGAGCTGGGCAGTTCCGCGCGGCCCGAGCCTGGATCCCAAGGAAAACCGCCTCGCCGTCCGAACCGAGGACCATCCGCTCTCCTACGCGACGTTCGAGGGCACGATCCCGAAGGGCGAATATGGCGGCGGCACGGTGATGCTGTGGGACCGCGGCACCTGGGCGAGCATCCCCGGCAAGGACCCGCGCAAGGGTCTTGAGGAAGGCCACCTCCACATCATCCTCGATGGCGAGCGGATGAAGGGCGAATATGTGATGTTCCGCCTCAAGCCGCGGCCCGGCGAGCGCAACGAGAACTGGATGCTCAAGAAGGTCACCGACGAGCATGCCGGCGCCTCGGGCGGCCTCGTGGAGCGCTACCTCACCTCGATCAAGACCGGCCGCTCGATGCAGGAGATTGCCGCCGGCAAGAAGGCCAAGGAGCTCAAATCCTGGGTCTCGGGCATGAAGCCCAAGCCCGCGGCGAAAGCCAAGGCCAAGGTCGCGCCGCCGGCCGCTCGCGACCAGGCGCTCGGCCGGGCAGGCTCGAAAGCTCTGAAGATGCCGTCCTTCCGCGAGCCTCAGAAAGCGACCCTCGTCGACAATGTGCCGACCGGCTCGAACTGGCTCTTCGAGATGAAATATGACGGCTATCGCTGCCTTCTCGCGGTGGCAGGTGGACGGGCCAAGGTCTTCACTCGCTCGGGCCTCGACTGGACCGACAAATTTCCCGAGATCGCCGCAGCGGCGGCGGAGCTTGAAGTCGGGAGCGCCTTGCTCGATGGCGAGATCGTCTCGCTCGACGATCAGGGCCGAACCAGCTTCTCAGCACTCCAGCAGGGGATCAGCGAGGGCGGCAGGGGGCTGAGCTGCTTCCTGTTCGATGCGATCGAGATCGACGGCGACGACCTCGCGAAGCTCCCGACGATCGAGCGCAAGCAGCGGCTCGCAGCGCTTCTCGGACCCGGAAAGCCGCCCTTTCTCCTCTACGCCGACCACATCGTCGGCTCGGGCGAGAAGCTTCTCGATGCGATGTGCGGCGCCGGCCAGGAAGGCATCATCGCCAAGAAGGCAGACGCGCCCTACCGCTCCGGGCGAACCAAGACCTGGCTCAAGATCAAGTGCACTTACCGCCAGGAATTCGTCATCATCGGCTGGACTCCGAGCACGACGGCGACTCGGGGCCTCCGCTCGCTCCTCCTCGCGGTCAACGAAGGCGGCGAACTTCGCTATGCCGGCAAGGTCGGCACCGGATTCAGCCGCGACACCGAGCAGATGCTTCTCGGCAAGCTCCGGCGCATGGAGCGCAAGTCAGCGTCCGCCGCGGTACCCCGCGCGGAGGCACGGGGCGCTCACTGGGTAAGGCCGGAGCTGGTCGCCGAGGTCGCCTTCGCCGAGTTCACCAGCGACGGCGTCGTCCGCCACGCCAGCTTCATCGGCCTTCGCGGCGACAAGCCGGCGGACGAGGTGGTCGAGGAGCGGCCGCAGCACCAACCGCTCGCCGCGCCCGCTCATACCATCAAAATCACCAACCCCGAGCGGGTCATCGATCCGGGCTCGAACGTCACCAAGGGCGAGCTGTTCGACTATGTCGAGAAGCTCGGCGCTCTGATGCTCCCCTGGTCGGGGAACCGGCCGCTGAGCCTCGTCCGCTGCCCGCAGGGCCGAGCGAAGAAATGCTTCTTCCAGAAGCATGACAGCGGCAGCTTCGGCCCGCACGTCCACCACATCCCGATCATCGAGAAGAAGGGCCAGACCGAGGAATATCTCTACGTCGACGAGGTCGCGGGTCTTCTCGCCTGCGTTCAGATGGGAACGATCGAGTTTCACGGCTGGGGCTCGCCAATCGCGGACATCGAGAAGCCGGACCGGCTCGTCTTCGACCTCGACCCCGACGAAGGGCTCGGCTTCGAAGAGGTGAAGCGCGCCGCCACGGACCTGCGGGCGATCCTCGCCGACATGGGCCTCCAGACCTTCCCGATGCTGACCGGCGGGAAGGGGGTTCACGTCATCGTGCCCCTCCTTCCCAAGGCGGAGTGGCCCGAGGTCAAGGATTTCGCCCAGCGTTTCGCGATCGCGATGGCGTCGGCAGAGCCGGACCGCTTCACAGCCAACCTCGCCAAGGTGAAGCGCAAGGGCCGGATCTTCATCGACTATCTGCGCAACCAGCGCGGAGCCACCGCGATCATGCCCTATTCCGCAAGGGCCCGTGAAGGCGCTCCCGTCGCCGCACCGATCAACTGGGACGAGCTTGAGGAGATGGAAGGCGGCAACCGCTTCACGGTGCGGGACTCCGCCCTGCTGCTAAGGCGCGCATCGTCGCGAAAGTTGCAGGGCTGGGGCCTCGCCAATCAGGCCCTTCCGGAGCTTTAGCCCCGGTCACAACGAAAAGGCGCCCCGGCCGAAACCGAGGCGCCTTCCCTACAGGGCCGGACACTACGCCGTCCGGCCGAACTGGTTAGCCGCTCTTAGTAGCAGCGGTTGCGGTCGTTGCCGCGGTCGACCTCGCGGCCGATCACCGCACCGATCGCTCCGCCGAGGATCGCACCGATGGTGCGGTCGCCTCGGCCGGCAACCTGGCTCCCGATCAGGGCGCCGGCGGCGCCACCGACCAGGGTACCGGTCGTGCCATCCGAGCGGCGGCAGTAATAGCGGCCGTCATTCCCGCGCCAGGTCGGGCCGCTATAATAGCCCTGCTGGTTGTAATAGCGGCTGTACTGGCCGCTATAGGATTGCTGCGGGTAATAGCCGCCGCTGTTGTAGCCGTTGTTGTAGCCGTAGCTGTTGCCGTAATAGCCACCACCGTAGCGGGACTGCTGGCGCTGCATCTCCTGGACGCGGCGCTGCTCGCTGCGGCTGACTCGGCCGTCACGGTTGAGGTCGTAGGGGCTGTAGCTCTGGCCATAGCCGCCATAATAGCTCTGCGCCGCGGCGGGCGCGGAGACGGCCGGGACAGCCAAAGCGGCCGCCACGATGCCGAGGGCGATTTTCTTACGCATCGTTGAAACTCCTGTTCATCCATCCGCCGCGGGAATTTCCCGGCGTTGATCAGGCATTTACGCGAGCGCTGCTGATCTCGGCCTGAACTGGATGGTTAGCAGCCGTTCATGTTCTGCCGGGAAAAAGTCTGTATTACTGAAACAATACACTTGCCCCTTGCGCAGGGTGGAGGCCGGAGCCTATCTCTCGACCAACGAAGAGACACGGGGAGTAAGGTCGATGGCTACCCAGACGCAGACGGGCGAAACCACTTTGACGCTCGAGCCGCCCGCGCCGCTGACGCCGGTCGCGACTCATCAGGCCGCGGGCCTCGTGCCCCTCGACGAGGGCCAGAAGAGCCAGCTCGAAGCCAAGGCCGACCAGTTCATCAACGAGCTGGTGGCGCTGGATGCCAATTCGCCCGCCTTCGGCCAGAAGGTGGACCAGCTCACCAACATGGGCCGCAAGGAAATTTCCGACGCTGCCAATTCGTCGAACCGATTCCTCGACCGTCCCGTCAAGGCGATCGACAAGGACACCGGCATCGGCGCCAACCTCACCTCGCTTCGCCGGGTCGTCGAGGACCTCGATCCGGGCAAGAACGGCGCTCTCTCGCCCCGCAAGAAGTTCCTCGGGATCATCCCGATGGGCGGCTCGCTGACCAACTACTTCCGCAAATATCAGTCGTCGCAGACTCACATCTCGAAGATTCTCGGCCACCTCGGCTCGGGCAAGGACGAGCTTCTCAAGGACAATGCCGCGATCGATGTCGAGCGCGCCAATCTGTGGAAGACGATGGGCCGGCTCGAGCAGATGATCCACATCTCCAAGACGCTCGACGAGCGGCTCGAGAACAAGGCGGCCGAGCTCGACGCGACCGACCCCGCCAAGGCCAAGGCGATCCGCGAGACCGCGCTCTTCTACACCCGCCAGCGCACTCAGGACCTGCTCACCCAGATGGCGGTGACGGTTCAGGGCTATCTCGCGCTCGACCTCGTCAAGAAGAACAATGTCGAGCTGGTGAAGGGCGTGGACCGCGCGTCCACGACGACCGTCGCCGCGCTCCGCACCGCGGTCACCGTCGCCTCGGCTCTGACCAACCAGAAGCTGGTCCTCGACCAGATCACCGCGCTCAACACCACGACCGCGGGGATCATCGACCGCACCGGCGAGCTTCTGAAGTCGCAGACCGCCGAGATCCACAAGCAGGCGGCGTCCTCGACCATCCCGCTCCAGACTCTGCAGCGCGCCTTCCAGAACATCTACGATACGATGGATGCGGTCGACACGTTCAAGCTCGAGGCGCTCGGCAACATGAAGCAGACCGTCAACGTGCTCACAACCGAGGTCGAGAAGAGCCGCGGCTACATCGCCCGCGCCGAAGGCGTCGAGCAGAGTCGAATCGCCAACCAGACCTCGCCGTTCACTGCGATCGAAGGGTAGGAATGGACCATTCGGCTGAAATCGTTCGTGTCACGTCGAGCTTCGATGCGCTCGCGCATCGCGATGACACGCGCGAGCTTGGCACTCTGGTTCGCAAGCGCCGCAAGCGCGGCACCGTCGCCACCGCCAGGCGGCTGACCAATGTCGGGATGGCCATCGCCGCGCTGATCGCGGCGACCATCGCCTTCGGCCTGATCGTCGGGCCTATTGGCCTCGGCGGGCTGTTCTTCGTCGTTGTCCTGATGGTGGTCCTCGCCGTTCTCGGCCTCGGCGTCTTCCCGGCCCTCGCCGCTCGCGAGCGCCCCGTCGAGCCGTACAAGGAGGACATGCCCAACCGCGCCGTCGTTCAGCGGCTCGGGAGCTTGATGAGCCGCCACCGCGGCACGCTTCCCCCGACCGCGGCGAGCCGGGTCGACGCGATCGGCGCCCAGCTTCCAATGCTCGAGAGCCAGCTCGCCGGGCTCGACCCTCTGAACCCGCTCGCCCAGGACGCGCGCCGGCTGATGGGCGAGCATTTGCCGGACCTGATCACCCGCTACGAAGCCGTTCCCGCCCAATATCGCCGCGAACGGGACGGGCAGGGGATGAGCGTGGACGAGCGCCTCGTCGCCGGCCTCGACGCCGCCCGGATCGCCCTCGACGACCTCGGCCGGAAGCTCGCCCAGGACGAGCGCGATGCGTTCGAGACCCAGGGCCGATTCATCGAGAGCCGTTACCGCGACGACGGCCCTCAGCCCGAGGCCTGACCGTGCGAAACGATTTCGAGGACCAGGTTCGCCGTCAGTTCGGCTCGCAAGCCGCGCGCGAGGCGAACAAGCGAAGGCTGGAGCGCGGGGTCCGCGCCGTCGGCCGCAGGCTGCGCAATTCCGCGATCGCCTTCGTCGGCTTGCTGTTCCTCATCATCGTCGGGATCTCGACCGGAGTGCTCGGCTGGATCACCGCGCCACTGGCGTTGATCGCGACCTTCATCATCTCCCTTCTGGTGCTGTTCTGGCCGTCGAGCGGGCGCCGCCGAGACGACGATCTCGGACCCGTGATCGACGCGACCGCGTCGCACCGTCTCGACCGCCTCGCTTCGCAGACCGAGGATTGGCTGGTCCAGCGCTCCCGCGGCCTCCCGCACGAGGCCGGGCCGGCACTCGACCGGATCGTCGCTCGCCTGCGCGAGCTCGAGCCGGCCCTCGCCCGCACCTCGTCCGACACTCCCAACGGCGGCGAGGCCCAGCGCCTGATCGGCCAGCACCTGCCGGGCCTGGTCAACACCTATCTCGGTCTTCCGCCGCAGGAGCGCGTGCCGGGCGCGGAGCATAGCCGCCGACTCGCCGACAGCCTCGCCATCGTTGCCGACGAGCTCGACGCCCTGTGCGACAAGGTCGGCTGCGAGCGAATCGCGAGCTTCGATGTCGAGCGCCGCTTCATCGAAACCCGCTACCGCGACGGCAACGACCTAAGCCTCGACAAGCGGGGCTGAACCCGCTCGTCACCCTGAACTTGTTTCAGGGTCCATTCGTCCGCCCGCACAGCCGCTCGGTAATGGATGCTGAAACAAGTTCAGCATGACGTTCGGGGGTCACTTGCCTCTCACGCCTCGGCCCCATAGCCGCACCCCATGCTTCGCCGCCTTCTCCCCGACCGCTTCATCCTGTGGCTGATCGGCGCGGTCGTGCTCGCCATCGTGGCGCCGGTCTCCTCCGCGCCCGCGGCGATCGTCGACTATGTCACCTACGCGGCCATCTTCGCTCTGTTCTTCCTCCACGGCGCCCGGCTTCCGCGCGAGGCGCTGATCGCCGGTTTCGCCGACGTGAAGCTCCACGCCGCGATCCTGTCGGTCACCTACGCCGTCTTCCCGCTCGTCGGCTTGGCGATGATGGTCCTGATGCCCGGCCTTCTCGACGCGATCATCTGGACCGGAATCCTATTCCTGTGCTGCGTGCCGTCCACGGTGCAAAGCTCGATCGCCTACACCTCGATGGCCGGCGGCAACGTCGCCGGAGCGGTCGCCGCTGCCGCCTTCTCCAACATGGCCGGTGTATTCCTCACCCCGCTCCTCGCGGGGCTGCTTCTCGACGCTCAGGGCGCGGCGATCTCGCCGTCGGGAATCGGCCGGATCTTCGTGCTCCTGTTCCTGCCCTTCATCCTCGGCCACGCCATGCGGCCGTGGGTCTTCCCGCTGATCGAGAAGCGCCCCGCACTCACAACCGGGGTCGACAAGGGCACGATCCTGCTCGCGGTCTACGGCGCCTTCTCGGCAGCGATGGTCGACCGAGTCTTCGATCAGCTTCCCACGGCGCAGCTCGCCATCCTCGTCGGCCTGTGCCTGCTCCTGCTCGCTTTGGTCCTCGGCTCGGCCTGGGCGATCGGCCGGCTCGGCAGCTTTGCGAGCGGAAGCCGCGACGCCATCCTGTTCTGTGGCTCGGTCAAGAGCATCGCAAGCGGCGCGCCGATGGCCAAGGTCCTGTTCCCCTCGGCCGCGGTCGCGCCGGTGCTGTTGCCGCTCATGCTGTATCACACGATGCAATTGCTGGTGTGCGCCAGCATCGCGGGCGCCCTTGCGCGGAGGCGCGAGGAGGGTGCTTAGACCTGGCTGTGCTCGCCGCCCGGATCGGTGATGCCGTCGAGCGCGAGCGCTGCGATCTCATGCTCGTTCGATCGGCTGATGTCGCCGAGCGATACGATCCCGACCAGCCGATTGTCCTCGCGCGACACGACCGGCATCCGGCGGACCTGGTTCTCGCTCATCTTCGCCGCGACGTCCTCGACGTCGTCGTCGTCGTAGCAATAGAGCACCTCGTCGCTCATCGTCTCGCGGACCGGCGTATCGGGCCCCATGCCCTCGGCGATCGCGCGAACCGCGATGTCGCGGTCGGTGACCATTCCGACCAGCTTCTCGCCGTCGCATACCGGGATCGATCCCGCGTCGGAGCGAAGCATGAAGCTCGCGGCCTGCTGGATGGTCTGGTCCGGCTTCACGACATCAACCTCGGCGGTCATCACATCGGCGATCTTCATCGGGCACACTCCTCCTGGAATTTGCCCGTCAGAACGGTCGGCCCGGGACCGCCGTTCCGGTCTTTCAGCCGGTCAGCACATCATGCCGTCGAACGCGACCGGGTCAGCGCGCCGGCTGCCCCGGCTGAACCAGGTCGATCTCGTAGAGCCGCGGCCAATATTTGCCGGTGACGAACAGCCGGTCGCGCGCCTGGTCGTAGGCGATCCCGTTCAAGACAGAGTCCTGGTTGTCGCCATTCTCCCGAACCAGCGCCGACAGGTCGATCCAGCCCGTCACGTTGCCGGTCTGCGGGTCGATCCGTGCGATCCGCGGAGTCATCCACACATTGGCGAAGATCTCGCCATTCACCCATTCGAGCTCGTTCAATTGAGTGACCGGCTGGCCGTTCGCCATCACCGTCACCCGGCGACGCTCGCGAAGGGTCTCGGGGTCGAGGAAGCGAAGGTCGGCGGTGCCGTCGCTCATGATGATGTCGGTGCCGTTCTGGGTCAGGCCCCAGCCTTCGCCCGGATAGCGCCAAGTGCCGGTCTGGCGAAGGCTCTCGCGGTCCCAGCGGAAGCCGATCCCGTCCTGCCAGGTGATCGAGACGATCTGGTTGCCCCAGTTGGTGATCCCCTCGCCGAACATTCCGGGTGGGATCGGGACGCTCTGAAGCACGCGACCGTCTTCGAGATTGACGCGGCGGATCGTCGACTGGCCGATCTGCCCGGTACTCTCGAAGAGATGCCCGTCGAGGAAAAACAGCCCTTGGGTGAAGGCACGCCGGTCGTGCGGATAGGTCGCCGCGATTCGATAGCCGTAGCTCACCGGTTCTGCTCCGAGCGTGCTCGCAGTCGTGGCCTGCGGCGCCGGAGCGGCCTGGCAGGCAGTGAGAAGGAGTGCTGCGAACAGAAGGCTACGCATCGGCAAGGTCCCGAGATCGAAGGCGCCGCACTCTGTCAGCGCGTCCGCCTCTTGTCGACTCCGCGGGGCACCGCCGGAAATGCTTGCTCCAGAAGAGCTAAGCCGGGATGATCGGCGGAATGACCAGCGATCGTCGCAATTTGCTCACTGTCGGCGAGGCCGCGCCATGGTTCCGCGCGGCCGCGTTCGGCGGCCGTGCGGATTACGCCTTCGACCTCGCCGGCGGCCGCGCCGTGCTGATGTGCTTCTTCGGAACCACGCGCCACCTGCCGGCACAAGCTGCGCTCGACGAGCTTCAGCGCCGCCGGGAATTGTTCGACGACAGAAGCGCCTGCTTCTACGGCGTCACGGTCGATCCGGGCGATTCGGAGCAAGGGCGGATTGTCCCGCAATTGCCCGGGATCCGCTTCTTCCTCGATCATGATCGCGCGGTCAGCCGACTCTACGGCGCCGCCCGCGCCGACGACCCAAGCTATGCCGGTCACTGGCTTTTGCTAGATGCCTCCTTGCGGGTCGCCGGGGTGTTTCCGCTAGGCGACGCGTCGGCCGCGCTGGACGCCTGCGCCAGGTTGGCGCTCCAGCCATTCGAAGGAGACTGGGCGCCGGTCCTTCAGGTCCCGGATATTCTGGAGCCCGACCTCTGCCGCCGGCTGATCGACTTCTACGAGGAGCGCGGCGGGGAGCAATCCGGGTTCATGCGCGACGTCGGCGGCATGACCCGGCTCCTCCTCGATCCTGCCCACAAGGTGCGCAGCGATCGCACGGTCGACGATCCGGGCCTGATGAAGGCGCTGCACTTGCGAGTGTTCCACCGGCTGAAGCCGATGATCATGCGCGCTTTCCAGTTCGACCCGACCCGGATCGAGCGGCTGCTGGTCGGCTGCTACGATGCCGAGACGGGCGGTCATTTCCGCACTCACCGGGACAACACGTCGCGCGGTACTGCCCACCGTCGCTTCGCCGTGACGATCAACCTCAATGCCGACGAATATGAAGGGGGCGAACTGGTTTTTCCCGAATATGGCTCGCGGCGCTACAAGCCGCCGACTGGCGGCGCGGTGGTCTTCTCCTGCTCGCTTCTCCACCAAGCGATGCCGGTGACAAGAGGCCGCCGCTACGCCTTCCTGCCGTTCCTCTATGACGAGGAAGGCGCCAAGCTCCGCGAGCAGAACGCCCATTTCCTCGAAGGCGACCTTGCCAAATACGAGGCCAACGCCGCTAAGGCGGGTTAGCGGCCGCTACGGCCGGTTCATCGTCAGCAGGTCGTAGGTCGCGACGATTTCGTCCTTCTGGTTGAAGATCGCGACCGCCCAGCGAACTTCGCCCCGCTCCTCGTCGCGAACGCTCTTCGACTTGACGGTCAGCTCGACCCGCATGGAATCGCCGGGATAAAGCGGCGTCTGGAATCGCAGATTCTCGAGGCCGGTATTGGCAAGCACGGGTCCCGGCGCAGGCTCGACGAACAGGCCTGCGGCGAAGCTGAGGATCAAGTAGCCGTGCGCCACCCGGCCCTCGAAGATCGGGCTCGCCTTGGCAGCCTCGTCGTCCATGTGGGCGTAGAAGGTGTCCCCGGTGAAATGGGCGAAATGCTCCACGTCCTCGAGGGTGACGGTGCGGCTCGCGGTCTTGAGCGTGTAGCCGATGTCGAGCTCGGAGATGCGCAGGCGAAAGGGGTGGACGTCGCCGGTCGGCTTGTCCGCGCCCGGAAGCCACTGCTTGACCACCTTGGAAAGCATCTCCGGCGCCCCCTGCAGGGCGGTGCGCTGCATATAGTGAGTCACTCCGCGGATTCCGCCCATCTCCTCACCGCCGCCGGCGCGGCCGGGGCCGCCATGGACGAGGACTGGGAGGGGAGAGCCGTGGCCAGTGCTTTCCTTCGCGCTGGTCCGGTCGAGGATCATCATCCGGCCGTGATAGGCGCCGGCGCCAAGCACGAAGTCCTCGGCGACGCTCGTGTCGTAGGTGAACAGCGACAGCGCAAGGCTGCCCATCCCGCGGTTCGCAAGCGCGATCGCGTCGTCGAGATCCTTGTACGGCATGATCGTCGACACCGGGCCGAACGGCTCCACATCATGAATCGCGGGCGAGCCCCAGGGGTCGTCGGAGCGAAGCAGGATCGGCTCCAGGAACGCGCCGCCATTGCCCCACGACCGGTCAGGATCGCCCGCCACGACGCGCGCCGACCGCGACAGCTCTGCCACCGCAGCGCGGACGGAATTGCGCTGGTCCTGGCTGGCGAGCGCGCCCATCGTGACGCCTTCCTCGCGCGGATCGCCGATCTTCACCTTGGCAAGCCGGTCGGCGATCGCCTGCTGGACCGCGTCGAGATGCTCCGCCGGAGCCATCGCCCGGCGGATCGCGGTGCACTTCTGCCCCGCCTTCACCGTCATCTCGCGAACGACCTCCTTCACGAACAGGTCGAATTCCGGCGTTCCCGGCGCCGCGTCTGGCCCGAGCACGGACGCGTTGAGGCTGTCACGCTCGGCGATGAAGCGAACGCTCTCTCTGGCGATCACCGGGTGGCTCTGAAGCTTCATCGCGGTCGCCGCCGAGCCCGTGAAGCTCACCACGTCCTGAAGCGTCAGGTGATCGAGCAGGTCGCCAGTCGAGCCCGCGATGAACTGGAGCGAGCCTTGCGGCAGGATGTCCGCCTCGATCATGATCCGGAAGGCCGCTTCCGCGAGCCACGCCGTCGCCGATGCGGGCTTCACGATCGCCGGAACGCCCGCGAGCAGGGTCGGGCCCAATTTCTCGAGCATGCCCCAAACGGGGAAGTTGAACGCGTTGATATGCACCGCCACGCCCTGAAGCGGCGTGTAGACATGCTGGCCGACGAAAGTGCCGCCGCGCGACAGCGGCTCCATCGTCCCGTCGATCAGCACCCGGCTGTTGGGAAGCTCGCGCCGGCCCTTTGACGAGAAGGAGAAGAGTGTGCCCGCGCCGCCCTCGATGTCGATCCAGCCATCGGTCCGGGTCGCTCCGGTCTCATAGGAGAGCTCGTACAGTTCCTCCTTGCGCGCCATGATGGCGTTGGCGAGCGCCTTCAGCATGTGCGCCCGCTCGTGAAACGTCAGCTTGCGAAGCGCTGGCCCGCCCACGTTGCGCGCATGGTCGAGCATCGCCTTGAAATCGAGCCCGCTTGAGCCGGTCGCAGCGACCACCTCGCCCGTCACCGCGCTTGGCAATTCCACGAGATTGCCCGCGCCCTGAATCCACTGGTCGCGCGCGTAATTGAGGAGGGTCAAAGGCTTCATGTCTATTTCCCGGTGAAGTTCGGTGCGCGCTTTTCTATGAAGGCGCGGACCCCCTCGCGATAATCCTCGCTAAAACCAAGCTCGCGCATCGCGTCGCGCTGGCGGTCCAGCTCCTTGTCGAGGCTCTGGCCCCAGCTCTCGCGGATCATCCGCTTGATCGCCGCCAGCCCGCGCGGCGCCCCGGCCGCGAATTTCGCCGCGAGCGCATCGACCTCGGCATCGAGCTCACCATCCTCGACCGCTTTCCAGATCAGGCCCCACTCGGCGGCCTTCTCTGCCGGAAGCGGTTCGCCGGTCAGCGCGAGTCCAAGCGCCCGCGCCTGTCCCACCAGCCGCGGCAGAACCCAGGTGCCGCCGCTATCCGGAATGAGCCCGATGGCCGCGAACGACTGAATGAATTTCGCCGATTTCGCCGCGATGACGATGTCGCAGGCCAGCGCGATGTTCGCCCCCGCGCCGGCGGCGACGCCGTTCACCCGAGCGATCACCGGCATGGGCAGGCTCGTCAGCTTGCGGATCAGCGGATTGTAGAAACGCTCCACGGAATCCCCAAGGTCCACGGCCTCGCCCGGCGCCACCGCTCGGTCGTTGAGATCCTGCCCGGCGCAGAAGCCGCGCCCGGCGCCGGTGATGATTAGGCAGCGCGCGCCTTCCAGCTTGCCGAGCGCGTCGGCAACCTCGCCATGCATCTGCACGGTGAAGCTGTTCAATCGGTCCGGTCGGTTCAGCGTCAGCCGTGCGACGCCGCCCTCCAGCTTGAAGTCGATGGTCTCGTAAGCCATGCCGCTTCCAATGAACGCAGACGCGCTAGCCGACAAGGTCGCCCGAGCGATGCTCGCCGCGGAGGGAACCGGTCCCGCCTGGGGCATCAAGATCGAGGAAGCGCGCGAAGGCTATTCCCGAATCCGGATGACGGTCCGTGCCGACATGCTCAACGGCCACCGCCGCGCCCATGGCGGAATGATCTACGCCCTCGCCGACACCGCCTTCGCCTATGCCTGCAACAGCCGCAATCTCGCGACCGTCGGCGCCCAGGCGACGATGGTGTTTCTGGATGCGGCAGGGGAGGGCGACGTCCTTGTCGCGGAAGCGCAGGAAGCCGCCCTGGTCGGCCGCTCCGGCGTCTACAATGTCAGCGTCCGCACCGACGACGGCCGCGCCATTGCCGAATTCCAGGGCTTCTCGCGAAGCATCGGCGGCGAATTCGTCGAGCTCTAGCTCTCATCGTCATTGCGAGGAGCCGAAGGCGACGAAGCAATCCAGCACGGCGGCTGGATTGCTTCGCTGCGCTCGCAATGACGGGAGGGGTTCAGCCCTTCAGAAACCGCTCGATCCACCCGGCCACGCGGGCATTGTCGTTCGGCCGATCGAGCGAAGCGATCGCCGCATCGGGATCGTCCAGGCGCTCGCGCCGGGTCTCGATCAGAGCCTTGGCGTAGTCCGGCTCGAACTCCGGGTGGAACTGGAACGAGATCGCCTCGTCTCCCCACGCGAGCCCCGCATGAGGGGTGAACGCGCTCGCCATCGTCACTACGGTTCCCGGCGGCTGCGCGATCACCTGATCCTGGTGCGACGCCGGGATCGCCACTCCAGCCGAATCGTCCATCCACGGCTGCGGAGCGGCAACCGAATAGTCGTGAAGCCCGACGCCCCAGCCCTTGTCGGACTTGGTGACGCTTCCGCCGAACGCCTGCGCCATCGCCTGGTGGCCGAAGCATATCCCGACCAGCTTGGCCTTTCCGCGCGCCTGGCGAAGGAAGTCGGCCAACTGGCCGATCCACGGCAGCGGGTCGTACACTCCCGCGGGCGACCCGCTGACGATATAGGCGTCATGGTCCTCGGGCCGCTCCGGAAGCACGCCGCCGGCGACATCGTAGCTGGGCAGCGTCCCGGATAGCCCGAGCATCCGCGCGTACATGTCCGGATAGGTGCCGAAGCGCTCGCCCAGCCCCGCGGGCGGAACCCCCGTCTCGAGGACCGCGAGCTTCATTCGCCGAGCGCGGCCTTGCGGTCGCGGCTCGCCAGGGTGCGCAGCCGAAGCGCGTTCAACCGGATGAATCCGGCCGCGTCGCGCTGATCGTAGCTTGACGATCCTTCCTCGAACGTCACCAGGTCCTGGTCGTAGAGCGCGAACGGGCTCTCGCGGCCGATCACCGTCGCGTTGCCCTTGTAGAGCTTCACCCGCGCGGTCCCGGTGACATGCTCCTGGCTCTTGTCGATCAGCGCCTGCAGCATCTCGCGCTCGGGGCTGAACCAGAAGCCGTTATAGATGAGCTTGGCGTAGCGCGGCATGATCTCGTCCTTGAGATGCATTGCGCCGCCGTCGAGCGTAATGCTCTCGATGCCGCGATGCGCCGCGAGCAGGATCGTCCCGCCAGGAGTCTCGTACACGCCGCGCGACTTCATTCCGACAAAGCGGTTCTCGACCAGGTCGAGGCGGCCGATGCCGTTGTCGTGGCCGAACTGGTTCAGCGCGGTCAGCAATGTCGCCGGCGACATCCGCTCGCCGTCGATCGCAACGGGATCGCCGCGTTCGAAATCGATGGAAATAATGGTCGGCTTGTCCGGCGCCTCCTCGGGCGAGATGGTGCGCTGGTGGACATATTCCGGTGCCTCGGCGCCCGGATCCTCGAGCACCTTCCCCTCGCTCGACGAGTGGAGCAGGTTCGCGTCGATCGAGAAGGGGCTCTCGCCGCGCTTGTCCTTGGAAATGGGGATCTGGTGCTTCTCGGCGAAGTCGATGAGCTGCTCGCGGCTGGCGAAGTCCCATTCCCGCCACGGCGCGATCACCTTGATGTCCGGCTCCAGCGCATAATAGCCGAGCTCGAAGCGGACCTGGTCGTTGCCCTTGCCGGTGGCGCCGTGACAGACCGCGTCGGCGCCGACCTGGCGGGCGATCTCGATCTGGCGCTTGGCGATCAGCGGCCGGGCGATCGACGTGCCGAGCAGATATTGCCCCTCATAGAGGGTATTCGCCCGGAACATCGGGAAGACATAGTCGCGAACGAACTCCTCGCGCACGTCGTCGATGAAGATGTTCTCCGGCTTGATCCCGAGCAGCTCGGCCTTGCGCCGCGCCGGCTCAACTTCCTCGCCCTGGCCGAGATCCGCGGTGAAGGTCACGACCTCCGCCCGATATTCGGTCTGAAGCCATTTGAGGATGATCGAGGTGTCGAGCCCGCCGGAATATGCAAGCACGACCTTCTTCGGTGCGTCAGTCATTTTCGTCCTTCTTCAAACGATCGCGTCGGTCCGCCCGCGGCCCATCAGGCCTTCGAAACGGCGGATGACGTCGGCAATGGGATTTCCGTCGCGGATGGCGAGGAAGATGGTGTCGTCGCCGGCCACCGTGCCGGCGATCTCGAACATCTGCGCCTGGTCGATGGTCGCAGCGACCAGATGAGCGGTCCCCGGCGGCGTTCGGAGCACCACCAGCGGGCCCGCCGGCTCGACCTCGAGCACCCAGTCGCGGATGATCCGCTCCAGGTTCACGCCCGCCCAGTCGCGCGCGCCGATCTGGTCCGGAAGCACGTAGCGCAACGTCCCCTCGCGCTTCACCTTGACCGCGCCGAGCTGCTCGAGATCGCGCGACACCGTCGCCTGGGTGAGCTGGTGTCCAAGCGTCCGAAGCCGCTCGGTCAGCTCTTCCTGGCTCGACATCGGCTCTGCCCGGATCAGATCCGCCAGCGCCCGAAGCCGCCGCTCGCGATTGTCGGTCACCTCGCGACCATCCACGCCAGCGCGCCGCGCGCGGTGTGCATCCGGTTCTCCGCCTGGCGCCACACGCCGGAGCGCGGACCGTCGATCACCGCGGCCTCGACTTCCTCGCCGCGCCGCGCCGGCAGGCAGTGGAGGAACCAGGCGTCGTCGCTCAGGGCCATCAGCGCTTCGTCGACCTGATAGGGCGCCAGCGCCGCGTTGCGGCGAGCCGTCTCCTCGGCCTGGCCCATCGACACCCACACATCGGTATAGACGACCTGTGCTCCGGCGACCGCCTCGGCCGGGCTGACCACCTGGCGAACCCCGGCGGGGGGCGCTGCGAGCTGGAATTCCTCCGGGCTGGCGATTACGAGTTCGGCGCCGGCCAGCGCGCAACCCTCAGCGAGCGATTTGGCGACATTGTTGTTGCCGTCGCCGACATAGGCGACCCGGGCGCCCTCGACCCGCCTGACCAGCTGCTTGATCGTCAGCAGGTCGGCGAGGCCCTGGAGCGGATGATCGGTGTCTGACAACATGTTCAGGACGGGCGCGTCGACCGCCGCAGCCATGCGCGTCAGATGATCATGGTCCATCACCCGCGCCGCGATCACGCCGTGATAGCAGGCGAGCGTCCGCGCCACGTCCTCGGCGGTCTCGCGCGTGTCGATGCCGACCTCGTCCTTCTGGATGTAGATCGGGTGGCCGCCGAGCTGTTTGACCGCCATCTCCATCGAGTTGCGGGTCCGCGCCGACGGCTTCTCGAACACCAGCGCCACGCCCTTGCCGGCGAGCGGCGCGCCGAGGTCGGGGCTTTCCGACAGCGCCAGGATCTCCGCGACGCCCTCGGCACCGATCTCGTGAAGCGTCAGCAAGTCCCTCATGCCGTCCCCCTGGTGATCATCGTGCCGATGCCGGCATCGGTCAGAAGCTCGATCAGGATCGCGTGCGGCACCCGCCCATCGATGATGTGAGCGCTGCCGACTCCGCCGTCGACCGCATCCGCGCAGGCGCGAAGCTTCGGGATCATCCCGGCGCTGACGCTTTCGTGGTCGATCCTGTCCCGAAGTTCGGCGGAGCTCAGACGCTGAACCAGGCTGCTCTCGTCATTGACGTCCTCGAGCAGCCCCGGCGCCGAGGTCAGGTAGACGATCTTCTCCGCCCCCATCGCCACCGCGATGGCCCGCGCCGCCTCGTCGGCGTTGATATTGTAGGGCTGGCCGCCTTCATCCGATCCGATCGTCGACACCACCGGCGCGAGGCCGTCGTCGAGCAGCTTCTCGAGCCGGTCGGACCGGACGTGGGTCACGTCGCCGACGAAGCCGAGGCTGGACTCGCGGGGGGTCGCGACGAGCAACCCGCCATCCTCGCCCGCCACTCCGACGGCGACCGGATCGTCGCCCGCTTCCTGGTTGATCCGCGCGACGAGGTCGCGGTTGACCTTCCCGACCAGGACCATCCGGACGATCTCCAGGGTCTCCGCGTCGGTGACCCGAAGGCCGTCGCGAAATTCCGGCTCCTTGCCGACCCGCTTCATCATCTCGTCGACCTGCGGACCGCCGCCATGGACCAGCACGCAGCGCACTCCGACGGACCGGAGCAACAGCACGTCCTGAGCGATGGCCCGCTCGACCGCGTCGTCCATCGCGTTGCCGCCGAGCTTCACGACGACGCTCTTGCCGGCGAAGCGGCGGATATAGGGCAGGGCTTCGACCAAGACCTGCGCCGTGGTTGCGGGACTAGTCATGACGAGACGCTATTTTCTTTGATGTAGCCCGGGCCAAGGTCGATCCCGATCACCTGAGCCTCGCCGCTGCCGAGGCCGAGCATGACCTCGATCTCGGCGCATTCCTGGCCCATGTGGGCGGCGACCGCCTTCTCGTCGTGGGGCAGGGGAGCGCCCTCGGCGGCGACCTTGATCCCGCCATAGGAGACCGCGCTCTTCTCGGTCTCGAACGCGATCCCGGCCGAGCCTGCCGCGGCGAGAAGCCGGCCCCAATAGGGGTCGGCCCCATACCAGCTGCACTTGACCAGATTGTTCTCCGCGATCGCCTTGGCCGCGGCCCGGGCCTCGCTGTCGCTCGCCGCGCCCGTGACCCGAAGCCGAACCATCTTGGTCATGCCCTCGGCGTCGCGCGCCATCTGCAGCGTCAGGTCCTCGCAGAGGCGATGAACCGCGTCCGCGAATTCCTGCGCGTCCGGAACGCCGCGGCGGCCGCTGGCGAGCAGGAAAGCACTGTCGTTGGTCGACGTCGCGCCATCGACATTCAGCGTGTTGAACGTCGCGTCGGACGCGTCGAGAAGCGCGCGCTGGAGCAGGTCCGGGTCCATCGCCGCGTCGGTGGTGAGGAAGGCGAGCATCGTTGCCATGTTCGGCGCTATCATCCCGCAGCCCTTGGCCATCCCGCCAAGAGTGAAGTTCGAGCCGTGGATGACCGCCTGCTTGGGCAGCTTGTCGGTGGTGAGGATCCCGTAGGCCGCGTCCTCAGCGCCCTCCCGCGACAGCGTCTCCGCCAGCTTCGGGATCGCCGCCAGGATCTTCTTCATCGGCAGCGGCGTGCCGATGATCCCGGTCGAGCAGACCAGCATGTGCTCCTCGGCCACGCCCGCTGCCTTGGCCGCGGCCGACGCCATGGCGTCAGCATCGGCGAGGCCCGGCTTGCCCGTGCCCGCATTCGCGTTGCCGCTATTGACCACGATGCCGGCGGCGACCCCGCCATTCTCCGCGAGCTTGGCGCGATCGAGCACTACGGGAGGCGCCGCGAACTTGTTCTGAGTGAACACCGCGGCGCACGTCACCGGCGCGCGGTCTTCGGTGACGAGCAGCGCCATGTCGCGCCGGCTCGACTTGATTCCGGCATGAAGGCCGGAGGCGAGGAAGCCCTCCGCCGCGGTAACACTCATGGCCAAACTCCACATTTCGGCAGACCCGCCTCTTCATCGAAGCCGAGCATCAGGTTGGCGCACTGGATCATCTGCCCGGCAGCGCCTTTGACGAGATTGTCGAGCGCTGCGAGCGCAACGACGCGGCCCGTGCGCGGATCGCGGCGGGCGGTGAGGTGGACCGAGTTCGATCCCAGCGTCCACTTGGTCGATGGCAGTGCTTCCGACACATGAACGAACGGCTCGTCGGCATAGCACGCGCGCAGGATCTCGAGCGGATCCGCGTCGGAAGTCGCCGTCGCATAGCAGGTCGCGAGGATTCCGCGGTTCATCGGCGCGAGATGCGGCGTGAACAGCACCTGCCCGCCAAGCGCCATCTCCATCTCCGCGGTGTGGCGGTGGTTGAGGAGGCCGTAGGCGCTGAAATTCTCGTCGACCGTGTTGAAGTGGGTGTTGTCCTTAAGGCCCTTGCCGGCGCCGCTGACGCCCGACGCGGCATCGACGATGATGCTGTCCCTGTCGACCGCGCCGGCGTCGACCAGCGGCTTCAGCGCGAGGATCGCGGAGGTCGGGTAACAGCCCGCCGCCGCGACCAGCTTCGACGCGCGGATGCGCTCGCGGTGCAGCTCCGGGATGCCGTAAACGAACTCGCCGAGCAGGTCCGGCGCCTGGTGCGGGTCATGGTACCAGCGCTCATATTCTTCGGCGCTGTCGAGCCGGAAGTCCGCTCCGAGATCGACGAACGCGATGCCGGCCTCCGCGAGCTTGCCCGCCACCTTCTGCGAATGCCCGTGCGGAAGCGCTGCGAACACCAGGTCGACGTTCGGGACCGAGTTCGGATCGAACTTCTCGATCTTCGCGTCCGGATAGGCAGGCGCGAGATGCGGATGCACCTCGCCGAGGCTCAGCCCCGCCTGGCTGTCCCCGAACAGGCGCGTGGCTTCGAGTTGCGGATGCTGAGCGCACAGCCGCAGCAGCTCCGCTCCGACGAAGCCCGATGCTCCCAAAATGGCGACTTCAACCGACATGGTCGGCCATATGCATATCCATGCATAATTATGCAAGGGCTGCGCATGACGCGCCAGGCTACGAAATGCGGCTGCCGTCCCACTCGCGCGCCATGCCGGCAAGCACCTCGAGCGGCATGTCGCCGCTCAAGAGCACCAGGTCATGGAAGTTCTTGAGGTCGAACCTGGTTCCAAGCCGCCGCCGCGCCTCGGCTCGAATCCGAAGGATCTCGTTGTGCCCGAGCTTGTAGGCTGTCGCCTGCCCGGGCCACACGACATAGCGGTCGACTTCGCTGGTCGCCGAGATCGGGTCGAGGCCCACCGTGTCCTGGAAGTAGCGGATCGTCGCGTCCCGCTCCCAGCCCTTCGAATGCATGCCCGTATCCATGACGATTCGCGCCGCGCGGTACAGGAAGCTCTGGAGCATCCCGAGCCGCCCGAGCGGGTCGTCGCGATAGACTCCAAGCTCGTCCGCCAGCGATTCCGCGTACAGGCCCCAGCCTTCACCGAATGCTGGGATTCCGAGCGAGCGGTGGAGCAGGGGGATGTTCTGCGCCGAGTTGACGATCGCCCCTTGCCACAGATGCCCTGGTACCGCCTCGTGATGGTTGAGCGTCGGAAGTGCCCATTTGGGCCAGATGCTGGTGTTGACGAGGTTGATGTAGAACACCCCGGGCCGAGTCCCGTCGAGGGATCCGCCCTGCGCGTATCCGCGCGGCGCGCCTTCCTCGATGTTCGGCGGCACGCGCCGGATCTCCATTCCGCTGGTCGGAATGGTCGAGGCGTTGAACATCTCCGGCATGCGGGAGCGCACCATATCCATGTGCGTGTTGAGGTCGGCGATGATCTGCGCCCTGCCGGCGTCGGTGTTCGGGTAGAGGAAGCGTTGCTGCTGCCCGAGCTCGCGAAGCCGCGCTCCGACCGTCCCCTGGGTCAGCCCTTCGCGGCGAAGCAGCTCTTCGGCCTGCGCGCTGACCTCGCGGACCTGATCGAGGCCGATGCGGTGCGCCTCGTCGGGTGTGAGGTTGGTGCTGGTGTGGAAGCGCAAGGCGCTCTGGTAGAAACGGTCGCCGTCCGGAAGCCGGTTCGCCGCCGGGCTGGTCCCTGCGTGCCCGCGAATGTCCGTCAGGAAAGCTATCTGCCGGTCGAGCGCCTGCGCCAGGGGCCCGTCGACGATGCGCACCGCACGCGCTTCCCAGTCGCCGGCGACATTCGCCTCGCGCGCCCGGCGCACCAAGGACTGGACGAGCCCGGCCCGGGCCCCGCGCTCGCCGCGAAGAGCGCGTGTCTGATTGAGCGCCTTATCGATGATGTAGGTTGGCGGGATGACGCCTCGAGCCACATCGGCCCGCGCCCCATCGACCTCCAGGTTCACGTTGCGGGCGAACTGGTCGAGCCGGTCGAGATAGGCCTGGGCGTCCGCCTCGCTCTCGATCTTGTGCTGGCTGTCGAGGAAGTCCGGCACCGACTGGTACGAACCGGACAGCTGGGAGATGATATAGGGGATGGGGTAATTGTAGCCGCCGACCGCCCCATAGTTGAACGTCGACACCTCCTTGGCGCGCTCGGCGAACCACAAGGCGGTATCGAGCCAGCCGCGGTCACGCCCGCTCAAGCCGTTGCGGTCGATTGCTCGAAGCTGCGGCTGGGCGGCGGCGAGCGGCGCGTAGAGGTTGAGCTTGCCGGCGGGCGAAGAGTCGCTGAGCTGGCTCTTCAGGGCCGCCCTGGCGCCGGTGTCGAGGCCGAGCCCGGTGGCGAGCTCGGGCGCCGCCACCAGCATCCGCTCGAAGATCGCGTCGTAGAGCGAGCGCGCCTGGGCGGCGGCTCCCGAACCGGTCGCACCAGCCCGCTCCATCGGTGCGCAGCCGGCGGCGAGTACTGCTCCGGTCGCTGCGGAGCCCAGCAGGAATTGACGGCGATCGAGTGCGAACATCGTGGCGCTCCTATTGCTCGTAGCGGTGGACTCGGCCGCGTGACATGACGAAATTGACGTTGCGCAGAACGGCGATGTCGCTGAGCGGGTCGCCGCGCACCGCGACGATGTCGGCGACGCGGCCCGGCTCCAGGGTTCCGACCTCACCGGCAAGGCCGAGCAGGTCGGCCGCGTTCACCGTCGCGGCGACGATGGCCTGCTCCGGAGTGAGGCCGTGCTGGACCATCAGCGGGAACTCGTCCGCATTGCGCCCGTGCATCGACACGCCCGCGTCTGTGCCGAACGCGATCCGAACGCCCGCGCGCTGCGCCCGCTGAAGCGCGAGGCCGGTGATCTGGATCCGCCAGTCGATCTTCGCCCGAACCTCGGGCGGGTAGGCGTTGGGATTGGCGCGGATCCGCTCCAGATACCCGTTCACCGTCGATAGGGTCGGCACATAATAAGCGCCGGACTGACGGAAGAGCCGGATGCTTTCGTCGTCCATCAGTGTGCCGTGCTCAATCGAATCCGCTCCGAGGCGGAGCGCCAGGTTCACCCCGTCGCCGCCATGGGCATGGACCGCGACCCGGCGGCCGTACAGATGCGCGGTCTCGATCAGCGCCCGCGCCTCGTCCTCGAACATCTGCGGCCCGAGCCCGAGTCCGATGCGGCTGTTGACGCCTCCGGTGGTCGCGATCTTGATGACGTCCGCGCCAAGCGCGATCTGGCGGCGAACGGCTCGGCGGCACTCCTCCGCCCCGTCGCAATTGCTTCCTCCGGCGCGAAGCGCCTCATGGAATTCCTCGCGGATGCCGAGCGTGGGATCGGAGTGGCCGGTGGTCGCCGAGATGGATGATCCGGCGTCGATGATCCTCGGCCCGATCGCCCAGCCTCGGACGATGGCGTCGCGAAGCCCGAGAGTCACGCCGTCGCTCGACCCCAGGTTGCGCACGGTGGTGAAGCCCGCGTCGAGGGTCTTGCGCGCGTTCCACGCGGCTTCCTGCGAGCGCAGAGCGACGCTGTCGGTGAAGCCGGCCATGAAGCCTTCATTGCCTGCCCGATCGCTGTCGAGATGGACGTGGCTGTCGATCAGGCCCGGAAGAACGAAGCGGTCGCGAAGGTCGATCAGCCGGGCGCCTGCGGGCGGATCGATGAAGCCGTCGTGCACCGACACCACGCGGCCGTCGCGAACCACGATGCTGGCGTTGCGCCGCGGCGGCCGTCCCGGCCGGTCGAGCAAGGTGCCGGCATGGATGACGCTGACTCCCGGCTCGCCGGGAGGCGCCGGCATCCGCGCGGGCGGAGGCTGTGGGATTTCGGCAGGCTGGGCAGCGGCGGGAAGTGCGAAGGCGGAGAGAAGGAGCGGCAACAAGATCAATCGGCGCATCGAGCAGCGTTCCTTGTGCGAGGATGCCCTGTCTTAGCCGATCGTTTCGGCAGGGAAAGCCCGTGGTCAGAACTCTGCCGGGTGAAGCGTGACCGGCACGGGCAGGTCGAGATCGGCCCAGCCTTCCGTGTCGATCACGTCGTTGCTCTCCTTGGCCTCGCGGCCTTCGGCCAGCGACCAGGTGATATGGTACGTGCCGCCGCCCGGGCGGTCGGCGCTGCCGTCGATCGACACGACCAGCGCCTCGACACCTTCGCCGTCGTCGGCCCGCCCGATGATCTCGCCAATCGCAGCCTCGGGCAGCGCCTCGTCCGTGCCGGATTGCAAGGTGACGTGATCCGCGACGGTCTTCTCGTAGCGCGGCGGGAATTGCTGGAGCAGTTCGACCCTTTGCTCCTGGTCGACCAGCCAGCCGATGGTGCGTTTGTCTTCAGCCATGGCCCCCCAACCCGCGCGAGCGCGGAGCCGTTCCGTCGCGGCCGCGTTAGCTCCTCCAAGGAGCCGACACATGCCTGATCCCAAATTCCCCGGTGAGGACGAAAAGAAGCGCGACGAGCGCTCGGAGGAGCAGCGCAAGGAGCTGGACGAGGTGCCGCCGCCCGGAACCGATCCACTCCACGAAGGTCCTTAGGCGAGAAGCGAGGCAACGAAGTTTCCGAGCTCGCGCTGTTCCTTGGGCGATAGCCGAAGCCCGAGCTTGGTACGGCGCCACATAATGTCCTCGGCCGTAACCGCGAATTCCTTGTCGACGAGGTAGCGAATTTCCGCCTCGTATAGGTCGGCGCCGAAATGGCGGCCAAGATCGTCCAGGCTCGCAGCGTCCTCCAAAACCCGCCGAAGCCGTGTCCCGTAAGCCTGAGCCATCCGAACAAGCATCGGCTCCGGCATCCACCGCGCCAGCTCCGTCATCCACTCGTTGAAATAGATGTCGAGATCGCCGCCCGGGAGATGGTTCGTCGCGGTGAACTTGAGCCCGCGGACGCCGAGCTTGTCCATCGCCTCCAGCGCCAGCGCCCGTGCGGTGGTGATCTTGCCTCCGAACACGGACAGCAGCTTTGGGCCATTCTCGTCCAGCTCGAGCCGATAATCCCGGGTCACGTCCTTCGCGTCCGCGGCGCCGTCGTCGTAGAGCGCCCGAATTCCGCCGAACGACCACACCACTCGCCCCGGGCTGGTCTGACGAACGAAATAGCGGTTCGCGGCTTCGCACAGATAGGCGATTTCCGCCGCTTCGGGCGCCTCGTCCTGCGGCTCCTGCACCGGCGTGTCGGTCGTTCCGATGAGGCTATGCTCGCCATAGGGCAGGGCGAACACCACCCGCCCGTCCGGCTGTTGGAGGATATAGGCGTGGTCGCCCTCATAGAGCCGGGGCACCACGATATGGCTGCCCTTGACCAACCGCACGCCGGCGCGGCTGTCCTCGCCGAGCCGCTGGTGGAGAACCTCCGCCACCCACGGTCCCGCGGCGTTGACGATCATCCGGGCCGACACCTCACGGCCGCCCGAGAGCTTCGCCATCCAGCGCTCGCCTTCCCGCCGCGCCGACAGCAATTCGGTCCGGGTCGCGATCTCGGCCCCGCGCAACTTCGCGTCCATCGCGTTGAGGACGACCAACCGAGCGTCGTCGACCCAGGCGTCCCAATATTCGGCGAGCATGAAATCGCCCTTGAGCGGGTCGCGCACCGCTCTGTCGCCTTTTCCGACCGCGCGCGGGCGCTTGAGGCTGCTTCGACCGGCAAGCACGCCGTAGAGAAGCAGTCCGAGGCGGATCAGCCACCACGGCCGCCCGCCCGACGGATCCGGCAGGATGAAGCGCAGCGGCCGGACGATGTGCGGCGCGTTGCGAAGGAGCACCTCACGCTCGTGAAGCGACTCGCGAACCAGGCGGAACTCATATTGCTCCAGGTAGCGAAGCCCGCCATGCGCCAGCTTCGACGAGGCCGAGCTGGTGTGGCTCGCAAGGTCGTCCCGTTCGACCAGAAGCACCGACAGCCCGCGCCCCGCGGCATCGCGGGCGATCGCCGCTCCGTTGATTCCGCCGCCGATGACGAGCAGGTCGAAACTCTCCATAAGACAGCCCTACTCAGTCGCGAGGGAAGGGGTCCAGCGTGTCCGAACAATATCTGCTGGTCATCGACGAAGGCACGACCAGCACCCGGGCGATGCTGTTCGCGCCCGACGGCGAGTGCCGCGGGATCGTCCAGAAGGAATTCACCCAGAATTATCCGCGCCCCGGCTGGGTGGAACATGACGCGAAGGAGATTTGGGACTTCACCCTGCGCTGCGCCCGCACCTGCGTCGACAAGGTCGGCGGGGCCGGGGCCATCGCCGCCATCGGAATCACCAACCAGCGCGAAACGATCGTCTTCTGGAGCAAGCGAACCGGCGAGCCGCTCGGGCCGGCGATCGTGTGGCAGGACCGGCGGACCGCCGCCTTATGCGCCGGAATGAAGGAGAAAGGCTACGAGCCGTCCCTCCAGGAGCGCACCGGCCTCTTCCTCGATCCCTATTTCAGCGGCTCCAAGATCGCCTGGGCGATGGAGAGCTGGCCGCAATTGAAGGAGGCCGGCGACGACCTCGCCATCGGCACGATCGAATCCTGGCTGGTTTGGAAGCTGACCGGCGGCCTTCACATTACCGACGCCACCAACGCCGCGCGCACCGCCCTCATGGATATCCATAAGGGCATGTGGGACGCGGGTTTCCTCGACCTGTTCAGGGTGCCGCCCGGCGCTCTTCCCGAGATCGTCGACTGCGCAGGCCGTTACGGAACGACGTCGCCCGAGCTGTTCGGCGCCCCCATCCCGATCACCGGGATGGCCGGTGACCAGCAAGCCGCCTCGATCGGCCAGGCCTGCCTTTCGCCCGGAGACACCAAGGCAACCTACGGCACCGGCGCCTTCATCCTCACCAATACCGGAACCCATCCGCAGCCGTCGCACCACCGCCTGCTCACCACCGTCGCCTGGCGGCTGGACGGCGCAATGGCCTATGCTCTGGAAGGCTCGGTCTTCGTGGCCGGAAGCCTGATCAAGTGGCTTCGCGATTCGCTCGGCCTCATCGTCACGGCGGCGCAGAGCGAGGAGCTCGCGCGCTCCATCCCGGACAGCGGCGGCGCAGTGATCGTCCCCGCGCTCACCGGCCTCGGGGCCCCGCACTGGCGACCGGACGCCCGTGCAAGCATCTCCGGCCTCAGCTTCGCCACCGGCCGCGCCCAGATCGTCCGCGCGGCACTCGAGGCGATGGCTCACCAAAGCCACGACCTCATGACAGCATTCGCTGCGGACGGCGGCGAGTGGACCCGCCTCAGAATCGACGGCGGAATGAGCGCCAACGATTGGCTCGCCCAGGATCTCGCCGATATGCTCGGAGTCACGGTCGAGCGGCCGGGCTTCGTCGAGACTACCGCCGTCGGGGCGGCGATACTCGCCGGCGTCGGCTGCGGCATGTTCGCCAGTCTCGACGAAGCCGCCGGGGCGATACGCGGCGAGATCAGCAGCTTCGAGCCATCGATGGACGAGGGCACCCGGTCCGCCCGCCTGGATGCGTGGCGTTCCGCGCTGAAAGCCGTGCTCGCGACCTGATTATTCGGCGAGCGCTCCTGCGGCCGCGGCGGTGATCAGGCTCGCAAGCAACAGCAATTCGCGGCGGCTCAATGGCAGCTTGCGCCCATCGTCGCCGCTTCCGTCCCTGACCGGACGTTCCCAGCGCGGGCGGAGCATCGACGCGACGAAGCCGCTTCGAACGAACAGGCAGTCGGCGATGCTCGGACCCTTCGCCGCACCCATCTCGCGCTTGTAGCCGCCGTCGCCGGCGCCCCAGTCGATGCGGGTGATCCCGCGCTCCAGTGCCCACTCGATGTTCCGGTAGGTCGCGATCTTGCCCGGCTTCAGCTTGGCTAAGGCGGCATCGTAGCTCCCGGCGATACTGTACTGGAGCGTCCCGACATTGAGGTCGAAGCAGAAAGCGGCCGGCTTGCCTCCGACGCTCAGGATCAGCGCCGACATCATCTCCGCGAGCGCCGGGTCGGCGGAGGCCCTCTCCCAGAAGGCGCGCGAGCTTTTGTTGAGGAACTTGGCGCCGCTTCGGTCGGTGCGGGCGGCGATCCAGCTCGCCGCCTCGACTTCGGCGAGCGCGTCGAACACCGCCGCAGACCAGCCGGAGCCGCTGACCCGCTCGTAGCTGACGTCCCCAAGCTGGCGCTCGTAGTTGCGAATCCGCTTCAAGGTCGAGGGGCGTGGCCACGGCCCCTGGGCGCGCAGCTCCGCCACTTCGAGCAAATAGGTCTCGCCGATGCTTCGGGTGAGTGCGGTCCACCCGGCCTTCTTCGCAGCTTCGATCAGCCGGGCGCCGCCGGGATCGTCCTCGTAGAACGGCCCCACCCGCCAAAGCGGCCCGAGCGCGGCGCGGGTCCGCTCATCCGCGAGCACGGACTGGAGGTGAGGATCGCCGAGACGCGGGGAGATCGGCACGGTTCGGAACGGCCAATAGGAGCCGGCCACGGCCCGGGCGCCGATCGCCTTGGGCCCGGCGCCGATGGTCGGAAAGGCGGCGAGCGGGGCTCCGTTCGCGCCCTGGACGAGCAACGTGGACTCGGCGCCCGCGGCCCTGAACCAAGCCGCTCGAAGAAACGCCTGATCGGGGTCCACTGCCGCGGCGAGCCGATCGACGGCATCGGGTACGCCTGCCGCGAGGGAAATGGCGAGCGGTTGGCCCGTCCTCGCTTCAGTGGCGGCGCCGGCCGGCAAGTTCATCGCCCCCCTCCCATGCCCAGGGGGCTAAAGGAGGAAAGCTAGGAAAAAGTGAACCGGCGGCTCGCCCCAGTCACATCCGAGCGCCAATCGGCGGGGACGGGGGTTCGCTTCCGGCAGGGGACGTCCAGCTGTCGTCGATCATCTTGATGATTCCGGAAAAGTCCTTGCTCGCGCCCCCGAGCCGCTCGGCGAAGCGGGTGTAGAGCTCCTCAGCATAGGCGCCCATCGGCGTGTAGGCGTCCGCGCCCTGCGCCGCTTCCATTGCGAGGCGGAGGTCCTTGAGCATCAGCGCCGCCGCGAAGCCGCCTTCATAGTCGCGGTCGGCCGGCGTCTCGGGTCCCACTCCCGGAACCGGGCAATAGCTCGTCATCGACCAGTTCTGCCCCGACGCCTTGGACGAGATGTCGAAGAAGGTCTGCGGATCGAGGCCGAGCTTCTGCGCGAGCACGAAGGTCTCGCAGGTCGCGATCATCGATGCGCCGAGCAGCATGTTGTTGCAGATCTTCGCCGCCTGTCCGGCGCCCGCGCCGCCGGCATGGATCACCGCCTTGCCCATCAGGTCGAGGAAGGGCTGCGCGGCGGCGAACGCCTCGGGCGATCCGCCGACCATGAAGGTGAGGGTGCCGCCCTCGGCCGCGGCGATCCCGCCCGACACCGGAGCATCGACCATCCGGTAGCCCTTGGCCTCGGCCTTCGCGATCTCTTCGCGCGCCGTCGCGACGTCAATCGTCGAGCAGTCCATCAGGATCGCAGACGTCGGGGCCACGCCGATCACGCTGCTTTCATAGACTTCGCGGACATGCTTGCCAGCGGGGAGCATGGTCACCACCGCCTCGGCGTCCTTGACCGCCTCGGCAGCCGACGCAGCGCGCAGGCAGCCGCGCTCCTCGGCCTTGGCGAGAGCCGCTTCGGAGAGGTCGAACGCCCGAACGTCATGCCCCGCCTTGGCGAGGTTCGCGGCCATCCCGCCGCCCATGTTTCCGAGCCCGATGAATGCGACGCGTGCCATCTGTCCCTCTCTCGTCCCTCTCCCCTTGCGGGAGAGGATAGTGGAGCTTGGCAGCTTGCTGCCTAGCGTAACTTGGTGAGGGGTCGGCGGCTCCGCCGCCGCGCGAGCTTAAGCTCGCGACCCCTCATCCGGCCCTTCGGGCCACCTTCTCCCGCAAGGGGAGAAGGGATTTATTCGCCCTTCCACTCCGCCTGCCGCTTGGCGACGAAGGCGCTCATGCCTTCTTTCTGGTCCTCGGTGCCGAACAGTCCGTGGAACAGCCGGCGCTCGAACAAGATGCCCTGGGCGAGGCCGGTCTCGAAGGCCGCGTTGACCATCTCCTTGTTGGCGATCGCCGCGAGCGGAGCCATCGACGCGATCTGCTCCGCGGTCTTCATGGCCTCGTCGATCAGCTGGGCTGCAGGAACCACACGCGCGACCAGACCGCTCCGCTCCGCCTCGGCCGCGTCCATCATCCGGCCGGTGAGGCACATCTCCATCGCCTTGGCCTTGCCGATGGCGCGGGTGAGGCGCTGCGATCCGCCCATGCCGGGCGCCACGCCCAGCTTAATCTCGGGCTGGCCGAACTTGGCGGTGTCGGCGGCGATGATGAAGTCGGCCATCATCGCGACCTCGCAGCCGCCGCCGAGTGCGAAGCCGGCGACGGCCGCGATCCACGGCTTTCGGGTCGCCGTGACTTGCTCCCAGCCGGCGAAGAAATTGGAGCCGTACATGGCGGCGAAGCCCTGGCTCTCCATCTCCTTGATGTCCGCGCCGGCCGCGAACGCCTTTTCGCCGCTTCCGGTGAGCATGAGACAGCGCTGCGAGCTGTCGGAATCATAAGCGCGGAACGCCTGGATGAGCTCGCCGAGGACCTGGCTGTTGAGCGCGTTGAGCTGCTGCGGCCGGTTGAGCGTGACCAGGGTCACCGCCCCGCGCTGCTCTACCAGGATCGTCTCGTACTCGCTCATGTCTTCCTCTCCCTAGAGCCTCAGGCCACGTCCGGCAGCGGAGTCCAGTTCTGCCCTTGCGGAAGCGGCGAGAACAGCTCGTCGAGCAGCTCCTCGCTCACCTCCTCCGGAGTCGCCGGATTCCAGCGCGGCTCATTGTCCTTGTCGATCAACAGCGCGCGCACGCCCTCGCGGAAGTCGGGCTGCTGCACCAACTTCACCGCGAGCGCATATTCGGTGCTCATCTCGGCGGCGAAGCTCGGCCGGCCATAAGCCTGCTGGAGCAGCCGAAGCGAGACCTTGCAGGCGAGCGGGCTGCGCACTCGAAGCGCCGCCAGTTCCTTGATCGCCCAGTCCGAACCGTCCGCCTCGAGGCCTTCGAGGATGTCCTCGAGCCGCTCGGGCGAGAACAGCTTGTTGATCAGCGCCACATTGTCGCCGATCCGGGCGTCCGGCGGCGAGATGCTGGCCTGGCCGAGGATGCCCTCGGCGCGCTCGGGATGCTCGGCGATCCGCGCCTTCACTTCCTCGAGGCTCGAAGACGGGATGTAATGGGTGGCGATTCCGAGATATTTGCACTCGGCGCCGTCGAGCCTCGCCCCGGTCAGCGCCAGGAACTTGCCGATGCAGCCCGGCAGCTGCGACAAATAGCGGCCGCCTCCGACGTCGGGGAAGAAGCCGATCGTCGTCTCCGGCATGGCGAAGCGGGTATTCTCGGTCGCGACCCGGTAGCGGCAGGGCTGGGCGATGCCGACTCCGCCGCCCATCGTCACTCCGTCCATGAACACCACGGTCGGCTTGTAATAGGTGAACAGCAGGTGGTTCATCCGATATTCTTCGAGGAAGAACCGCTCCATATAACCGTCATGCTCGCCGGCCGAGTTGGCGATGGCGACCACGTCGCCGCCGGCGCAGAAGCCGCGGCCCTCGGCATGGTCGATGAGGACGAGGCGGATGTTGGGGTCGTCGCGCCACTCGAGCAGGGCGCGAGTCGTCGCCAGCACCATTTCCAGGTCGAGCGCGTGCAGCGCCTTTGGGCGGTTCAGTCTCAGCCGTCCCGCGGCGCCCTCGGCGAACGCGCGAACGGTATCAATGGTGGAAGTCATCAAGGAGCCTTTGCGTAACTGCCCGGCGCGGGTTCGATCCCGTCTGTTATGGCGCGGGCGGGAACCCGCTTGCCGGAGCCGTGCGCGTTAAGCCATTCGGTCCACCAGGGCCACCACGAACCGTCATTGCGAGTCGCGCCTTCGAGCCATTCCCTGCCGGTCGTGGCGTCGGCGTCACTGGTCCAGAAGCCGTGCTTGTTGGCCTCGGGCGGGTTGATCACTCCGGCATTGTGGCCCGACCCGCCCAGCACGAAGTCGGCCTTCAGCAGCTTGGCGCCGTCGTAAACCGCCTCCCAGGCCGAGACGTGGTCGTCCTTGAGGGCGATCGAAAGGATGGGCGTGTCGATCGCTCCGAGGTCGATCGGCGTTCCCTTGACCTCGAACGCGCCCGGCTCGCGAAGGCTGTTCCCGTGAAGAAGTTCGCGATTGTAGGAGGTGAGGAAGGCCGCCGGGATCCGCGCCCCGTCCTCGAACCAGTAGAGCAGGTCCGACGGCGGCGCCTGCTTGTCGAGCAGATAATGGTTCACCACGCTCGACCAAATGAGGTCGTTGGCGCGCATCGCCGAGAACAGCCGCTGGAGCTCGACGCTGTCGATATAGCCCTGCTTGGCGAGATGCTCGTCGAGCGCGTCGAGATGGGACTCGTGGACGAAGGCCGACCAGTCGCGCATGTCGGCGAAGTCGACCATCGAGCCGATCAAGGTCGCCGAATTGACCTCGTCGCCGCGGCCTTGGGCCGCAAGCCACGCGAGCGTGATCGCGACGAGCGTTCCGCCGAGGCAGAAGGCGAACAGATCGGGCTTGGCGCCGGTCCGCTCGCGCACCTGCTCGATCGCCTCGACGATCCCGGTCGTCACATAGTCCTCGACCGCGCAGTCGCGATGCTCCTCGGTCGGATTGACCCAGGAGATGACGAACACCGTGCGGCCCTGCTCGACCAGCCATCTGACCAGGCTCTGCCGGGGCACCAGGTCGATCATGTAGAAGCGGTTGACCAGCGGCGGCACGTAGAGGAGCGGCTCCGCCGCGACCTTGTCGGTCGTCGGCGTGTACTGGATGAGCTGGAACAGCTTGTTCTGGTACACGACCTCGCCCGGCGTCGCGGCGATCGTCTCGCCCTTCACGAACGCATTCGGGTCGGTGCGCCGCCGAACGACGCCTTTGCCGTCGGACAGATCCTCGAGCAGATTGGCAAAGCCGCGGGCGAGGTTCGCGCCCTTCGTCTCCACCGTCCGCTCGATCACGTCCGGGTTGGTCATCACGAAATTGGTCGGAGCGACGGCGTTGAGCCAGCTCTCGAGAAGGAAGCCGACCATCGCCTTGTTCGGCCCGTCATGCTCGTCGAGCGCCACCAGGGAGCGCATCTGGTCCGACGCGAGGAGATAGGAATCGCGGATCGCGCGGTACCAGGGGTCTTCCTGCCAGGTCTTGGACGAAAAACGCCGGTCGCGCTTCTTCGGCGGCTCCGCGGCGGAGTTCATCGCCTGGAGCCAGAACTCGCCCCATTGCTGCATCGCCTGCATCGAGGCGCTCGCCACCGCGTCCGGCCGCGCCGCCATCCGGAAGGCGAAGTCGTTCATCGCCGCCGCGATGGCGAGCGGGTCGAACGGCTGGCTCTTCGGCGCCGCGGGCAGGGCGAGCGCCTGCTGCATCGCCTTCATCGCTTCGTCCCAGTGGGTCACTGGCGAAGCATGTCCCGCGAGATGATCATCCGCATGACCTGGTTGGTGCCCTCCAGGATCGAATGGACCCGAAGGTCGCGCCAGAAGCGCTCGATCGGATAATCCTGAAGATAGCCGTAGCCGCCGTGGAGCTGGAGCGCTCGGTCGACGACGCTGCTCCCGGTGTCCGTCGCCAGCCGCTTGGCCATCGCCGCGAAGCGCGTCTTATCCGGAGCGTTCTCGGTCACCTTCACCGCCGCCTGGTAGAGCAGGGTGCGCGACGCCTGGAGCTCCGTCTCCATGTCGGCGAGCATGAACTGGGTGTTCTGGAAGTCGGCGATTGCCTGGCCGAACTGCTTGCGCTCCTTGGTGTAGGAGATCGCCTCGTCGAGAGCGCGCTGAGCCCCGCCAAGCGAGCAGGCGCCGATGTTGAGCCGGCCGCCGTCGAGGCCCATCATCGCGATCCGGAAGCCCTCGCCCTCGCCGCCGACCAGATTCTCGGCCGGAACCCGGACCTCGTCGAAATTGACCTGGGCCGTCGGCTGCGAATGCCAGCCGAGCTTCTTCTCCTGGGCGCCGAAGCTGACTCCCGCCATATCCTTCTCGATGACCAGGCAGGAAATGCCCTTGGGTCCGTCCACTCCGGTGCGGACCATGGTCACGTAGATCTCATTCTCGCCGCCGCCCGAGATGAACGCCTTGGAGCCGCTGACGACATAATCGTCGCCATCCCTGACCGCCCTGGTCTTGAGCGCCGCCGCGTCGGAGCCAGATCCCGGCTCGGTCAGACAATAGGAGCCCATCCGCTCCATCGTCACCATCGACGGCAGATACTTCTCCTTGACCGCGGCCGATCCGAAGCGGTCGATCATCCACGCAGCCATGTTGTGGATCGAGATGAAGGCCGAGGTGGAGGGGCAGCCATAGGCCATCGCCTCCATGATCAGCGCCGCCTCGAGCCGGCCGAGACCGATCCCGCCGCTCTCCTCCGACACATAGATGCTTCCGAAGCCCAATTCCGCCGCGGACCGGATCGTATCGCGCGGGAAGATATGCTTCTCGTCCCACTCCGCCGCGTTTGGCGTGATCGCGTCCGCGGTGAACTGGCGCGCCATCTCCTGGATCTGGCGCTGCTCGTCGGTAAGGTCGAACTGGCTCATGGCGGTTCCCTTAAGCACCCGCCCGCGGGGAGGAAAGGGGAGTCAGTTTGCCGCCGGTGGCGTCCGCAGCACCCGCTCGTCGAACAGCCGCGCCAGCACCTCCTCGTCGGTCCGCTCGTGGAACAGGGTGCGCGGCTCGCGGCCGGCGATGTGCGCGAGAGCGGCGACTCGGCCGGCGTTGAGGAACCAGGTGTCCGGCTCCGCCGCTGCGATCGGGTCGCGATAGGCCTCGTCGATGGTCACGATCTCCCAGCCGTCGGCGCGCAGGGCCGCCGCGAGGTCGTCCACGAACATGGCTGCGAGATCGGTCTCGTGGAGCAGGATCACATGCGCGGGCGATCGGCCGATCGTCTCCACCGCGATCCGGTCGGTGAAATCGGCGGCGCCGACCAGCGTCTCGACATAGAGGGTCTTCAGCGCCTCCATGTCCATCGCTCGCCCTTCACGCCGCGCCGCGCTGGCGAGCGCATCGAGGTGCCAGTCGTAATTGTCGATCGTCACATAGGCGTTGCGAAGCCCGCGCTCGCGAAGCGCCGCGCGCACCGCGTCGCGCTTGGCGAGGTCGCGTCGGCCCTCGTCGAGGAAAGGATAGCGGAACCAGGGGCGATAGCCCGGCCGCCCGCGAAGCCACGCCTCGGCTCGGTCGATCTCGAGGATGTAGTCCTCGGTCTCGGTGCGGCTCAGCCAGGGGTGGGTGGTCGAATGGTTGCCGATGACGTGGCCAGCCGAGACATAGGCGTCGATCCGCACCTCGCCGCCGGCTCCGTCCGGCCGCTGCAGATTACCGGTGGTGACGAAGAAACCCGCCTGAGCGACACCTCCCCGCCGAAGCGCGACGATCAGCTCGCGCGTTCGCTCGTCGGGCGTGAAGAAGGCGCCCGCCTGGCGCGGGACGTCGTCGAAGCTGAACGCGATCCGCTTCTGCGCGGTGACCGGACCCGCCCATGCCAACAGAAGGACGAGCCAGGCCGCCGCGGCCCTGAGCAGCTTGTTCCGGATGCCGCCTGCCAGTCTCAGCGCGGTCCCCCGGTTATTGCTGGGGCCGTCCGCGTCTTCTCGAAGTCGCGCTGTGCCTCTTGGTCGAGGGACCGCCATTCCGAAACCGTACGGCATACGCGGCGGGCGCCGAGGCGGCTCCCGGTAGGCGCCGGAACTATCCGGCACTCGCGGCGATCGCCCCCGTCGCCCTCAGGCGCGGCCGCGGCGGGCATCGCGACTCCCACAACCGCCAGCGCGGCTGCGCACAACACAAAGCTACGCACTATCTTACCCCATGGTCGGAATGACGAAGGCGTTCTCACCCGTCGCCGAGCCGTCGGGCCAGCGCTGGGTCACCTTCTTGAGCTTGGTCCAGAAGCGAACGCCCTCCGGGCCGTGCTGGTCGATGTCGCCAAAGCCCGAGCGCTTCCAGCCGCCGAACGTGTGGTAGGCGACCGGCACCGGGATCGGCACGTTGATCCCGACCATCCCGACATTGACCCGCGCCGCGAACTCGCGCGCCGCATGGCCGTTGCGGGTGAAAATGGCGACTCCGTTGCCATACTGGTGGTCGCTCGGAAGCCGAACCGCCTCCTCGAAGCTGTCGGCCCGAACCATCTGAAGGACCGGCCCGAAAATCTCCTCCTGGTAGGAGCGGAAGCTGGGCTTCACATGGTCGAAGAAGGTCGGGCCAATGAAGAAGCCTTCCTCATGGCCCTGAAGCTTGAAGCCGCGCCCGTCGATGACCAGCTCGCCGCCCTCGTCGGCGCAGGTCTGGATCCAGTTTTCGATCCGGCTTCGGTGCGCGGCGTTGACCACCGGGCCATAATGGGCGTCGGGATCGGTCGACACGCCGACCCGAAGCGCCTCGATCGCGGGGATGAGCTTTTGCCGAAGATTCTCGGCCGTCTTCTCGCCCACCGGAACGACAACGGGCAGGGCCATGCAGCGCTCTCCGGCGCTTCCGAACGCCGCGCCGGCGAGGTCGTTGACGACCTGGTCGAGGTCCGCGTCGGGCATGACGATGCCGTGGTTCTTGGCGCCGCCGAACGCCTGCACCCGCTTCCCGTTCGCGTTGCCGCGGCTGTAGATATATTGCGCGATGTCGGACGATCCGACGAAGCTCAGCGCGTGGATCTCGGGATGGTCGATGATCGCGTCGACCATCTCCTTGTCGCCGTGGATGACCTGCAGGATCCCGTCCGGAAGCCCCGCTTCCTTCATCAGCTCGGCGAGGCGAACCGGAACGCTAGGGTCACGCTCGGACGGCTTGAGGATGAAGGCGTTGCCGCAGGCGATGGCCGGGCCGAACATCCACATCGGGATCATCGCCGGGAAGTTGAACGGCGTGATCCCGGCGACGATTCCGAGCGGCTGGCGCATCGAATAGACGTCGATCCCGGGGCCGGCGCCGATCGTATATTCGCCCTTGAGCGCGTGCGGGATGCCGCAGGAGAATTCGATCACTTCCAGGCCGCGCTGGACGTCGCCGCGGGCATCGGCGACGACCTTGCCATGCTCGCTAGCGAGCAGGTGGGCGAGGTCGTCCATGTTCTTCTCGACAAGCTCCTTGAACTTGAACATGACCCGCGCCCGGCGCTGGGGGTTGGTTGCCATCCAGCCGGGAAGGGCCTCGCGCGCCGCCGCGACCGCACGCTCGAGGTCGGCGCTCGTGCCGAAACGGACCTGCGCCTGAACCTTGCCCAGCGACGGATCGAACACCTCGCCCTGGCGCTCGCCCGAGGCGAAGCTGCTGCCGCCGATGAAATGGTCGATCACACGCATGACGCGGTCCTTCTCGCTCGCAAATATGTTGATTGCGAGCCGCTCTAACTCCGCGCGCCGCCCCGCGCCAGTCCTCCCCGGTACGGGGAGGGGGACCACCCGAAGGGTCGTGGAGGGGGCTCTCCGCCCGCCGGGGCCTCGAGACACCCTCCGTCTCGGCTCCGCCGAGCCACCTCCGTGCCGCGGAGGACTTACTCCGCGATGTAGCGCCAGCGGCCGGTCGCGGAGTCGCGGATCCACACGGTGAAGAAGGGGATCGATGCCGGCTGGCCTTCCGGCGTCGCCCCGTTGCGTCGGATCGTTCCGACCGAGAGGCCGAGGTCGCCGCTCGCCGCCGCCCAGGTCCGGTCGGACGACCAGTTGAGCGGGCTGGTCGTCGCCTCGTCAAAATTGGCGCCGATCGCAGGCAGTCCGACCGCGAAGCCGTTCGGGCTCGCGACATGGACGGCGCTCGAATGGCCATATTCGAGGAAGGCGGCGCGAAGGCCGACCTGCTGGGCGCGGTCGGAAAAGGCGCGTTCGGCCGCGGCGACCGCTCCGGCATTATCGGCATTCCGGGCCGGGGCGGCAGAAGCGGGAACGATCGGAGCGATCGGGCCGATCTCGGTCTCGCCGGGCTGGCGAACGACCTGCCGAAGCGCGAGCACCCGCCATCCCTCGGGCCGCTTCACCCAATAAGCGAGATAGCGGCGGTGCGCCCGCGCGGGGTCGCCGCCGGCAATGTCGAGATAGCCGAAGGTGAAGCCCTGGCTGCCGTCCGCCGAAACTCCGCCTCCGATCGAGCGCCAGCTCGCTCCGGTCCCGCGGCTCGAGGGATTGGCAGCGAGCGCCGCCGTTGCTGCTTCCCGCCCGCTGGCGATCCCGTCGCGGGTCGGCAATTGCACCTCCCCGTCGAACATCGCGGCGATGCCCTCCGCCGGCGCGCGGTTGGCAGCGGCTGCAGAAAAGGCGCGTTCAGCTGCGACCAGCTCCGCATAGGCGGCCGCCGGGTCGTGATCGGCCTGGTGGGCGGCTGACGGCGTCGGGACCGTCACGGACATTGGGCCTGCCACGAGCAGGAATGGGATGAGCAGGATCGGTTCGATACGCATCGTGCCTTCATGCCGATCCCCTCGCTGTCATCCGCCGCGCTTCGACGAAGGGGAGGTGTCGTTCGACCGATGGAACGTCTTGTCAGCGGCGCGGCGCCGGTCCATCGCTCTCGTTCATGAAGCGCCTCCTCCTCGCGGGCCTCGCCCTCCTCGCCGCCGCCCCAGTCACCGCTCAGCGCCGCCCCGCGGCCGCACCGCCGCCGCCGGCAAGCCTCACGGCCATAGCCGACCAGGTCAGCGAGCAGAGCCTTCGCTCCTATGTCGAGCGGCTTGTGAGCTTCGGCACCCGCCACACTTTGTCCGACCGCAACAATCCGACCCGGGGCATCGGCGCTGCGCTCAACTGGACCGAGGCCGAGTTCCGCCGGATGTCGCAGGCCTGCGGAGGTTGCCTCCAGATCGTGCGCACAGGAGAGACGGTCAGCGGCATGCCGCGAATTCCCAATCCGACGCTGGTCGAGAATGTCGTTGCCATTCAGCGCGGCACCACCGACCCCAACCGCGTCGTCATCATCACCGGCCATATCGACAGCCGGGTCACCGACGTGATGAACGCCACCGCCGACGCTCCGGGCGCCAATGACGACGGCTCCGGCACCGCGGCGGTGATCGAGGCGGCCCGAGTGCTGTCGCGCCACCGCTTCCCCGGCACCATCGTCTATGCGGCCCTCTCCGGCGAGGAGCAGGGCCTGGTCGGCGGCCGAATCCTCGCCAAATACGCCCGCGAGCAGGGCTGGCAGGTCGAGGCCAATCTCAACAACGACATCATCGGCAACAGCTGCGGCTCCGACGGCTTCTGCGACTCGTCCAACGTCCGCGTCTTCTCCGAGGGCCTGCGCTGGCAGGGCGGCGACCAGATTCGCGGCCAGGTGCGAAGCCAGGGCGGTGAGAACGACTCGCCCTCGCGCAACCTCTCCCGCTTCCTCGCGGACCTCGCCGGGGATCTCGGCCTCGGCCTCGACGTCCGGCAGATCTGGCGCAACGACCGCTTCGGCCGCGGCGGCGACCATACCGAGTTTTTGAACGCCGGCTTCCCCGCCGTTCGGCTCTCGGTCGCGGTCGAGGATTACGACCACCAGCACCAGGACCTGCGCACCGAGAACGGTGTTCGCTTCGGCGACACGATCGACGAGATGGATTTCCCCTATCTGCGCAAGGTGACAGCGCTGAACGTTGCAGCACTGGCCGCGCTCGCCCGCGCCCCGATGCCGCCGGAGGCTCGGGTGGAGGGTGCCGTGTCGACGAATACGACAATTACTTGGGCGCCTATCAACGAGGCTGACCAATATGTCGTTCGCTGGCGACGCACGAACGCGGTGGATTGGCAGCACAGCCGGCGGGCCGGTCGCGAGGCGCGACGGACTTTCGCTTGCCGGCAGGAGCCGTGCGACCCGCCGCGCAACGAATTTGAAGTCGTGCTTCCAGGCATCCGCGTCGACGACTGGACATTCGGCGTCTCGTCCGTTGCAGCGGACGGCTCGGAAAGCCCGGTCGCATCCGCTCTGCCCGGCGGCGCCTTCCGGCCCTACACGCCGCCGCCGCCCGCTCCGGCGCGCCAGTGATCCATTTCCCCGTCATGCTGAACTTGTTTCAGCATCCATTCTCCAACGCGCGCCGCGGCTCGGGCGACGGGATGGCCCCTGAAACAAGTTCAGGGTGACGCGTTAGGCTGCACATGGCGAAGAAACCGAAAAAGGGCGAGCTGCCCACCCGCGAGCAGGTTATGGAGTTCATCCAGACCTCCGACCAGGCCGCGGGCAAGCGCGAGATCGCCAAGGCGTTCGGGCTCAAGGGCCCCGACAAGATCGCGCTCAAGAAGCTTTTGAAGGACATGGGCGACGAGGGACTGATCGACGCGGGCCCCGGCCGCGCCTTCCACCGAATGGGCGGAGTCCCCAAGGTCACCGTCCTTCGAGTGATCAACATCGACGATTCCGGCCGCGCCACCGCCGTGCCTGAGCGCTGGGACGGCGAGGGCGAGCCGCCCCGCCTCCGGGTCCTCGAGCGGCGGGGCAGGGGCGCCACCGCGCTCGGCGTCGGCGACCGCATCCTTTCGCGCACCGAGGACCAGGGCGACCATTGGGTCGCTCACCCGATGAAGAAGCTGCTCAAGGGCAGCGAACTCGTCCTCGGCGTCGTCCACCAGGAAGGCGACAAGCACTGGCTCCGCCCGGTCGAGAAGAAGGAGCGCCGCGAGCTTCCCATCACGGACCTCGGCGACGCCCAGCCCGGCGATCTCGTCCTCGCCGAGAAGACCGGCCGGCCGCCGCGGGTTTCCGCGCGCGTCGACTCCATCCTCGGCGACCCCTTCGCTCCGCGAAGCTTCAGCCTCATCGCCATCCACAAGCACGGCATCCCCCACAGTTTTCCCGACGAGGTTCTCGCCGAGGCGGAACGGGTGTCCGAGCTTCCGCTCGGCGAGCGCGAAGACCTCACCCACATTCCGATCGTCGCCATCGATCCGGCCGACGCCCGCGACCATGACGACGCCGTCTGGGCCGCGCCCGACGACGATCCCGCAAACGCCGGCGGCTGGAAGGCGATCGTCGCCATTGCCGACGTCAGCTTCTACGTCCGCCCCGGCTCCCAGCTCGACCGCGAAGCCCGCAGGCGCGGCAACAGCGTCTATTTCCCCGACCGCGTCGTTCCGATGCTTCCCGAGATCCTGTCGGCCGAGGTCTGCTCGCTGAAGGAAGGCGAAGACCGCGCCGCGATGGTCTGCCACCTCCAGGTGAGCAAGGACGGCCAGCTCAAGTCCTGGCGCTTCTCCCGCGCCCGGGTCCGAATCCACGCCAACATCGCCTACGAGGACGCCCAGGCCGCGATCGATGCGTCCCAGGGGCAGGAGAGGATTAAGGTCGCATCCTCCCCCTGCTCGATGCCTGAGATCGAGACCGAACCCCCAGTCGCTCCTGAGATCGTCGAGAGCACGCTCAAGCCCCTCTGGGACTGCTGGCGCGCCATGTATTCCGCACGCGAGAAGCGCGGCCCGCTCGAGCTCGACCTTCCCGAGCGCCGGGTCATGCTCGACGAGAAGGGCCGGATCACCTCGGTCGCCCCACGCGAGCGGCTCGACGCACACAAGCTCATCGAGGATTACATGATCGCGGCCAACGTCGCCGCGGCCAAGGCGCTCGAGGCGAAGAAGACCTCGGTCATGTACCGAGTCCACGAGCCGCCGAGCCGCGAGAAGCTCGTCGCTCTCAAGGAGTATCTCAAGACCTTCGAGATCGAGTTCGCGCTCGGCCAGGTCATTCGCCCCGGCACCTTCAACCGGATCATCGAACGCGTCGGCGAGGCGGATTTCCGGCCTCAGGTCATGGAGCAGATCCTGCGCACCCAGACTCAGGCCTATTACGGCCCCGAAAATCACGGCCATTTCGGCCTCGCGCTCGGCTCCTACGCCCACTTCACCTCGCCGATCCGCCGCTACGCCGACCTCGTCGTCCACCGCGCGCTCGTCCGCGCCTACCGGCTCGACCCGGAGGCGAGGGCGACCCAGCTCACCGACCAGGAAGAAGCGGCGATGGACGTCACCGGCGAGCTGATCTCCCAGCTCGAGCGCCGCGCCATGCAGGCCGAGCGCGAGACGATGGACCGCTATGTCGCCGCCTATCTCTCCGAGCAGGTCGGAGCGCTCGTCGACTGCCGGATCACGGGAGTGCAGCCGTTCGGCTTCTTCGCGACGGTCGAGGGTCTTGGCGGCGACGGCCTGGTGCCGGCCGCGACCCTAGGCCGCGAATATTTCCGCTACGACGAGAGCGCCCAGACCCTGGTCGGCGAGGACAGCGGCGAGACCTTCGAGCCCGGAATGCGCCTCAAGCTTCGCCTCGCCGAGGCCGACCCGGTCAGCGGCTCGCTCCGCTTCGAGCTTCCCGACCAGCCTTCGTCAGGTTCGCGCGAGCGCCGCCGGCCGGTGAGGGACGGTCAGCGCGACGGCCAGCGCGAGCGTCCGCAGGGGCGGCGTGGACGTCCGTCGAACATCCGCCACCAGGGCCGCCGCCGCTAGCTTGTCAGCCAGCTCGACTCCAGCCGCGAAGCGGCGGAGGGCAGGTCACTAGAGCTTGGGTAGGGTGACCCCGCGCTGGCCCATATATTTGCCGGCGCGGTCGGCGTAGCTCGTCTCGCACGGCTGGTCGCCCTTCAGGAACAGGAACTGGCAGGCGCCTTCGTTGGCATAGACCTTGGCGGGCAGCGGCGTTGTGTTGCTGAACTCCAGGGTGACATGGCCTTCCCAGCCCGGCTCGAGCGGGGTCACGTTCACGATGATCCCGCACCGCGCATAGGTCGACTTCCCAAGGCAGATTACCAGCAGGTCGCGCGGGATCCGGAAATACTCCACGGTCCGCGCCAGCGCGAAGCTGTTCGGCGGGATGATGCACACGTCGGTCTGGCGGTCCACGAAGCTGTTCGCCGCGAAGTCCTTGGGGTCGACGGTGGCGCTGTCGACGTTGGTAAAGATCTTGAACTCGTCCGCCACCCGCGCGTCATATCCGTAGGAGGACAGGCCGTAGCTGATGCACCCTTCGCGCCTCTGCGCCTCGACGAACGGCTCGATCATGCCCTGGCTCTGGGCGCGTTCGCGGATGGATGCGTCGGAAAGGATCATCAATCGTCCTCAACTGAAAAAAAGCGGTTCAGGCCGGGCCTGTCGAAGCCCTGCCTTTCCTTCCGATTCTGGTTAGAAGGAAGAACGGCCCTTTGGCCAGAGACCAAAACGGGCCGGGTCAGCGGTCGATATGGACCGCGAGCCAGACGGTCGGTTCGCCTGGCGTGGTCCAGGTAACCCGGTGACGAAGCCCAGCCGGGATCAATAGGTGGTCGCCGCGCCCAAGCTCGACCTCTCCAGTCCCCTCGAGCCACAGCCGCGCCGCTCCCTCGACGACCATCACCCACTCGTCTTCGGTCTGCTGGTAAGGCTGGCCTATGGGCGTCGAGTGGCCGTGGGATACGATGCGCTCGATTCGGAGCCCCGGTCGATCGAGGATCGTCCCGAAGCTCTCATCCTTCTCGGCCGGCCGGATGTCCCCGAGAAGGTTCTGAACCGTGATTGCCTGGCAATCCTCGCTCACGCTGCGCTCCTCATTCCGATTGCCACACGTTCCAGTCGACCCGGCCTTCGATACCGCGCAACCGGCGAAAGTTCGAAACCTGCCAGATCGTCCAGGGCCGCTCGGCCCAGGCCGGCTCGAAGACGAGGCGGCGCAGCCATAGCTGGCGCGGGACCCGCGCGCTGACCTGATAAGCCTCGTCGAACTCGCGGGTGAGATAGAGGGCGACCCGCTGCCCATAATGCGCCTCGACGGCGCGGATGAACGCCGCCAATTCCGCATGGAGCTGGTCCACCGACACCGCCCGGCCGCAATTGCCCATATATTCCAGGTCGACGGCAATCGGCAGCATGCCGGTCTCGCGCGGCACCGTGGCGATCACATTGGCGGCTTGGTCAGAGCCGGCCCGGCACAGCGTGAAGAAGTGATAGGCGCCGCGGCGGATCCCGGCCTCGCCCGCGCCGCGCCAGTTGGCCGCGAACAGCCGATCGCGGAAATCGCCGCCCTCGGTCGCCTTGATATAGGCGAAGTCGACGCCTTGGCCTGGCAACTGCGCCCAGTCGATCTCCCCCTGATGGTGGGAGACGTCGATGCCCTGTGCTGGATAGCTGGATCGTGGCGGCGTCCACCGGCCCGAGAGAAAAGCCAGGATAAGCGCCGCGCCTGCGAGAAGCGCCAGCGCGATCGCAATCCGCCGGAAGGATCGTCGGTTCAGCGGCCTTATCGCAGCAACCGTCCGCCGCAGCCTTCGAGCATTCGGCCGCTGAGCATGACTCGGACATGGTCTTCGTAGCGTCGTCCGCTCTGCTCGCATGGCTCAGGCAATTGCCGCGCCTCGACGGTGATCACCTGAGTGCCCTCGCCGGATTGCCACCGTGTGAGATCGCCCTGCGTGACCGGGAGCGTTCGGGGATAGGCGATGTCACTCACCTGCCGCCCCTCCTGGCCGATCCGAAGGACGATCCGGTCGTCGCCGATCGTCACCATCCAGAACGGCTCGGCGCCGATCGCCGAGTAGCGGACATTGTCGACCGGAGCGTAGGGGCGGGGCGCCGTCGCGCAGGCGGCGAGCAGGAGGAGAGGGAGGAGGGAAAGCTGCGTCCTCATCCCGCACTGGATGCGTGGCCGGAGCCGTGGGAGTCAACCGCGGTCATCGACGACTTGATGTGCAGCACGCAGATCAGGGTGAAGAGCCGCCGGGCAGTGTCGAAATCAACCTCGACTCCGCGTTCGCCGAGACAGTCCTTGAGAAGCTCCGCGGCCTCGTTGTGGATCCCGCGCCGGGCCATGTCGATCGTCTCGATGCCCTTGGGATCGCCCGATCGAATCGCTTTGAAATAGCTGTCGCAGATGTGGAAATAGTCCCGGATCGGCCTCCGGAAGCGGGCGAGGCCGAGGCGGATCGTGTCGAGCGCCGCGGCCGCCTCATCGGCGAGGTCGATGGCGAGCCGGCCTTCCTCGACTCGCAATTTCACGCGGAACGGGCCGTCGTGCCCGGCCACGGCGAAATGGTTGGCTTGGAGCAGGTCGGTCATCGCCACCCGCCGCTCTTGCTCGATCTCCGGACTGCGCCGGAGGATCGAGCGCTCGTCGAGGTCGATCGCGATGATGCGGGGCTCGCCCATGGACCGCGATTAGCGGGTGCAGCATCGCCTTGTCACCCCTGCCGGCGCGAAGCCTTTCCTGCAGCACTGCGTTCTGCTAATGTTCCCAAAACGAGTCGCCTCATGCCCGCTGCTCTTTGACATGACAGATCGCTTGGAAAACCAAGTGAGGGCAGTGGCGCGACGGCCGCGCGCTGACATGACCTCTTTGTGACCGCCCCTCGGCTTCGCACATGAAACATCCACAAATCGGTCCACGCTCGTCGCCCTTGGGGGGATTGAGCCGATGGACTCGCAAGGCTTACATGACCGCATGCTTGCCAGTCTGACGCTCGTCGAGCCGCCCCAGGGCGGCGCTCCCGTACTGCCCCACAACGTCGAGGCGGAGGCGGCCCTGCTCGGCGCCTTGATGATCGACAACCGGCTCATCGAGGATATCGCTCTCAAGCTTCGAGCCGATCATTTCTATGAGCCGCTTCACGGCCGGATCTTCGAGCAGATCCGCCGGCTCATCGACAAGAACATGCTGGCCACCCCGGTCACCCTCCGCCCGATCTTCGAGGCCGACGAGGAGATGAAGGAGCTCGGCGGGCCCGCTTACCTCGCTCAGCTCACCGGAAGCGCCGCTCCGATCATCGGCGCCAAGGATTTCGCCGAACAGATCTACGATCTCGCCCAGCTTCGCGCCCTTGTCGGAGTCGGCCGCTCGATGGTCGAGCGAGCGCTCGACACGAGCGACGAGGTCGAGCCCAGGAAGCAGATCGAGGAAGCCGAAGCCGCGCTCTACCGGGTCGCCGAAGAGGGCGGCACCGAGAATGGCGTGAAGAGCTTCGCGAGCGCCGCCGTTGAGGCCGTGAAGATGGCCGAGAAGGCGCTGAAGTCGGGCGGCAGCCTGTCCGGCATCACCACCGGCATCCAGGCCCTCAATGCCAAGACCGGCGGAATGCACAATTCCGACCTCATCATCCTCGCCGGCCGCCCGGGCATGGGCAAGACGTCGCTCGCCACCAACATCGGCTTCAACACCGCGCGCCGCTTCGTCGAGGAGATCGCGGAAGGCGTTCCAGAGGGGCAGCGCACCGGCGCTCCGGTCGCCTTCTTCAGCCTCGAAATGTCGGCCGACCAGCTCGCCACCCGAATACTCGCCGAGCAGTCGGAGATCAGCTCCGAGGCTCTGCGCATGGGCAAGATCAGCCAGCAGGATTTCCGCAACCTCGCCCGCGCCTCGGCTGCGCTCCACGATCTTCCGCTCTACATCGACGACACGCCCGGCCTCACCATCGCAGCGCTCCGGACGCGCGCCCGCCGCCTCAAGCGCCAGCGCGGAATCGGAATGATCATCGTCGACTATCTCCAGCTCCTCACCGGCACCGGCAAGGGCGGCGGCGACCAGAACCGGGTCCAGGAAATCTCGGAGATCAGCCGCGGCCTCAAGACTCTCGCCAAGGAGCTTCACGTTCCCGTGATGGCGCTCTCGCAGCTGAGCCGTCAGGTCGAGAATCGCGAGGACAAGCGCCCGCAGCTCTCCGACCTTCGCGAATCTGGATCGATCGAGCAGGACGCCGATATCGTCATGTTCGTCTATCGCGAGGAATATTATGTCGCGATGAAGGAGCCGCGCGACGGCGCCGAGGATGCCAAGTCGCAGGACACCTATCACGAATGGCAGAAGCACATGGCCGAGGTCTACGGCCAGGCCGAGGTCATCGTCGGCAAGCAGCGCCACGGCTCGACCGGCAAGGTGAAGCTCAAGTTCGACGCTCGAATCACCAAGTTCAGCGACCTCGCCGACAGCCACTATCTCCCCGAGCAGCGCGGCTAGCCGGATTGCCACCGTCACACAGCCCCGTTACCCCTTCGGCCGAACAACGAACCGGAGGGGCAACATGGTTGGCAGAAAGGCGTTCTTGGGCTGTGCGGTGGCGGCTTTGACGGTGACTTCGGCGGTGAACGCTCAATCGAACCAGGCCGCCGCGCCCGCCGCGGCCGGGGACTACGAATTCTCCTATCTCGACGAAATCGAGGGCGAGCGCGCTCTCGCCTGGGCGCGTGCCGAGAATGAGCGCACGCTTGGCGCTCTGACCTCCGACCCGCGCTACCAGCAGATGCACGATCGCGCGCTCCAGATCCTTCAGGCCCGCGACCGCATCCCCGGCGTGTCCTTCCGTCCCGACGGCCTCCACAATTTCTGGCAGGACCAGGACCATGTCCGCGGCATCTGGCGGCGCACGACTCTCGACAGCTACCGCACCGACAACCCGCAATGGGAGACGATCCTCGACATCGACGCCCTGAGCGCGGCCGAGAACGCCAACTGGGTCTATCGCGGTGGCCAGTGCCTGCCGCCCGAGGAGACTCGCTGCCTCGTCACCCTCTCCGACGGCGGCCGCGACGCGGTCGAGATCCGTGAGTTCGACACGACCACGAGGCAGTTCGTCCCCGGCGGGTTCCGGCTTCCGGTGGGCAAGCAGAGCGTTACCTGGCTCGACCGCGACACCATCCTCGTCGCGCGCGAATGGGGGCCGGGCACGATGACCGCGTCGGGCTATCCGTTCGTGGTCAAGCAGCTTCGCCGCGGGCAGACCCTCGACCAGGCGCAGGAAATTTTCCGCGGCACCGCCCAGGACGTCCAGGCCGGGCCGGTCGTCCTTCGCGACGCCGCCGGCCGCGTCCACGCGGTCGGTTTCCGCCGCGGAGTCGATTTCTTCAACGGCGAATATCATGTCCGGATTGGCGACCGGCTGGTGAAGCTGAATCTTCCGCCCAAGGCCAATCCTGCGGGGATCGTCGACGGCCGCCTCCTCGTCCACTCCGACGAGGCCTGGGAAAGCCACGGCACCCGTTTCCCAGCCGACGCCATCGTCAGCTACGATCTCAACGAGTGGAAGCGCGATCCCAACGCCGCCCGGCCGAGCCTGGTTTGGGCGCCCGGCGAGCGCCAGACTCTGAGCGGTCTTTCAACCACCAGCGATTCGCTCCTCGTCACCATTCTCGACAATGTTCGCGGCCGCGCCGTCGCGATGAATTTCGAGAACGGGCGCTGGACGTCGCGCCCGATCGCTCTTCCGGCCAACTCCACGATCGGGATCGCCGCTGCGGACGACCAGTCCGACCGGGCGATGTTCAGCGTCGCCGATTATCTCACTCCGAACAGCCTGTGGTATTATGACGGCGCCACCGGCCGGGTCGAGACGATCAAGACCACGCCGGCCCGCTTCAACGCCGCCAACCACATCGTCGAGCAACATGAGGCGGTGTCGCGGGACGGCACACGCATCCCCTATTTCGTCGTTCGCCCGCGGGGCATGAGGATGGACGGCTCAACCCCGACTCTCCTCTACGGCTATGGCGGTTTCCAGGTCAGCCAGGTGCCGTCTTACTCGGGCACGATGGGCGCTTTGTGGCTCGAGCAGGGCAACGCCTATGTTGTCGCCAATCTTCGCGGCGGCGGCGAATTCGGCCCCCAATGGCACCAGACCGCCCAGGGCGCGAACAAGCAGCGCACCTGGGACGATTATATCGCGGTCGCCGAGGACCTAATTCGCCGCCGCATCACCTCGCCGCGCCACCTGGGCGTAGTCGGCGGAAGCCAGGGCGGTCTCCTCGTCGGGACCGCGATCACCCAGCGTCCGGAGCTGTTCAACGCGGCGATCGTCCAGGTGCCTCTGTTCGACATGCTGCGCTACCACACGATGAGCGCCGGAGCGTCCTGGATCGGCGAATATGGCGATCCCCGGATTCCAGAGCAGCGCGCCTGGATCGAAGCCTATTCGCCTTACCAGCACCTGACCCCGGGCCGGACCTACCCGACTCCGTTCATCCTCACCTCGACCAAGGACGACCGAGTCCATCCGGGCCACGGCCGCCGCGCTGCAGCGCGCCTCGCCCAGCTCGGCCAGCCTTATTATTATTACGAGAATATCGACGGCGGGCACTCGGCCGCGGCGAACCTTCGCGAAAGTGCCCGCCGCGTCGCGCTGGAATATGTCTACGCCACCAAGCGCCTTGTCGACGACGAGGAGGCCCCGCGCCGCACCGGCGAGCGCCGGTAAGAAAGAACCACCCCCCCCCCCCAC
>JAEZHP010000156.1 GCA_023416515.1 Pseudomonadota bacterium | reverse complement strand
CTTCTTGCTGCAGCGTCGCCTCTCCGAGACGCTTGGTTAGCGCTGCATCGACGCCGCACGCCTGCGAAGCCATCCGCCGTCGGCCTATCAAACCGGCGTCGCCGCCGGCGCGCCGTGATCCTCCCGGTGGCGCAGATGGGAAGGCCGTCCGCCGCCGAGCGGCCGAGTGGACCCGGACGCCGACGCGCGGCGGCGGAGCCTGGCCGGCCTGCTGGGCGCCCGCCGCGCTGAGGTTCCAGGACGCCTGGTCGGGCTTCCTTCGTGATCTCGTCCGAAAAATCAGCGAGCCGCGTGTTTCGGCCTCAGCCCGAGCTTGGCGAACGCCGCCGCGACCTCCGCCTTCATGGTGAAGGTGCTGGAGGCGTCGTCGAAATCGGCGAGAATTCCGGAATAGAAGGCCCCATCTCGGCGTTCGGACTCCGGCGCCGGCCAGAGATAGGTCGAGCGGTTGAAGCACATCGTGCCGAAATGCAGGTGCCAGCTCTGCGCCTCCCAACCCATCGCCCTGCTCAAGGCGCTCGACGTCGAGCCCGGGTTATCGAGCAGAGCCTGAATCAGCCGGGCTTCGGTTTCGGTCATCTTCTGGACAGTGAAAGCCCGCACCACCCGTTCGGACACGGCCATGCCCCGAAGCTCGCCGATCAGCGCCTCGCGCTCCTGCGCCTCCTGGCCGTCGAGAGCGGTAAGCAGCGTCTGCGCCGCCTGCTTCTGCGCGTCCGTTCCGGTTTCGAGCCACGTCCGGGCGTTCGTCCGCATCTGACGTCGCTTCTCAGGACCCGCCGACGGGATCGCGGCCACGATCTTGTCGATGTTCAGGCTCATTCGCTCGTTTCCGCGGACGCCGGCGCCGACTAAATCCGGCGTAAACTTAGCCGGCGCGCATGCATATCCTGTCTTGTTGATTCGTGCTCCGGGCGCCTGCTCGCCGAGCCGTATGGAGTTCGGTGATGCGGAAGCCGCAATCTGTTCAAAGCCTCACCGACTTCGGTCGGACGCGGCTCTCGAAATCATTCTTCATGCGCGACTTCCTGTTCTCGGAAATCGCGGCGCTCCACGGCTTCGCCAACATCCCCGGCGACCCGGACCTCGCGATCGCGGCCGGCACGAGGCTATGCGAGGAGCTGCTGGAGCCGATCCAGGATGCGTTCGGCCGGATCGCCGTACGCTCCGCCTATCGCTCGCCGGAGGTCAACGGCTTCGGCTCCGAGCAGATGCTGGCCGGCAAGGCGGGCTATAATTGCGCCTCGAACGAGAAGAACCGCGCCGGGCACATCTGGGACCTCCGCGATGCGGACGGCTGCATGGGCGCGACCGCCTGCATCGTGGTTCCGAGCTTCTGGGACCGGTTCCAAAACCCCGGCGACTGGCGGAAGCTCGCCTGGTGGATCCACGACACGCTGCCCTACTCGGACCTCGAGTTCTACCCGCGCTACTTCGCGTTCAACATCAGCTGGCACGAACGGCCCAGCCGACGGATCTCGAGCTTCGTCGAGCCGAAAGGCGTGCTGACCAAGCCGGGCATGGACAACCATGCCGGAGACCACCGCGAGGAATGGGCGGCGCTCTTCAGCTAGCGAGGGTCTTCTCGCGGCCGCATGGCTCCGGCGATGACGTCCCGTGCCGGCGGTTGCTCCGCGGGCAGTGGCCGGTTCATCAGGACGGGTTTCAGGGCCCGCAACCGCTTCTGGCTCCGATTCGCGCGCCAAGCAGCGTCTCCGCGGAGGCTTCGCGGCGCTGGACCGAGATGTCGACAGCCATTCTCCTGATCAAGCCCTTCCGGTGGGCGCGATGGCCCCATGGCACGAAGTGTCGAGCGGCCCGCGAGGTGCTGGCCGCTCATGGCTTGGTCGGCTCGACAGGCCGGCGGGGCGCCCTTACGACAACGCCAAAGCGGAGGGCTTCATGAAGACGCTCAAGGTCGAGGCGGTCCACCCGATGTCCTACGAGACCTTCGCCGACGTCGCCGAAAGCCTTCCGGCCTTCATCGACGACGTCTACGACGCCAAGAGGCTTCACTCGGCGCTCGGCTACCTCAGCCCACGCCAATTCGAGGATCACCATGCTCGGCAGACGGTCAAAACCGGAGTCTGATCGCAGGCCGGCTTAAGGGGGCCCACTCCCGATCTAGACATGTTTCTCCAGCGATTGGGGCGTTCTAGCACGCAAAAACTTCTTCCGCTAAACTGTTGCCCAACTCCGCTTAGCTGTTACCAATCTCGGTAGGTGTGTTTACGTGTGAGGGTGTAACGGGGGCGTCGTCGAGGGCTTTTCAGAAGCGTTTATGAGGCTGTTTCGCGCGCCCAATTTCTGCCCAGCATTTGCGACGTTCCGGGATGGGTGCAACTGATGCTCCCTCAAAGTTTGCAAAGCTCGAGGTCAACCCACTCCACTCTAAGGGCATCAAGCCGCTCCAACCCGTCCGTTCCGCCGTTTAGGACCGTTCTGGCCGCAGGCGCATCGAGCGAGTGGAGTTATCGTGAGGAAATCTTGAAGTCCGACGATCTGACGCTTCTCACCTCAGACGAATTGATGGCGCTCACAGAGAGAGTGGCCGCTGACGCTTCATTGATCCGGAAGATCATAGCTGAGTTTGACCGCAGGGAAGCTACTCGGGGCCGACTGACGCGCCATGCGTCCCGTTGCAGAGCAACCTTGGAGCGGAGGCTAGGCCGAGGCTCGAAAACGGGCCAAACAGGGCCCGCGCCTTCGAAGGCGATAGCCTTTCGTGGAGTTCGCAACGCAGCTCTCCAGCTCGCCCGAGCGGAAACACGCGCTCGTGCTCCTGCGCCTGAGGACACACCGAAGCCTCAGAGGGCTCGGGAACCGTGCTCTGCTCCAGCAGATGGCGCGCTGGTTCGGCTCTACCCCTGGCAGGCTGAAGCTCTGGCCTCTTGGCGGGCGGCCGGTCGTATCGGTATCGTCGAAGCAGTCACTGGTGCAGGCAAAACAGTGCTCGGATTGGCGGCGATCGAGGAGCAGATTGCGGCTGGGGACAAAGCGGTGGTCGTCGTTCCCACGACCGACCTCCTGCATCAGTGGAAGAGCCGGCTGCAATCCGCGCTGCCCCATGCTCGCGTCGGCAGGTTCGGGGACGGCTTCCTTGACCACTCGGATGAGTGCGATGTGCTTGTCTCAACGGTTCACAGCGCCAGCCGGTGGGCTCTAGCGCCTCGCACGAAGGCTCCGCTAATCATCGCCGACGAGGTTCATCGCTTTGGCGCCGACGCCTTTTCGAGAGCGCTGGAGGACGGGTTCGTCCGGCGTCTTGGCCTCAGCGCCACCTGGCGCCGCGCCGACGGCCAGCACGAGACGCATCTTCTGCCCTTCTTCCGCGACGTCGTGTTCAAGGCAGACTATGGGAGAGCGCGGCGAGAGCAAGCCATCTGCCCTTTCCGGGTGGCGCTCATCGCGGTGGATCTGACTTCGCACGAGCGCGAAACATACGATGCAGAAAGCGAACGAGCCACGAAGGCAAGAAGGGCGCTGATCGACCAGTTCCAAGCTCCTGATGAGAGCTTCGCCACCTTCATGAAGTGGACGTCAGCAACGTCCGAAGGAGGCGGGGGGAGCGCGACGATCCTGGCGCGCCGGTTCCTCGACGCTTTCGCGAAAAAACAGCGTGTGCTGTCGGAGGCTCAAGGCAAGCTGAAGACCGCCAAGGCGCTTGTTCCCGCTGTTATGGCCGCCGATCGGACGATCGCTTTCACGATGACGATACAGGGCGCCGGACTCATCGCCGAGCGGTGGAAGGCGGCTCGGATGCGGACTATCACCTACCATAGCGAGCTTAAGCGAGACGACCGACGCGCGATCTTGGCCGATTTCCGGGCAGGAAAGATCAAGGCGATCGTCGCTCCCAAGGTGCTCGATGAGGGCGTAGATGTGCCCGACGCTGATCTCGGCCTGATCGTCGCCACGTCAAGTAGTAAGATACAGTTCATCCAGAGGATCGGACGCGTTCTGCGCAACAAGCCCGATGGGCGAGCGGCGCGCGTCGGTTTGTTCTACGTTCGTGACACTCCTGAAGATCCGACGCGTGGCGCACACGACGAGGCGCTTGAAGACGTTCGGGGCGCCGCCGAGGTCGTGTCGATGTTTGACGCTCGTCGGCAGATTGCCGAACTCAACGCTTTCCTATCGCCCTAGGCTTAAGGCGCCTCGTCCTCTTCGAGCTCTTGAGCGATGGCTCGGATGATGTCGGGGTTTCCTCCAGTCTTGTTGAGAAATGCGAGGGCATTGGAGACCGCGTCTGGGATCGCCCGATGGATCCGCCTGCGCTTCCCTGCATGGCTTCTATGTATCTCTGCATTCGCCTTGTTCAGGCTCGTCTCAACTCTCTTGAAGAGAGCTGCGGAGTTGGCATCGGTTGCGTCGGGCGCTAGGAATAAGGGCGTGGCCTTGCGGTGCCGCAAAACCAGCAGAAGCAGCATGACCGCCCAGAGGAATGATTGCTGCAGGGGTTTCTTTGGACCGAGGCCGTCTGCGTCCGCGAGGGCGTCGTCTATCCACCAGAGAGCGTGACGTGACCCCCGTTTTTCATCCAGCGGAAGCGAGAGTCCTTTCGTGATCTGAGCCATCGCCGATGGCGGGTGCAAGAGGCCGAAGCGCGGAGCTGTCAGGTTGCGC
>JAEZHP010000116.1 GCA_023416515.1 Pseudomonadota bacterium | reverse complement strand
CACCACCACCGTGCGGGTGATCGACCGGGTTCTTCGCGACGCCGCGGGTCCACGGGCGCTTGCCCATCCAGCGACCGCGGCCGGCCTTGGCGAAGTTCTGGTTCTGGTTGTCGGGGTTCGACACCGCACCGACGGTACCCATGCAATCCGCGCGCAGATAACGCTGCTCGCCTGAATTGAGCCTGACGATGACCATTCCCCGATCGCGGCCGACGACCTGCACGTAAGTGCCGGCCGAACGGGCGATCTGGCCGCCCTTGCCCGGCTTCATCTCTACGTTGTGACAGATGGTGCCGACCGGCATCTGGCCGAGCAGCATCGCGTTGCCAGGCTTGGTGTCGGTCTTCTCGCCCGCGATAACGGTGTCGCCCACGGCGAGGCGCTGCGGCGCGAGGATGTAGGCGAGCTCGCCGTCCTCATATTTTACGAGGGCGATGAACGCGGTGCGGTTCGGGTCATATTCCAGACGCTCGACGGTCGCGACCATGTCCCACTTGCGGCGCTTGAAATCGACGTAGCGATAGCGCTGCTTGTGGCCGCCGGCGATTCCGCGCGACGTGACGTGGCCCTTGTTGTTGCGCCCGCCGGTCTTCTTCTTGCCCTCGGTGAGAGCCTTGACCGGCTTGCCCTTCCACAGGGACGACTTGTCGACCAGGATCAGGCCGCGCTGCGACGAGGTGGTCGGATTGTAGGTCTTGAGTGCCATGTTCCGCCTCAGATCCCGGTGGTGATGTCGATCGACTGGCCTTCGGCCAGGGTCACGACAGCCTTCTTGAAGTCAGACCGGCGGTAGGGGGTGCCCTTCCAGCGCTTGGTCTTGCCCTTCTGGGTGATGGTGTTCACGCCGGTGACGTTCACGTTGAACAGAGCCTCGACCGCAGCCTTGATCTGCGGCTTGGAGGCACCTCCGGCGACCTTGAACACGACCGCATTCTGCTCGGAGAGCAGGGTCGCCTTCTCGGTGATGTGCGGCGCGAGGACGACATCATAATGATTGATGTCGACCGCCGCCTGCTTGGTCGGCTTCTTAGCCATTGAAGCGGGCCTCCAGCTTCTCGACCGCGGCGCGGGTCAGCACCAGCGTCTCGTGGTTGAGGATGTCGTAAACGTTGGCGCCGATCGCCGGCAGGAGGTTGATCTCCGCCAGGTTCGACGAGGCACGGGCGAAGCCGACGCTGACCGCGTCGCCGTCGATCACCAGCGCCTTGCGGCCGAAGCCGAGGCTGGCGAGGTTGCCCTTGAGCACCTTGGTCTTGGCGTCGGTCATGTCGAGGCTGTCGAGCACGACCAGCTGGCCGTCACGGGCCTTGGCCGAGAGCGCCATCTTGAGACCGAGAGCACGGACCTTCTTGTTCAGCGACGGATTGAAGTCGCGGACCCGGGGGCCGTGCGCCTTGCCGCCGCCGATGAAGATCGGCGCCTTGCGGTCGCCGTGACGGGCGGTGCCGCCGCCCTTCTGGCGACCGAACTTCTTGCCGGTGCGGGCGACGTCGGAACGCTCGCGGGCGGCGCGGGCGGTGCCGCGGCGCTTCTCGAGCTGCCAGGTGACGACCCGGTGGAGGATGTCGGCGCGCGGCTCGACACCGAAGACGTCGTCGCTGAGCTCGATCTCCGAGCCCTTGGCGCCGTCGAGGGTTTTGGTGGTGACCTTCATGGCTTAACCTTCCTGGCCCGCGGTTTCGACCGCAGCTTCGGCCGGAGCCTCAGCGGCGGGCGCGGCATTGGCGGCCTGGCGAATTCCGGCGGGGTAGGGGACATTGTCCGGACGCGAGACCTTCACGGCGTCCCGAACGAGCAGCCAGCTTCCCTTGTGACCGGGCACGGAGCCCTTCACGAAGAGGAGGCCGCGCTCGACGTCGGTGCGGACGATCTCGAGATTCTGCTGGGTGCGGGTGCGGGCGCCCATGTGACCGGCCATCTTCTTGTTCTTGAAGACCTTGCCCGGATCCTGGCGCTGACCGGTCGAACCGTGCGAACGGTGCGAGACCGAGACGCCGTGGGTGGCTCGAAGACCGCCGAAGCCCCAGCGCTTCATGGCGCCGGCGAAACCCTTGCCCTGGGTCACGCCCTGGACGTCGACCATCTGGCCGGCAACGAAATGGTCGGCCGAAATCATCGCGCCGACGTCGAGGAGAGCATCCTCGGCGACGCGGAACTCGGCGAGACGCGCCTTCGGCTCCACTTCGGCCTTGCCGAAGTGACCACGCTCGGGCTTGGTCAGGTTCTTGGCCTTGGCGCTGCCAGCGCCAAGCTGGACGGCGACATAGCCATCACGATCGGTTTCGCGACGGGCAATGACCTGGACGTTGTCGAGAGCCAGAACGGTCACCGGCACGTGCCGGCCGTCGTCCTGGAACAGACGGGTCATTCCCATTTTCTTCGCGATCACGCCAGTGCGCATGATCTACTCACTCCTATGCATAGGCCCCCGACGGCATGCCGGGGGCGTGCAAGCCCAAAAAATGATGCGTGCCCCGCCTGGGCTTGTGCCTCGCTGATGCGAGACGGCGGGGACGCAGGCCACGGGCATGCCCGTGCGGTATCACCCTAGTCGCGCGCTCCGGTGAGGAGCGCTGCCGGCCCTTAGGCCAGCTTGATCTCGACGTCGACACCGGCAGCGAGGTCGAGCTTCATCAGCGCGTCCACCGTCTGCGGCGTGGGCTGCACGATATCGAGCAGCCGCTTGTAGGTCCGGACCTCGAACTGCTCGCGCGACTTCTTGTCGACGTGCGGCGAGCGGTTGACGGTGAACTTCTCGATCTGCGTCGGCAGTGGAATGGGTCCGCGGATGAGCGCGCCAGTGCGGCGGGCGGTGTCGGCGATGTCGCCGGTCGCCTGATCAAGGACGCGATGGTCGAACGCCTTCAGGCGAATGCGGATGTTGTTGGTATCCATTTCCACTTTACCGATGCGAAAGAGCCTGGGCCCGTGACCGGGCCTCTTGCTGTTCAAATTCCAGAGGAAGCGCGCCACTGCCAGAGACGCGGTGGGAAATCAACCCCTTTCCGGCCGCAACGGGCCGGTTCGCGGTCAATTCCAGGCCACGCCCGATCTGGGGTGCTCCCATTAAAAGGGAAGGCCCGGCTCCCTTGCGGGAACCGGGCCTCCTGAACCTTACGAAGAAGCTTGTGAGCTTACTTCGTGATCGTGCCGACGACGCCGGCGCCGACCGTGCGGCCGCCCTCGCGGATGGCGAAGCGCAGGCCCTGGTCCATGGCGATCGGAGCGATCAGCTTCACGCCGAGGGTGACGTTGTCGCCCGGCATGACCATCTCGGTGCCTTCCGGCAGCTCGACCATGCCCGTCACGTCGGTTGTGCGGAAGTAGAACTGCGGACGGTAGTTGGCGAAGAACGGCGTGTGGCGGCCGCCCTCGTCCTTCGACAGGACGTACACCTCGGCCGAGAAGTCGGTGTGCGGGGTGATCGAGCCCGGCTTGGCCAGAACCTGGCCACGCTCGACTTCCTCACGGCCGACGCCGCGGATCAGAGCGCCGATGTTGTCGCCGGCCTGGCCCTGGTCGAGCAGCTTGCGGAACATCTCGACGCCGGTGACGACGGTCTTGCGGGTGTCCTTGATGCCGATGATCTCGACTTCCTCGCCGACCTTGACGACGCCGGTCTCGACGCGGCCGGTCACGACAGTGCCGCGGCCCGAGATCGAGAACACGTCCTCGATGGGCATCAGGAACGGCTTGTCGAGCGGACGCTCCGGCTGCGGAATCCAGTCGTCGACGGCCTTCATCAGCTCGAGGATCGCGTTCTTGCCGATCTCGTCGTTGCTGTCCTCGAGGGCGGCCAGGGCCGAACCCTTGATGATCGGAATGTTGTCGCCGTCGAAGTCGCGCTTGGAAAGCTCCTCGCGGATCTCGAGCTCGACCAGCTCCAGGATCTCGGGATCGTCAACCTGGTCGACCTTGTTCATGAAGACGACCATGGTCGGAACGCCGACCTGCTTGGCGAGCAGGATGTGCTCCTTGGTCTGCGGCATCGGGCCGTCGGTGGCCGACACGACCAGGATCGCGCCGTCCATCTGAGCGGCGCCGGTGATCATGTTCTTCACATAGTCGGCGTGGCCGGGGCAATCGACGTGCGCATAGTGACGCGTGTCGGTCTCATATTCGACGTGCGAGGTCGAAATGGTGATTCCGCGCTCGCGCTCTTCCGGCGCCTTGTCGATGTTGGCGAAATCGACAGCCGCGTTGCCCGCGATGTTTTCCGCCAGGACCTTGGTGATCGCCGCGGTCAGCGACGTCTTGCCATGGTCGACGTGACCGATGGTGCCGATATTGCAGTGCGGCTTGTTCCGCTCAAACTTAGCTTTCGCCATTTGCCAAACCCTTCGTTTTCTTAACTAAAATCAACCCGACCAGCTCGACGGCCGTTAAGCCAGCTTCGCCTTGACCTCGTCAGCCACGTTCGCAGGCACCTCGTCATAGTGCGAGAACTGCATGCTGTACTGAGCACGGCCCTGGGTGAAGGACCGAAGCTCATTAACGTAGCCAAACATATTCGCAAGCGGCACCAGAGCCTCGACCGACTGGGCATTGCCCCGGCTGTCGGTGCCCTGGATCTGCCCACGGCGGCTGTTGATGTCGCCGATGACGTCGCCGAGATAGTCCTCGGGGGTCACGACCTCAACCTTCATGATCGGCTCGAGCAGGGTGATGCCTGCCTTCTGAGCCGCTTCGCGCATCGCAGCGCGGGCGGTGATCTCGAAGGCCAGGGCCGACGAGTCGACGTCGTGGTAGGCGCCGTCGTACAGCAGGATCTCGAAGTCGATGATCGGGAAGCCGATCAGCGAGCCCGTCGCCGCCGTCTCGCGGAAGCCCTTCTCGATCGCGGGGATATATTCCTTCGGAATGTTGCCGCCCTTGATCTCGTCCTTGAAGATGATGCCGGCACCGCGCTCACCCGGGGTCAGCTTGACCTTGACGCGGCCGAACTGGCCAGTGCCGCCCGACTGCTTCTTGTGGGTGTAGTCGATGTCGACCTCTTTCTTGAGGTACTCACGATAGGCCACCTGCGGCGCGCCGACATTGGCCTCGACCTTGAACTCGCGCTTCATGCGGTCGACCAGGATCTCGAGGTGGAGCTCGCCCATCCCCTTGATGATGGTCTGGCCCGATTCGTGATCGGTCGAGACTCGGAAGGAGGGATCCTCGGCGGCCAGGCGGTTGAGGGCGAGGCCCATCTTCTCCTGGTCGGCCTTGGTCTTCGGCTCCACCGAAAGCTCGATCACCGGCTCGGGGAATTCCATCCGCTCGAGAATGATCGGGTTCGCCGGATCGCACAGGGTGTCGCCGGTCGTGGTCTCCTTGAGGCCCGCGATGGCGACGATGTCGCCGGCGCGCGCTTCCTCGATGTCCTCACGCGAATTCGCGTGCATCAGGAGCATACGGCCGATCTTCTCCTTCTTGTCCTTCACCGAGTTCAGATACTGACCCTTGGTGAGGGTGCCCGAATAGATGCGGGCGAAGGTGAGCGAGCCGACGAACGGATCGTTCATGATCTTGAAGGCGAGCAGCGACATCGGCGCATTGTCGTCGGCCGGGCGCGAATCCTCGGTCTCGCCGTCGAGCTTGACGCCCTGGACGGCGGGAATGTCGAGCGGGCTCGGCAGATAGTCGACGACGGCGTCGAGAAGGGGCTGGACGCCCTTGTTCTTGAACGACGAGCCGCAGGTCACCGGAACGAAGTCGAACGCAAGCGTGCCCTTGCGGATCAGCGCCTTCAGAGTCGCGACGTCGGGCTCGGTGCCCTCGAGATAGGCTTCCATCGCCGCGTCGTCCTGCTCGACGGCGATCTCGATCAGTTCGGAACGGGCCGCAGCGGCGGCGTCCTTCATGTCATCCGGGATTTCGCGATATTCGAACTTCGCTCCCAGCGACTCGTCGAGCCACACGATCGCGCGGTTCTCGACGAGGTCGACGAGGCCGACGAACTGGCTCTCGAGGCCGATCGGCAGATAGAGGACGGCGACGCGCACACCCAGGCGATCCTTGATCATCTGGACGCAGCGGTCGAAGCTCGCGCCGGTGCGGTCGAGCTTGTTGACGTAGCACATGCGCGGAACGCGATACTTGTCGGCCTGTCGCCACACGGTCTCGGACTGCGGCTCGACGCCGGCAACGCCGTCGAAGCAGGTGACCGCGCCGTCGAGCACGCGAAGCGAACGCTCGACTTCGATGGTGAAGTCGACGTGCCCAGGCGTGTCGATGATGTTGATCAGGTGCTCTTCACCCTTGCCCTCGGCTGCGCGCCACTTGCACGTGGTCGCCGCGGACGTGATCGTGATCCCGCGCTCCTGCTCCTGCTCCATCCAGTCCATGGTGGCGGTGCCCTCGTGGACCTCGCCGATCTTGTAGGATTTGCCGGTATAATAAAGGATGCGCTCGGTCGTCGTGGTCTTGCCGGCGTCGATATGCGCCATGATGCCGATGTTGCGATAGCGCTCGAGCGGATGGCTGCGGGCCATTTGTCAGGTTCCTTAGCGATGTGGGGAGCCGGACGGTCCGGCTC
>JAEZHP010000099.1 GCA_023416515.1 Pseudomonadota bacterium | reverse complement strand
GCCTGAGCCCGTCGCGGACGGGCGCGCTCGCGTTCGAAGCGGCGTCGTCGACGTGGGCGATCCGCCGGAGAACCGAGGCGCGCCGCGAGCTCCGTCGACCCCAAGCGCGGCCTCGCGCGCCGAGCCGTGGGCGCGCTACGGCTGGGTCTATCCCTATTTATCTGTAGCACCGTGCCCGACGAATCCGGACGCGCGGAGCTCAACGACATGGTCTCGGGAGTGCACGCGCACAGCTCGAAGGAGGTAACTTTTATGTTCACTCTCAATCGAGTTTGTGTCGCGCTCTCGGCCATCGGTCTCGGTCTCCTGGTCGGCTGCGCCAGCCCTGTCGAGGACCCGTCACTCGGCGATCTGTCGGGCGAAGAAACGTCGCGCGCGGAGTCTCTGCCGACGGAGGCTCGTGCCGCACCTGGTGAGAATGTCGCTACGAGGCAGGACGGCCTCGTAGCGGAGGGCATCGCGCCGTACGGCTACGGTGTCGTGCCCTTCGCCGGTGGCTTCTTTGGCGATGGCCTCGGCTTCGGCGGCCTCGGCTTCGGCGAGGTCGGCTTCGGCGAGGCCGGCTTCGGCGGCCTCGGCTTCGGCGGCCTCGGCTTCGGCGACCTCGGCTTCGGAGGGATCGGCTTCGCTGGGTGCGGTTTCGGCTGCTTCTGAGCCACCTCCTCCGTCACCTCAGCCACTCTTAGCGCGTCATCGTGTAGACGCACCAACGTGTTCGCGGGACGTCCCCCCGAGCAAGAAGGCGCTCTTCGAGCGCCCGACGCGGAGCTCAGGGCAAGGGAGGTGTCGCCGGTCGGTCCGGCGTGACTCCGCCACCCTTGCTCTGGGCTCGCGGCCATTCATGGGCGCGCGTTGGCGTCCTCGGTCGGGCGTTACTTGCAGTAGCCGTCGATGCAGATGAGGGGCGCGGCGCAGTTCCTGCCCACGGTGGGGTCGCAGTCGGTGCCGAGGTTGCTGGTCGAGCCACAGACGTGGTGGTTGCCCGAGCTCGTCGTCACGGCCTTGCACTGGTTGAAGACGTCCGCGTTCTTGCACTCCTCCGCGCCCGCGTCCGCGCTGCACGCGATGTAGCAGCTGTGGCGGAGGCAGATGCTGCCTTCCTTGCAGTTGTCCTGGACGCCGTCGGTCCCGCAGACGAACACCGGCTTTTCGTCCGGCGTGCACCCGCCGTCGACGCACACGAGGCCAGGGGCGCAGGTGCCGCCCGGGCCGCACGGATCGACGCAGTGCTCGTCCACACACACCTTGCCGTCGCACTGGTCCGACGTGGTGCAGGGTGACGGATTGTTGGTGCAGACGCCCTTCGACGTGTCACACGCGTAGCCCGTGGGGCAAGGCTTGGTCGGGCTGCACGACGGCGTGCAGGCGCCGTCGACGCACTGGCCGGCGGGGCACTGCGTGGCGTCCGCGCACTGGTCCTGCGGAGGCACGCACGTGCCGGTCAGACATTTCGAGCCCGCAGGGGTGGGACAATCGTTGTCGCTCTTGCAGGTCGAGACCGTTCCCCCGTCGCCCACCGGGACGCACTGCGGGACGCCGTTGTTCTCGTCCCCGAGGCGGCAGACGAACGACGTCGGGCAGCCGCTCGTCGAACAATCTCCGGTGTGGCAGAGGTTGTCTGCACCGCAGTTGCTGCCTGGAGCGCAGTCGGACGGCTTCGTGCAGGCCAGGCCACTGCTCGGCGGCGGTCCGTTTCCGAGCTTGCACCGGTGATCGGCCGTGCACGTGTAGTCGGTCGGGCAGTCGCTGGCGCGGTTGCAGGTCCACGCCTCGCACGCGGACGAATAGTAAGACTCGGGGCAGTCGTAGCAGTCCCCACCAACACAAACGCGGTGGTCCCTATCCGACGAGTAAATCGGACACCCGCCGACGGCGACCGCGCCCAACCCGAAGAGAACGAAGGAGACTGCACGCTTCATCATCATGTTTGCGGTTCCTCGGCGAGCTCGACTCTCGCGATGCCTCCCGAGCGTAGCAACCGTCGTGCCCCAGACAAGACGCGCGATCATCCCAGAAAACCAGGGTAGCCAGGAGAGCCCACGGCGGGGCGTGCACTTCCGTTCACGTCTCCTGTGGACGGTGCGTCAGACAACCAAACAACGGCGGAGCGCTCGACCTGAGGCCGGCCCCCATCCTCTTCGAGGGTCGGCGTTGCCTCGAGCTCGTCCTCGTCCTCGTCCTCGTCCTCGTCCGGAGCCCAGCCCCACAGCTCTCGACACCGAAGCTGAGTCTTCCTTCCTCACTCGACTTCTCGGCTCGCTGGAAATCTTCGCGGCTCGCCCGCGGGCAGGTGTCCGCCCGCGGGTGGATTTCACCGGCGAAGGTGTGGGCGGTGCGACGGAGGATGACACGCGAGCACAGCGAGGCGTCGCGTTTCCCCGCATGGACGGAGAGAATGAGAGGAGAGAGCCGCGGCCTCGGCATCGGACCGACAGAAGCTTGGGACCGTGAGGCCTGAAGGCGCCCCATCGGGCACGCGAGCCGTGCACCGCGAGAAAGAAAAGCCCTTCGGATCTCTTCTGGTTGGAGAGTAGAGGGCGACTTGATAGCGTGGAGGCGCCCCAGAGTGCCCTGTGGGCCGATGTGACGACGAGCGGGCGGCGACTCCACACCCAGGTCTCGACGCAGCGCTTCCGCTTCAACCCTTTCGGGCTCCTTCGCGATGGACGTCAAGTGCGAGCGGTGCAACACCGAGTACGAGTTCGACGACGCGCTCGTCAGCGGTCGTGGCACGACCGTCAAGTGCACCAACTGCGGGCACAAGTTCAAGATCCGTCGCAGCGACGGCGACTTCAGCGAAG
>JAEZHP010000060.1 GCA_023416515.1 Pseudomonadota bacterium | reverse complement strand
CCGGGCGGGGGCTCCCGGCCCCCCCTCCGCTTAGAAAGCTTCTGCCGGGAGCGCCATGATGGTGTCGGCGCCCGCCTCCACCTTGCGGCGCAGGGACAGCGTCTCCGGCATCACCCTGGCGGCAAAGAAGCGGGCGGTGACCAGCTTGTTCTCGTGGAAGCTATCGCCGCCCTTGCCATTCTTGAGCGCGTCGGAGCTGACTCGGGCCATGCGCAGCCACATCAGGCCGAGGCTGACGATGCCCATGATGGTCATGTAGGGATAGGCCGCGGCGCCGGCCTGGTTCGGGTTGGCCATCGCGTTCTGCATCAGCCACATCGTCGAGGCCTGGAGATCGCCATTGGCCTGCTCGAGCGCTTCCGCGAGCGGCTTCAGTTCCTCATTGTCCGTGGCGGCCGCGACCTCGTCGCCGACCATCTTGATGAAGGACATGATCGCCCGGCCGCCGTCCTTGGGAAGTTTGCGGCCGACCAGGTCCAATGCCTGGATGCCGTTGGTGCCCTCGTAGATCTGGGCGATGCGAGCGTCGCGGACGAACTGCTCCATTCCCCATTCGCGGATATAGCCGTGGCCGCCATAGACCTGCTGCATGTTGACCGCAGCCTCGAAGCCCTTGTCGGTGAGGTAGCCCTTGATGACCGGGGTCAGGAGGCCGAGCAAATCGTCGGCCTGCTGCCTGGTCTCCTCGTCCTGGGCGCGGCGCAAGAGATCGACCTGGAGGCTTCCCCACAGGACAAGCGCGCGCGCCGCCTCGTTGAAGGCCTTGGCCTCCATCAGCATGCGGCGGACGTCGGGATGGACGATGATCGAGTCGGCCTTGGCGTTCGGGTCGCGGGCGTCGGGGACGAGGGCTCGGCCCTGGCGGCGCTCCTTCGCGTAGGTCACGCCGTTCTGGTAGGCGACCTCGCCTTGGGCGAGGCCCTGGAGGCCTACTCCGAGGCGCGCGGCGTTCATCATGATGAACATTGCGGCGAGGCCCTTCTCGGGCTCCCCGACGAGATAGCCGGTCGCATCGTCATAGTTCATGACGCAGGTCGAGTTGCCGTGGATGCCCATCTTGTGCTCGATCGAGCCGCAGGTGACTCCATTGCGCTCGCCGAGGCTGCCGTCCTCGTTGACCAGGAACTTGGGCACGATGAACAGGCTGATCCCCTTCACCGTGTCAGGTGCGCCGGCGATCTTGGCGAGCACCAAGTGGATGATGTTCTCGGCAAGGTCGTGCTCGCCCGAGGAGATGAAGATCTTGGTGCCCGAAATCTTGTAGCTGCCGTCGGCCTGCGGCTCGGCGCGGGTCTTGAGGAGGCCGAGATCGGTCCCGCAATGCGGCTCGGTCAGGTTCATCGTACCGGTCCATTTGCCGGCGATCATGTTGGGCAGATAGGTGCGCTTCTGCTCCTCCGTTCCCTTGACCAGGATCGACGCCTCCGCGCCCATGGTCAGGCCATGGTACATTTCGAAGGCCTGGTTGGCGGATAGGAGATATTCGCTGACCGCGGTGGCGAGCAGCTGCGGAAGGCCCTGCCCGCCATATTCCTCCGGAGCCGAAAGGCCGGTCCAGCCGCCTGCAACGAACTGATCCCAGGCATCCTTGAAGCCGGTCGGAGTCGTCACCGAGCCATCGTCGTGGCGGGTGCAGCCCTCCTCGTCGCCGACCCGGTTCAGAGGCGCCAGCACCTCTGAGCAGAAGCGGCCCGCCTCGGTCAGGATCGCCTCGATCATGTCGGGGGTCGCATTCTCGAAGCCCGGCAGGTTCGAGTAGCGCTCGACGCCCAGCACTTCCTCGATGATGAAGCGCGATTCGCGGACGGGGGCGGTATAGCTCGGCATTCTCTCTTCCTTTTTGGGTGTTCGTCAGCCGCGGGCGGCGCGCGGCGCAGGCGGGCTTTGGGCGTCGGCTTCCTCGACCATGGCGATGAAGCGCTCGAGCTCGTCGATCGTGGCGTCGATATCGAGCTTCTGCTTCTTGAGCGCGTCGACTCGGCCACGGCACTTCTCGAGGGTAACCAGGCGCTGTGCCTGGCGGCCGTCATTCTTGTCGTAGAGGTCGATCATCTCGCGGATCTCGGCGAGGCTGAAGCCGACTCGCTTGCCGCGCAGGATCCAGGCGAGGCGAGCGCGGTCACGCCAGGAATAGATGCGCGCGAGCCCCTGGCGCTGAGGAGCGATCAGCCCCTCGTCCTCGTAGAAACGAAGCGCGCGCGGGGTGACTCCGAACTCGGTGCACAAATCCGTGATCGAATAGGTCGCCGTGCTGGCGCTGTGCTGATGGAAATCGGCGTGCAGTGCGGAGTTCGGCATGGCCGCCGAGATACTTTACGTTCACGTCAACGTAAAGAGGCCCCCGGGCTTCGCGCGACTCAGTTGGCTAGCCGCAGAGGGGATCGCCGACGAGATCGACCGCACGGCGCGCATCGTCCGGGCTGTTTCCACTTCTCTCGAAGCTGGCGCCTGTCATCGTCACACCCGGACCGCAATAATAAGCGCAGCCCTCCGGCAGGCTCGCAGGCAAGCTGATAGACCCGCCTTCCACCCGGGCCTCTATGACGCAGGTGTCGTCGCCTTCCATCGCGAGCGACAACCGCTCGCCTTGTTGGGTTGCACGGCCCTTCCCGGTGCAGCTGTTGTTGCTCGTACCTGACCACACGATCAGTCCGAAGCGGGTCGCTCCGTCGCGTTGGATCAGGCACAGCTGATTGCGCCGCGCGGCCTGGCCGCCTTCGTACAGAGCGGTCACGCCAGCGGCCGCATTGCCGCTCGAACTGTCGTCTCGGCCACTACAGGCGGAAACGGCGATCAGGAATGCGAGGGCCGCTCGGTTTCGCATGAGGGTCTCCTGCCCTCATTGAAGGTTCAGCCGCAACAGGCCATATGGCCCGCGTCATGATTTGACATGGACCTGGGCGCTTGGGGGCGGCACAGGCCGAGGCACGTAACTCGAACAGCGCCGCTCGGGCCCACGGAAGCTAGTTGATGCTGACGACCAATCCCTTCGATCTCGACGCCTATGGAGACAAGCTGCGCGAGGAGTGCGGCGTCTTCGGAATCTGGGGCGCCGACACCGCGGCAGCGGTCGCAGCGCTCGGTCTCCACGCGCTTCAGCATCGCGGCCAGGAGGCGGCCGGAATCACCAGCCTCGACGGCAAGCAGTTCCACTCGCATCGCGACATGGGCAAGGTCGGTGACATCTTCGCCGGCCGCGCCAATGCCGTTGCAAAGCTGCAGGGCCACTCGGCGATCGGCCATGTCCGCTACGCAACGACCGGCGAGACGGCGCTTCGCAACGTCCAGCCGCTGTTCGCCGACCTCGCCAACGGCGGCTTCGCGGTCGCCCATAACGGCAACATCTCCAACGCGATGTTCCTTCGCGCCGAGCTCAACCGCCGCGGCTCGATCTTCCAGTCGACCAGCGACACCGAGGTGATCATCCACCTCGTCGCCACGTCCACATATCGCGGCCTTCTCGACCGGCTGATCGACGCTCTTCGCCGGGTGGAGGGGGCCTACAGTCTCGTCATCCTCACCGACGAGGGGCTAATCGCCTGCCGCGACCCGCTCGGCATCCGGCCGCTCGTCATGGGCAAGCTCGGCAATGCGACCATCTTCGCGAGCGAGACGGTTGCGCTCGACGTGGTCGGAGCGACCTACCTGCGCACCGTCGATCCCGGCGAGATGGTCATCGTCAACGACGAGGGCGTCCGCTCGATGCGGCCGTTCGGCGATCATCCGGCGCGGCCGTGCATCTTCGAGCATGTCTATTTCGCAAGGCCCGACAGCGTCGTGGACGGCACCTCGGTCTATACGGTGCGCAAGCAGATCGGCGCCGAGCTGGCGCGCGAGAATCCCGTCGAGGCCGACATGGTCGTGCCGGTGCCGGACAGCGGAGTGCCCGCGGCGATCGGCTATGCTCAGGAAAGCGGCATCCCGTTCGAGCTCGGGATCATCCGCTCGCATTATGTCGGGCGCACCTTCATCCAGCCGAGCGACCAGGTTCGCCACCTCGGCGTGAAGCTGAAGCACAACGCCAACAGCGCGCTGATCACCGGCAAGCGCATCGTCCTCATCGACGATTCGATCGTCCGCGGCACCACCAGCATGAAGATCGTTCAGATGCTTCGCGAGGCCGGCGCGGCTGAGGTCCATATGCGCATCGCATCGCCGCCGACCCGCCACAGCTGCTTCTACGGCGTCGACACGCCCGAGCGCGAGAAGCTGCTCGCGGCCAAGATGGATGTGCCGGGAATGGCCGAGCATATCCATGCCGACAGCCTCGCCTTCCTGTCGATCGACGGGCTCTACCGGGCGGTCGGCGACGGCAGCCGCCAGGCGGCGCGGCCGAGCTATTGCGACGCCTGCTTCACCGGCGACTATCCGACGACTCTGACGGATCATGACGACGCCGAGCGCCGGCATCAGCTCGAATACGCATAGGAAACCGTCACCCTGAACTTGTTTCAGGGTTCATCTGCGTGCATCGCGCGGCTCACGAAAATGGATGCTGAAACAAGTTCAGCATGACGGAATGGGTTCACAATGACCGATCGTAAGTTCGAGGGCCGCACCGCCCTCGTCACTGGCGCGAGCCGCGGCATCGGCGCCGCTACCGCCGAGGCGCTTGGAGCGGCCGGCGCGCACGTCATCCTCACCGGCCGCACCGCCGAAGACCTCGAGGGCGTCGAGGAGAAGATCCACGCCGCCGGCGGCACCGCGACGATCGCACCGATGGACCTTACCCAGAACGACAGCATCGCCCGTCTCGCGACGGCGGTCGCGGAGCGTTGGGGCTCGCTCGACATCCTCCTACTCAACGCGGCGATGCTTGGCACGCTAACTCCGGTTCCGCAGATCGACGCCAAGGAGTTCAGCAAGGTCCTGACGCTGAACCTTCTCGCCAACCAGGCGATGATCGCTGCCTTCGATCCGCTCCTGCGGCGAAGCGAGGCGGCTCGGCTGCTCGCGGTGACGTCGAGCGTTGGCACCCGCCCCCGCGCCTTCTGGGGCGCCTATGCCGCATCCAAGGCGGCGCTCGAGACTTTGGCTCTAAGCTATGCCGACGAGGTCCAGAAAATCTCCAACATCCGTGTCGCCCTCGTCGATCCCGGCGCGACCGCGACCGTGATGCGCACGCGCGCCTTCCCCGGCGAGGACCCCACGACAATCAAGCAGCCCGCTGATGTCGCCAACGCGATCCTCAAGCTGCTCGAGGAAGACTTCGAGACGGGCCGCCGTCTCGTCGTGGAGAAACCGGCGGCCTGAGTTCCTTCATTCGGTGACGCAGATCTCCCCGCGCTCGGCGGTGATGCCTGCGCCCGTCGGGACCCAGCCCAGTCCGTCAGTATCGGAGCGTTCGAAACAGGCGACACCGGTTCGGCTGTTGAAGCCGGCCACGGCGTGAACGACGGACTCCTCGCCCGGGCGCTGCTCGACAATCAGGACGAGCCGGTAGCGGGAGATGAAGGGTGAGCCCATCTCCAGCCGCGCGTTGAACGACCCAGGCAGGTCGGCTCCCGAAAGCACCCGCGCGTTCTCGAAGCGGCCGAGGAACATCGAGGTACAGTGAGGCTCGTCGCAAAGAGGCCGCGGGTCGGTCTGCTCGACAGCGTCCGCAACGACCAGGGTCAACGGCGCTCCTGGCGAAGGCGCGGGTTGCCCGCGATGCGGGGAAGCGGCGGGAACGGCCACCGACTGGGCGAGCAGCAGCAGCCCGAGCATCAGATCTCGCGCGGCTCCTTGAAGACCTCCCAGGTCTGGCCCTTGGCGACCAAGGCCTGGAGATCCGGGGTCTTGCCGTCGCTCAGTGCGCGATTCTGCTCGATGATGGCGCTCTCGAAGGTCGGCGCCGGGTCCTCGTAGAGAACCCCCAGGGCAACGGGCCAGCCCTGGCCGATCGGCATCTCGACCAGCATGTGCGCGACTCCGCGATTGGCCGGGTCGTGGACGATGACCCCGGCCGACTGCCAGTCGCCGTCGACCACGTCGACGATCTTGAGGCAGAGAAGCTCCCGGTCGAGAGTGATGCCCTTGGTGCCGGCGGCGAACAGCATCGGCTGCCCGGCCTCGAGCCACAGCTGGTTGCCGGCATTCTCCTTGGCCGTGAACGGCGCGAACACGTCGTCATTATAGACGATGCAATTCTGGTAGATCTCGACGAACGACGCACCGCGGTGCGCGTGAGCCGCCTTCAGCACCGCGGGCAGGTTCTTGTGAACGTCGATCCCGCGCGCGACGAAGCGCGCGCCGGAACCGAGCGCGAATGCGGACGGGCTCACCGGACGGTCGACCGAGCCGAACGGGGTTGAGGGCGAGCGCGTGCCGACCCGCGAAGTCGGCGAATATTGACCCTTGGTGAGCCCATAGATCTCGTTGTTGAACAGCAGGATCTGGCAGTCGAGGTTGCGGCGAAGCACGTGCATCGTGTGGTTGCCGCCGATCGACAGAGCATCGCCGTCGCCGGTGATGATCCACACGTCGAGCTCGGGATTGGCGAGCTTCACTCCGGTCGCGATCGTCGGCGCCCGGCCGTGGATCGTGTGGAAGCCGTAGGTCTCCATATAATAGGGAAAGCGGCTCGAGCAGCCGATGCCCGAGATGAACACGGTCTTGGAGGGGTCCACGCCGATCTCAGGAAGCGTGCGCTGCACCGCCTTCAGAACGGCATAGTCGCCGCAGCCGGGGCACCAGCGGACCTCCTGGTCGGTGGCGAAGTCCTTCGCCGTCAGCTTGACCATCTCGGTCATCAAATCAGCTCCACAGATAATAGATCAGCACGACGACCACGGCGAGCATCGCGACGAGCGGAATCAGGCGGGGTGGGTTCATGCCAGGGCCTCATCGATTGCGGCTTCGATCTCGCGGATCTTGAACGGCTGGCCGGACACCTTGGTCAGCGGCCGAGCGTCCACCAGATACTGGTCGCGAAGAAGGGTCTTGAGCTGGCCGTTGTTCATCTCCGGAACGATGACCTTGCCGAACCCGCGCAGAAGCTCGCCGAGATTGGTCGGGAGCGGCCAGATGTGGCGGATGTGGACGTGGGCGACATCCAGGCCGCGTGCCCGCGCCCGCCGCACCGCTTGGGCGATCGGGCCGTAGGTGGAACCCCAACCAACCACCGCCAGAGCGGCGCCGGGCTCGCCCTGCTCGAGGTCTTGCGGAGGGATCGAGCCCGCAACTCCGAGCACCTTGTCGGCGCGGATGTCGGTCATCGCCTGGTGGTTGGCCGGGTCGTAGTCGATGTGGCCGGTCCCGACATTCTTCTCAATGCCGCCGATGCGGTGCATCAGGCCCGGCGTTCCGGGCTTGATCCAAACGCGCTTGAGCTTGTCGTCGCGGGCGTAAGGATTGACCGCCTCGCCCTCGGCGAGCGGCGCGTCGTGGAAGGCGACGTCGAACCGCTCGTAGCGGGTGGTGTCCGGCACCTTCCAGGGCTCGGCGGCATTGGCGATATAGCCGTCGGTCAGAAGCATGACCGGGGTCATGTACTGGACCGCAATTCGGCATGCCTCGATCGCGCAGTCGAACGCGTCCGCGGGCGAGCGGGCCGCGATGACCGGCATCGGAGCGTCGCCGTTTCTGCCGTAAACTGCTTGATATAAGTCGGACTGTTCAGTCTTCGTGGGAAGTCCGGTCGAAGGCCCGCCGCGCTGCGAGTTGACGATGACGAGCGGAAGCTCGGTCATGATCGCGAGGCCCATCGCCTCGGTCTTGAGCGCAATGCCGGGTCCCGACGAGGACGTCACTCCGAGCGAGCCGGCGAAGCTGGCGCCGATCGCCGCGCCGATGGCGGCGATCTCGTCCTCCGCCTGGAAGGTGACGACCCCGAACTCCTTGTAGCAGGCGAGATGGTGAAGGATCGCGCTCGCCGGAGTGATCGGATAGCCGCCGAAGAACATCGGCAGGCCGGCGAGCTGAGCGCCCGCAACCAGGCCAAGCGAGATCGCCTCCGCTCCGGTGACGGTACGGTAGAGGCCGGGCTCGGCCGGCGCCGGATCGACATGATGCTGCTTGAGCGGCGACCCGATCTCGGCGGTCTCGCCGAAGGCGTGGCCGGCGTTGAGGGCGACGATGTTCGCCTCGGCGAGCTGCGGCGCCTTTGCGAACTTGGCCTTCAGCCAGTCCTCGACCGGCTTGCGCGGACGGTCGAACATCCACAGCGCCAGGCCCAGCGTCCACATATTCTTGCAGCGAAGGGCCTCCTTGTTGCCGAGGCCGAACGGCTTCACCGCATCGAGGGTGAGCTGCGAGATGTTGAACTTTACCACCTGCCACTTGGCGAGGCTTCCATCGTCCAGCGGGCTCTGCTCATAGCCCGCCTTGGCGAGATTGCGCGCCCCGAACTCGCCTTCGTCGACGATGATCAGGCCGCCGGGCTTCAGCGCGTTGACATTGGTCTTCAGCGCCGCCGGGTTCATCGCGATCAGGACGTCGGGCTCGTCACCGGCGGTGTCGATCGTCGCCGATCCGAAATTGATCTGGAAGGCGGAGACTCCGAAGGTCGTGCCCTGCGGCGCTCGGATCTCGGCCGGGAAATCCGGGAAGGTCGACAGGTCGTTGCCGGCGAGCGCGGTGGACAGCGTGAACTGGCTGCCGGTGAGCTGCATGCCGTCGCCGCTGTCGCCGGCGAAGCGGACGACTACCGCCTCGGGTACATCGGGAGCCTGGTCTTCGGAGGTAACGAAATTGGTGGCGGTCGCCATGAAAGAAATGTCCAGCTTTCGGTTCTCGGGCGCCTCGTGCGGCGCGGCCGGTTTGGCGTCAAGGTAGCGTTTCAGAACTGAACCGCAACTTGAGGGCCGGCGAAAACCGTTCCCAGCGTCATGATAGAACGCACATGACGCCGTGCGATTTCCGTCAAATCGGGTCCATAGCCCCCTCCCGGCGTGCTCGCCAGAGGAATGAGGCGTGACTGTGCCAGAGATGCAACAAGCCGGTCGCGGCGGTCGATGCCGTCCTGGGTGAGCGAAAGCCGCCCGAGCCGGTCGTCGGCAAGCGGATCGACTCCGGCCTGATAGAGGATGAGGTCCGGCGCGAAGGCGTCGACCAGCGGAACGAGGTGATGCTCGAGTTGCCGGAGATATTCGGAGTCCTCGGTTCCGTCGGGAAGAGCGACGTCCACCGTCGAGCGCGCCTTGCGCACCGGGAAGTTGCGCTCGGCGTGGATGGAAAAGGTCGCGATGTCGGGGTGGCCGGCGGTGAGCGCGGCGGTGCCGTCGCCCTGGTGAACGTCGCAGTCGACGATCAACACGCGTCGTGCCTGGCCTTCACCCAGCAGCCGTATCGCGGCGACGGCGAGGTCGTTGAACACGCAATAGCCGGCGCCGCTGTCGTAGAGCGCATGGTGGCTTCCGCCGCCCGTATTGGCGGCGAAGCCACGCTCCTTCGCCGCCAGAGCCGCGGCGTAGGTTCCGCCTGGGACGAGCTGCGAGCGAAGCGCCACCGGCGGAGTGATTGGGAAGCCGATGCGCCGTTCCTTGTGCGCGGGCACCCGAGCCTCGACGACCTCCGCGACATAGTCCGGGCAATGGACCGCGCTCAGCCAGTCCAGCGGCATCGGCTCGGGCTCGATCCACTCCAGCGCCGCGCCGCAGCCGAGCAGCGCATCGCGGATCAGGGCATTCTTGTTCGCCTTGGGAGTCGGCGCGTAGGCGGACGGCAGGACGTAGTCGGGATGATGGACGACCGCGATCACCCCGCCGAACTAGCGTCGAGACCGCCCCCTGTCAGTGGGCGATGTGCGGTCTCACGAAATCGGCCACCGTCGAATCCGGCAGGGACGCGTAGGCGTCGACAGTGTCCGAGTCGCCGTCGAAGTTCATGAACATCGGGCAATCGGAATCGGTCGCCTCCGCAGTCGTCTTCGCGAGCTCGCGGCCCGTCCGCGCCTCCCTGACCGACAGCTCGTAGGTCGCGGTGTGCCAGCGCACCCTGTTTTGGGTGTCGCTGCCGCGGCTTTGATAGCCGTCGCAGACCTTCGCCTCGCGCGCCGCCGTTCGCCTTGCGCAAACCACGAGATCGATGGCTCTCAGCGCATCTCCTTCGGGCGAGAATTGCACCGTCCAATCGGGCGGCAGCGAGCTCGATCGGTCGGTGAGGTCGTCTTCATAGGTCGCGAAATAGAGCGCCTTGTGAGTCGTTCCCGCCGGGTCATAGGCGGTCGCGGCCGACACCGTCGCGCCGGAGCACACGCCCTTGAAATTGTCCGGGAAGAGCGGGCTCGCCTGGGCGCTGGGAGCGGCGGCCCCGCCCGCCGAATTGCCCGTGGCATCGCTGCCGCCGTCGCTACCGCACGATGCAAGAAAGGCGACCGCGAGAACGGCCGCCGGAGCCAGGATCAACGCCTTGATCGAGATCGCAACCATCGAGAACCCCCTCCCGTAGCTGTGAGCCCATCAAATGCCTGCTTTGGCGCAATGTCAACGACCGCCGCCGCAGCGCTCGACGGCCGGCTCCGGCTCGACGGCTTGCTCCACGCCCCCTAGGGAAGGCGCTTTCCGAGGCGACCCGAGAGCCCGATGCCCGACGAGACCCCCATCTATGTCCGCCCCGACGTGCGGACTTTCCTCAATTACGTGAACGCCCTGCCCAACCAGAAGGCGTTCGAGATGCCGCTCGCCGACGCGCGCAACATGCTTCACACCTCCCGCCAGGTCGCGGACGCGCCGGTCGGCGAGCTGGCCGTGATCCGCGATCTCACGATGGACGGTCCGGGGGGACCGCTCCGCCTGCGCCTTTACGACTCACGCGAGAGCCGCGAGCCGGGGCCGCTGATGGTCTTCTACCATGGCGGCGGCTGGGTGCTCGGCGACCTCGACACTCACGAGCCCTTCTGCGCCGAAGTCGCCCGGCAGATGGACCTGCCGGTGGTGGCGGTGGACTATCGGCTTGCACCCGAACACCCCTTCCCTGCCGGAATCGAGGATTCGATCGCAGCGGCCCGCTGGTTGGCCGGAAGCCCGGAGGCGCTGGAGCGGCAGGTCACCGGCCTGGTGCCGTTCGGCGACAGCGCCGGCGGCAATTTCGCGATCGTCGTCAGCCTTGCGCTTCGCGACGAGCCGGCGGCCGCGCCGGTGCTCGCTCAATGGCCCATCTATCCGGCGAGCGAGCCGACGCGCTTCTATCCGTGCCGCAAGCAATTCGGCGAAGACTATCTGCTCAGCAACGGAAGCATGGACTGGTTCGACAAATGCTATGCCGGCGACAAGTCGGACTGGCGCTTCGCCCCGCTCGCCAAGGAGCCGGCAGGGATGCCGCCGACCGTCATCACCACCGCGGGCCTCGACCCGATCCGCGACCAGGGCCGGGTCTATGCCGCCGCTCTGGTCCAGGCCGGGGTCGACACCGTCTATCTCGAGATGAAGGGCACCGTTCACGGCTTCATCAACCTGCGCCGGGCACTTCCGTCCGCCAACGACGACGTGGCGCGCTCGATCGCCGCGCTCAAGCTGCTTCTGGAGAAGGCGCGATGAAGGATTTGAGCGGCTACGGCTACCGGCCCGCGGCCGGCATCATGCTGGTCAACCGCGAGGGCAAGATCTGGGTCGGCCAGAGGCTCGATAGCAAGCTCGAGGCCTGGCAGATGCCTCAGGGCGGCCTCGACGACGGCGAAGACGCGCTCGATGGCGCGCTGCGCGAGCTCGAGGAGGAAACCGGGATCAGACGCGACCTGGTCGAGATCGTCGCGCGTTGCCCGCACGAGCTCACCTACGACCTTCCGGACGACCTGATCGGAGTGGTGTGGAAGGAGAAATGGCGCGGCCAGCGCCAGACCTGGTTCCTCGCCCGCTTCCTCGGCAGCGACCAGGACGTGAACCTTGAGACCGCGGATCCGGAGTTCCGCGCCTGGCGCTGGGCCGACGTCGAGGACCTCCCCGCCATGATCGTGCCCTTCAAGAAGAAGCTCTACGAGGACGTGATCGCGGCGTTCCGCGAGCATCTGAGCTAATCTGTCGGGGCGCAGTGGTGGAAATCCGCCATTCCGCCCGCTAGAGCCCTCCCCATGGGGGAACTCACCAGCCTCGAAGCCGCGGTGGTCGAAGCGGCAAAAGCCGCGCCGATGCTCGACCAGGTGCAGGCCTGGGCAGCCATCAACAGCGGCTCGCGCAATCTCGAGGGCCTGGCGACTATGGCAGGCCTGCTCGCCGGCGCCTTCTCCCCGCTTCCCGGCAGCCTGACTCTCGTCGACCCCGCCCCGGTCGAGACCGTCCGTCCCGACGGCCACACGGCGCCGCTCGACCATGGCCGCAACCTTCATTTGAAGGTGCGCCCCGAGGCGCCCGTGCAGCTCCTCTTCACCGGCCATTACGACACCGTCTTCGCCGCCGATCACCCGTTCCAACAAGTGTTTTGGCGTGAGGAAGGCGTGCTCGGCGGCCCGGGAGTGGCCGACATGAAGAGCGGGATCGCGATCATGCTCGCCGCTCTCGAGGCGGTCGAGGAATCGCCGCTCGCCGCACGGATCGGCTATGAGGTCATCCTCAACAGCGACGAGGAGGTCGGCTCCCCCGGCTCCGCCGCGCTGATCGCCCAGGCCGCGCGCGGCAAGCGGGCCGCCCTCACCTACGAACCGTCCGCGCTCCCCGACGGCACCCTCGCCGGCGCCCGCCCCGGAAGCGGCAATTTCAGCATCGTGGTTCGCGGCCGCTCCGCCCATGCCGGGCGCAACCCGGAGGACGGCCGCAACGCGCTGGTCGCCGCCGCCGACCTCGCCCTTCGGCTGAGCAAGGCGCGCGCGCCCGGCCTCAAGATCAACCCGGCCAAGATCGACGGCGGCGGGCCCAACAATGTCGTTCCCGATCATGCCGTGCTCCGGGTCAACCTTCGCCCGGCCACTCCCGCCGGCCAGGACCAGGCGCAAATGCTGATCGACGAGACGGTCGCCGCCATTGCGGCCGAACATGACGTCGTCATTCACGCCCATGGCGGCTTCGGCCGTCCGCCCAAACCGATGACCCCGGACGCGCAACGGCTGTTCGAGCTGGTCCGCGACTGCGGCCGCGATCTCGGCCAACAGATCGGCTGGCGCGACACCGGCGGGGTGTGCGACGGCAACAATATCGCCGCCTGCGGAGTGCCCGTCGTCGACACGATGGGCGCGCGTGGCGGCTCAATTCACAGTTCGGAGGAATTTCTGATCGTCGAAAGCCTGGGCGAACGCGCCGCCCTTTCCGCCCTCACCATCCTCCGCCTCGCCGAGGGCCGTTCGTGAGCTATCGGGTCCGCCCTGCCCGCGGCGACGATTTCGCCGCCATCTACGAAATGGCCAAGCTGACCGGCGGCGGCTTCACCAATCTCCCCGCCGACAAGGCGGCGCTGGTCGACAAGCTCGCCCGTTCCCAGGACGGCTTCGCCAAGACCGAGGACGCGCCCGGCGACGACCTCTATGTCTTCGTTCTCGAGGATCCCAGGGAAGGGGTCATCCGCGGCACCTGCCAGGTGTTCGGAATGGTGGGTCAGCGCCAGCCTTTCTATTCCTATCGGGTCAGCGCCCTCACCCAGCATTCGCCCGAGCTCAACCGCACCTTCCGTGCCGAGATGCTGACCTTGTGCACCGACTTCGAGGGCGCCTCGGAAGTCGGTGGCCTCTTCCTCCACCCCGGCGCGCGCGCCGGCGGCCTCGGAATGCTCCTCGCTCGAAGCCGCTACCTCTTCATGAAGCTCCATCGGCCGCGCTTCACCGAGCGGGTGCTGGCCGAGCTTCGCGGAGTGATCGACGACAAGGGAGGGTCGCCTTTCTGGGACGCGATCGCCGGCCGATTCTTCGGGATGACCTTCCAGGAAGCGGACTCGTTCAACGGAGTCCACGGCACCCAGTTCATCGCCGACCTGATGCCGAAGACTCCGATCTACACCGCAATGCTTCCGGAAAGCGCGCGCTCCGTCATGGGCGTTCCGCACCCGTCGGGCCGTGCGGCCATGCGGATGCTCGAGGCGGAAGGCTTCCGCGCCGACGGCTATGTCGACATTTTCGACGGCGGCCCGACCATGTCCGCGCCGATCGACCAGCTGCGCACCGTTCGTGAGTCGCAGGAGCTGACCTTCACAGGCACTCATGACGAAGGCGGCAACACCATGCTGGTCGCAAGCGGGCGGCTTGGCGACTTCGCCGCGGCCTGCGGCAAGGTCCGCATCTCCGGCGACGGCGCCACGCTCGACTCGAACACGGCCGAGCTGCTCGGAATCCGGCAAGGCGAGACCTTCCTCGCGGCCGCGCGCTGATGCTGGTCGAGATCAACTTCGACGGGATCATCGGGCCGAGCCACAATTATGCGGGCCTGAGCCACGGCAACATCGCGTCGACCATCCACCTTGGCGACACCTCCTATCCGAAGCGCGCGGCGCTGGAGGGCGTCGCCAAGATGCGCGCCAATATCCGCCGCGGCCTTGCGCAGGGCGTGCTTCTTCCGCACCGCCGGCCCAACATCGAGTGGCTCACCCAGCTCGCCACCGATGTCGCTGAGGCTTCCGAGCCGGTTCGCGCAGCCGCCTTCTCGGCATCGGCGATGTGGGCGGCCAATGCCGCGACCGTCTCCCCTTCGCCGGATACCGCCGACCGGCGATGCCACCTCACCGTCGCCAATCTTCGCACCATGCCTCACCGAAGCCATGAATGGCCCGAGACACTGGAGCAGCTGAAGCTCGCCTTCGCGGACGAGCGCAGCTTCGAGGTGCACGCCCCGGTATGGCCGGCTTATGGCGACGAAGGGGCGGCCAATCACATGCGCCTCGCCCCGAGCCACGACGCGCCGGGGGTGGAAGTGTTCGTCTATGGGGTGCGCGGCGGAGCCTTTCCCGCCCGCCAGCACATCGAGGCGAGCCGCGCCGTCGCCCGCTTCCACGGGCTCGATCCGGAACGCACCTTGTTCGTCGAGCAGTCGGAGACCGCGATCGCTGCCGGCGCCTTCCACAATGACGTCGTCGCGGTCGCCAACGAGACCGTCCTGTTCGCCCACGAGCATGCGTTCGACGAGCCGCAGCTCTTCTATGCCGAGCTCAGGCGCCTGTTGCCCGGGGTCGAGATCGTCGAGGTGCCCGCCGACCGTGTGAGCCTCGCCGATGCCATCAAATCCTATCTTTTCAACGCCCAGCTCGTGACCTTGCCCGAAGGCGGAATGGCGCTGATCCTGCCGGAGGAAGCGCGCGAGACGGCGTCGGTCTGGACCTGGCTCCAGGAGCTTGTCGCCGGCAACGGACCCATCCGCGAGCTCATCGTGGTGGAGGTTCGGCAATCCATGGCCAATGGCGGCGGCCCCGCCTGCCTGCGTCTCCGGGTCGTCGCGGATCCTTCGACCATCGACCCGCGCTTCCTGGTCAACGAAGCCAAGCTCGACCGGATCGCCGACTGCATCGAGCGCCATTGGCCCGATTCGATCGCTCCCGCCGACCTCGCCGAACCGGCGCTTGCGGAGCAGGTGACCCGCGCGCGGGCGGCGCTTCTCGAAATGCTCGACCTCGGGGTCCTCGCCTAGCGGAACCCGCCTCCGCCGCGGCTGGTTTCAGCGGCGAAAGGAGACCCGCAATGCCTGCCAAGTCTGGAGCCCAGCAAAAGGCCGCCGGCGCCGCCTTGTCGGCGAAGCGCGGAGACACGCCCAAGAGCAAGCTCAAGGGCGCGTCCAAGCAGATGGCCGAATCGATGAGCGAGAAGCAGCTCGAGGAATTCGCCTCGACGAAGCGCAAGGGCAAGCCCGAGCACGTCGACGATAAATAGCTCAGCCCGGCGGCGGAATGCTGCCGGGCCCTCGGCCGGGCCAGCTTTGCGGGGGAGGCCCCTCCTCGTCCTCGACCAGCGGGGTATCGGCCTCGCTCGCCGGAAGGTTCGTGTCGGCACCGCCGCGCCCTTCGTCTTCCGGGATGATCCCCGCGCCCTCCTCGCTCGCAGGGATGGAAGGATCGCGCTCGGTCACGCCGTCGGCGCTGCTCGGAGACTCTTCGTTCGGCCGCGGGTCGGACATTCGGCACCTCCTCTCGCCTCCAACGAGCAGGCGGGAGTGCGGTTGCCTTACCGTTTGCTTGCCGTAGGCGCGGTCTCGACCGCCGCCTGCGCCTGAGCGCCAAGCCTGACGAGACCGTCGTCGACATGGATGCCGCCGCGCTCGACGAGCAGATATTGGTAGTTGGACTCGTCTTCGCGCGTGCTCGCCGGGATATCGCCTTCGAGGCGGAAATTGCGCCTGAGATAGGTGGTAAGCTCTCCGGCGCTGATCACCCGATCGCCGTCCTGATCCGCCTCGCCAGACAGGCCGGCGCGCAGATAGTAAGAGAGGTAGCCGCCTGCCTCGAGGCGGGCGGCGACCATGCTCGTCAGATCCTCCTCCGAGCTGAACAGGCCCATCACGTTCGGGCGGTTGACGAGGTTCCGGAAGCCGCCGCTGTAGCAGCTGTCGATGGCGACCAGCACCATTCGCCCGTTGAGTTGATCGATCAGCGGCTCGAGCTGAGCGTCGGTCATCGCGGCATCGTAGAGCTCGATCGTCTCGGCGCGGCCGTCGAGCTCCCTGGCGCTGCGCGGGACGTCGACCTGGTCACCGTGGCCCGAGAAGAAGAACATGACGAGGTCGTTGGGTCCGGCGGCCCGCGCCGCGCGCTGGAGCGCCGAGCGCACCGCCTGGGTCGTCGCCTGCGCGTTGGTCAGCGCGATGCTCTGCGGGTGGAGCAGGCCCGCCCGGCGAAGGCTTGCGAGAAGCTCGGTCGCGTCGCCGTCGGTGTGCGGGAGGTCCGAGATCCGCTCATAGTCGGAGACCCCGACCGCGACCGCCAGCACCCGAGGCCCCGACTGAACACCGGCATGGCGCGGGTTTGGCGTGCCGGGCTCGACCGCGAGGCGGTATTTGCCGGTCGCATCGGCGGCGTAGGAGGTGACCGAGACGATATAGTCGCCGTCCTCCGCAAGCACGGTGTCGATCCGGCTGTTGGTCGTCGCGTTGCCATTGTCCTGGCTGTCGTCGTTGCTCTGGGTCGCTCCGTCCGGCCCTTGCAGGTTGAGCACGGTGTCGAAATCGGGCGAGACGACGCTGATCCGCACCAAGTCGCCGCGGCGGCCGGAAAGGCGGTAGCGGTCCTGGAACCTCTCCTCCCCAAGGCGAAGGTCGTTGCGCTCGAGCCGGCCGTTCAGCGCGTTTCCAAGCGCGATCGCGCTCGCCGGCTGCACGACATCGACCCGCTCGCCCGAAGCGGGCACCGCGGCGGCGAGGCGGTAGGCGCCCATCGCACCGGGCGAGAAGCTCGTCGCCGAGACGCGGTAGCTGCCGTCCTCGGGGAGTTCGATCACGAGGCGGCTGTTGAGCGTGTTGCCACGGCCGTCGTCGTCGTTCGACATGACATAGCCACCGGGACCGGTGACGACGAGATAAGGATCGAAGTCGTCCGAACTCAGGATGAGCTCGATCCGCTGGCCGCGTCGCCCCTCGATTCGGAACACGTCCTCATATTTGCCGGACCGGCGCTGGGTATCGAGCGGAGTGAGCTCGCCCGAATGGGACTGGCCGGCGGCGAGCGGAAGCACCGGGCGCGGCGGGCGGTTGGGCTGGGCGGCGGCAGGAAGGCTAAGCGACAGACCGATCGCGGTGGCGATCAACAAGGCAGCGGCACGCATGACGATCCCCTCCATCCCATACGAAGCAACGACAGTGCAGGCGGCGAAATGAACGGCGGCAGAATGCCATCCCCAGCCGGCAAGAGGCTGCGGGAAAGCCGTGCTCAGCCGTGGTTGGCGAAGACGCTCGGGCTACCCGACCGGTCGACGAGCAAGGTCTGGTACGGCTGGCGCACAGGGCCGCGATCCATTCCCGGCGACCCCATCGGCATCCCCGGCACGGTGATCCCGAGCGCATTGGGCCGCTCGGTGAGAAGGCGCCGGATATCGGCCGCCGGCACATGGCCTTCGACGAAATAGCCGCCGATCTCCCCGGTATGACAGGAGCGCAGCTGCTCGGGCACACCGAGGCGAAGAGCGATCGGCTCGAGATCGTCGGTTTCGTGAACTTCCACCTCGAACCCGTTCTGGCGGAGATGAGCGACCCAGTCGCCGCAGCAGCCGCAACTCGGGCTCTTGTGCACCCGTACCAGCCGCGGCGCCTGCTCCGTCGTGCTGCAGGCGATCAGGCCCGCCGCCGCCAATCCGAGAAAACCTCGCCGTCCAATCTCCACGCCAGCTCCTCCCCGTCCGTCCGCAACGAAGTGCACCATCCGCAGCGCGATGTCGATGCGGCAACGTCGGCACGGGGAGGGTTTGCGGTCGCCGTAGCACCGACCGAACAGCAAAAAGCCTCGGAAAACCGCGCGGTTTCCCAAGGCTTTTTAATGGCGCGCCCGGAAGGATTCGAACCTCCGACCCCCAGATTCGTAGTCTGGTGCTCTATCCAGCTGAGCTACGGGCGCCCGAGAGAGACGGCCAGATAGGGGGATGATTCCGATTGCGCAAGCCCGTTGCCGAACCCCATCGCTTTCCCTACGCAATTTGCGTGCGCGTCCTCCTCACTCCCCTCCTTCTCGGCCTCATCGTCACCGGCTGCGCGAGCGGCGGCGACTTCCCGTCGCTTGCCCCAAGGCCGGTCGAACAGCTGTCGATGGAGGAGCCGATCCGGGTCGATCCGCCGGTCGCTCCGGACTCCGCCCTGCGCGCCCGCGTTGCCGATCTGCTCGCCCGAGCCCGAACCGGCGATTCGGCATTCGAGCGCGCCTACGCACGCGCGGCGCCCCTCGCCCGGGCGGCGGGCGGCGCGGGAAGCGACAGCTGGGTCCAGGCGCAGGAGGCGCTCTCCCGAGCCGAGGTGGCACGTGCCGCGACCACCATCGCCCTCGCCGATCTCGACCGCCTGGCGATTGAGCGGGCCGACGTGCCGACCAACGAATCGGATCATTCGGCGCTGATGGAGGCCCGGGAGTTCGCCCAGGCGCTCGCCAACGACCAGCATCGCCGGCTCGAAAGCCTCAGGAGCGGCCTCGGCCGCTAGCGCTGTTCCGCCGCCTCGCGGTGCAGTTTGGCCAGTTCGACATAATGGGCGACTCCGGCGCGCATCCCGGCGATGTCGGCAGGCGTCAGGTCGCGGACATATTTGGCGGGCCTCCCAGCCCATAATTGCCCGCTCGGGATCGTCTTGCCCGGCGTCAGCATCGCGCCGGCGGCGAGCATCGCATCGCTCTCGATCCGGCAGCCGTCCATGACGATGGAGCCGAGGCCGACGAAGGCGCGATCCTCGAGAACGCAGCCATGGACCATTGCGAGGTGACCGATGAGCACCTCCTCGCCGATCAGAGTAGGATGCCCCTCAGGAGAGTCGGGCCGGGGCGAATCGACGTGGAGGACGGTGCCGTCCTGGATGTTGGTCCGAGCGCCGATCCGGATCCGGTTCACGTCGCCCCGGAGCACGCAATTGTACCAGACGCTCGCGTCCGGCCCGATCTCGATGTCGCCGATCAGCCGCGCGCCCGCGGCAACGAAGGCTTCAGGATGAATTCGCGGCGCCTTGCCGGCGAAGCTCAGGAGGTTCGCGCCTGCCATTCTTCCTTCTCGATCGAATAGACGATGACCGGTGTTTCGGCCCATGCCGGGCCTTCATAGTCGAGCTCGGGGCGGCGCGTCATTCCGAGCCGCTCCATCAGGCCCCAGCTGCCCTCGTTGCCGATGACGGTGAGCGCCACCACCCGCTCCGCTCCGGCGCGCTCGAACGCGAAGTCGAGCGAGGCGATCGCCGCCTCCTTCGCATAGCCCTTGCCCCAGGCGTCCTCACGGAAGCGCCAGCCCACCTCATGCCAGCCCTTGATCTTCGTGCCCGCGTCGCTTGCCAGCTTGAGGCCGCAGAAGCCGAGCAGCTCGCTGTCATCCTTCCGCTCGACCGCCCAGAAGGTGAAGCCGCGCTCCTCCTCCCATTGCGGGAAACGCTCGGTGATGACCTCCCTCAGCACGGCTTCGTCGCCGACACCGCCGAGCCAGCGCATCACCGCCGGCGTGTTGGTGTGGCGAATGAACGGCTCGACGTCGTCCGCAGTCCAGCTGCGCAGGATCAGCCGCTCGGTCTCGATCATTCCCACGGCAGGTCGGGCCGCCGAAGGATCGGCAGGATCGACGCGTAATCGTCGCTCCAGCCGGCGAAGCCCGGGGTCCGGTCGAGTGCCAGCCACTGGCCCGAATCGTCACCGCTGGCCTGGACCAGCCGGTCGAGAGTGGCCGGGTTGCGCGACAGGGCGATCCAGATCGACACCGTCGCGTTCATCAGCTTCTCGTCTTCGGTCGGATCATATTCGAGCAGTGCCGCCTGCCAGCCGCCCTGCGCGGCAAGGTCGGCGATCACCGGCTTCAGGTCGAGATAGCGGTTGGAGATGTGGAACAGGACGATCCCGTTCGGCTGCACCGCACGCCCGTAGACCGCGAGCGCCTCGTGGGTGAGCAGATGCATGGGCACCGCGTCCGACGAGAAAGCGTCCACGGCAAGCACGTCGATCGAGTTGGGCGCCCCGTTGGCGAGGCTGATACGGGCATCGCCGAGCACGATCCTGGCGTCGGGGGCACAGCGCGACAGGAAGCTGAAGCGGTTTCGGGCAATGTGGACCATTACGGGGTCGATCTCGAAGATCGTCCAGCTCTGCCCGGGCTGCCGGTAGCAGGACAGGGTTCCGGAACCGAGACCGACCACTCCGATCCTGGCATTGGGGCCGAACAGTTGCGGCGCATTGGCAAGGACGTGGCCGACTCCGGAGCGGCGGGCATAATAACTGGTCGGCACGGTCTCGGTGCCCGGAACCAGGTTCTGGATTCCGTGCAGGGTCGTTCCGTGGGTCAGCGCCATCGCGTAGGGCTCGTCCTGCTGATTGTACCGGGTGCTGACCTGGTAGATCCCGAAATAGGAGCGGGTGCGGGTGTCGGTGGTCGACTGGTAGAGGATGGCCCAGCCGCCATAGCTCAGCATCAGCGCGGCGAGGCTGATCCCGAACGGGATCCGCCGGCCGAGGCAGGCGAGCGCGATCAACGAGACCAGGATCGTGCCCGCCATCATCTTCGGCCCTTCGAGATAAAGCTCGGTGGCGAAGGAGATGACCAGGGCGAGCGCCGGCAATGCGGCGTTGAGCATCGGCGAATAACGGTTGGGCCAGCTCACCAACGGCGTCTGCGGAACCAGAACGGCCGCCGCGATGATCAGGATCGGGTGCTCATAGGCCCAGTCGAACAGGAGCGGCGCGACGATTGCGCAGAACAGGCCGCCGAGCATGCCGCCGAACGACATCGCCAGATAGAAACGGGTGAGATGGCCGACGGCCGGGCGCAGCCGGAACATCTGCGTGTGGAGCGCGACCGCGATCGTGAACAGCAGCAGCAGCCCGAGCGTCGCCGACACGAACGGGTCGCGGGTCCCGCTGGCGAAGGCGAGCCCGCCGGCGACGAGGATGACCACGGGTGCCAGCAGGGTGATGAAGTCGGCAACCTTGCGCCGGGCGGCGAAGGCGACGACGAAGCTCAGCAGATAGAGGCCGAGCGGAAGCACCCACAGCAATGGGATCGCGACGATGTCGGTGGTGAGATGGGTGGTGGTCGAGAGCATCAGCCCCGACGGCACAGCCGCAAGAGCGATCCAGGTGAGCAGCTGGCGAAGGGTCGGCTTCGGCGCCGTCTCCTCCGGCATCTTCTCGACGGCATGGCCAGGAACCGTGACCGCGCAGCCGATCACCAGAAGCACCAGCGCCGCATAGATGCCGGTCCACAGATAGGACTGGTCCTGAAGGGTCATCAGCGGCTCGACGAGCAGCGGATAGGAGATGAGGCCGGCGAAGCTGCCGAGGTTGGACGCGGCGTAGAGAGGGTAAGGATCGCCGCGGCTCGTCTCCAGCGCGTACCAGCGCTGCATCAGCGGCGCCTGGGCCGAGATGATGAAGAACAACGGGCCGATCGAGGCGAGCAGGAACCAGGGCACCCAGAATGCGGGCTGGCTGTTCGCCGGGACAACCCAGTCGACGAGGTGGAGCGGCAGCCACAGGGCGGCGACCCCGAGCAGGACGACGTGGATGCCGACCTGGTGCCTAGGCCTCACCCGGCCGAGATAATGGGCGTAAGCATAGCCGGCGAGAAGCAGCAGCTGGTAGACCAGCATCGCGCTGTTCCACACCGCCGGGGCGCCGCCGACACGCGGGAGCGCCATCCGCGCCACCATCGGCTGGGTGAGAAAGAGGAGGAAGGAACCGACGACGATCGTCGTCAGGAACAGGGGCCGCGCGAACCGCTCGTTGCTCGTCGCGCCAAGTACGTTTTCCTGACTCACCTGGCTTCCCACTCCCCCCAAAAACCGTCCGTGTCGTTCTAGTTGGACAGCAACCTCGCCGCGACCGGCGCATGATAAGTGAGAATTCCTGAACAACCCGCTCGCTTGAACGCCATCAAGGCCTCCATCAGCAATGCGTCGCGGTCCCCTGCCCCCGCAGCAGCCGCGGCCTCGATCATCGCATACTCGCCGGACACCTGATAGGCGAAGACCGGCATCTCGAACCGCTCCTTCACCCGCCAGATGATGTCGAGATACGGAAGGCCCGGCTTCACCATGACGTGATCGGCCCCTTCGGCGATGTCGAGCGCGACCTCGCGAAGCGCCTCGAGCGCGTTGGCGGGGTCCATCTGGTAGCCCTTCTTGTCGCCTTTCAGGAGGCCGCCCGATCCGACCGCGTCGCGGAACGGACCGTAGAAGGCGCTCGCATATTTGGCGGCATAGGCCATGATCTGCACATTGCAGTGGCCCGCGCCTTCCAGCGCCTGGCGGATTGCCGCGATTCGCCCGTCCATCATGTCCGACGGGGCTATGATGTCGGCGCCCGCGTCGGCCTGGACCACCGCCTGGTTGGTCAGGATCGCGACCGTCTCGTCGTTGAGGACGCAGCCATTGTCGTCGACGACCCCGTCATGGCCGTGCGCGGTGTAGGGATCGAGCGCGACGTCGGTCATCACGCCGACGTCCGGCGCCGCGTCCTTGGCGGCGCGCACGGCGCGGCAGATGAGGTTGTCGCGATTGATCGCTTCGGCCGCGTCGATGCTGCGAAGGCCGGCCGGAGTGTTCGGGAAGAGCGCGATCAGCGGAATGCCGAGTTCGCGGGCCTCGCGCGCCCGGTCGCCGATCTGGGAAACGGGCCAGCGCGAGACTCCAGGAAGGCTCGCGATCGGCTCGACCTCCTCGCCGCTGGCGACGAACATCGGCCAGATCAGGTCGGCGGCCGAAAGGGTCGTCTCCGCGACCAAGCGGCGGCTCCAGGGGGCGACGCGGGTGCGGCGCATTCGAATGTCGGGAAATGCAGGCGTGGACATGACTTGGCCCCGCTTAGCGTCCATAAGCCCGCTCGGAAAGCCGATAGGCGGAAGGGGCGACAAGCGTGGAAACGACCAGGCCGGTGCCGAAGGAAGCGGTGCTGATCGTAAACACCCGTTCGAGACGCGGCCAGAAGCTGTTCCGCCATGCGGTGGTCAAGCTCGAGGCCGCGGGCATCAAGCTGACCGGGAAACACTCGATCCGACGCCCGGACCGCGACCTCATCCGGACCATGCACGAGGCGGTGCGCGGGGGCACTCCGATGGTGATCGTCGGTGGAGGCGACGGATCGCTGTCCTGCACGGTCGACGAGGTGGTGGACCGGGACTGCGTGTTCGCGCTTCTCCCGCTCGGAACGGCGAACAGCTTCGCCCGAACGCTCGGGATTCCGGTCGATCTCGACGGCGCCGTCCAAACCATCGCTACCGGCAAGCGCCGGCGCATCGACGTCGGAGCCATCGATGGCGACTATTTCGCCAACGCCTCGTCGATCGGCCTGTCCCCGATGATCGGGCAGACCATCCCTCACAAGTTGAAGCGCTATCTCGGCCGCCCCGGCTATCTGCTGTGGTCGCTCTGGTGCCTCGCCCGCTTCCACTCCTTCCGACTGACCGTCGAAGGCCCGCACGGTAGCGAAACCCTTCGTGCCCTCGAGGTCCGAATCGCCAACGGCTCCTTCCACGGCGGAATCGAGGTCGTCGAGGACGCGTCGGTCGAAAGCGGCGACATCGTCGTAGAGGCGGTCAGCGGCCGTGCCCGAACCACCCTCATCATGAACTGGCTTCGGCTTCTCCTCGGCCTGCCGAAGAAGGAACGCGAGGTACGCCAGTTCCGCGGCCGAAGCCTCAGGCTGATCACCGAGCCGCCCTTGCCCATCTCGATCGACGGCGAGGTTCTGGCGAGAACGCCGGTCACCGCATCGATAGCGGAGCGCGCGATCGAGGTAGTCGTCCCCGCCTGAGGCACTGCTTGCCAAACTGGTGCCCTAATGGCACCGTCTCATCCGCCAGTTGCAGCGTGTTCATCCCCGAGAAGCGGAAAGGATGACCGATGAAGCAAATCCATAAATGGCCATTATTCGCGATTGCACTGTTGGCGACCGGAGGCAGCAGCGCTTCGGCTTTTCAGACGATTCCGAACCCGATTCTCTACCTAACCGGAACCGAAGGCTATCAGGTCGGCGGGCAGACTTTCATCCGCTATCGCTATGACGTCTTCAACAAGGAGGCCTATCCGGCGGCAATGTTCGCGGCCGCACCCAGCCTCCCGCCGTGCGGCAGGAACACCAACTCTTCCCGCACCTGGGTCGATTTCTACAACGGGCGCACGAGCCAGCGGATCTACGGCTTCTGCGCGCTGAACGACCCTTCGAACCTCGGCAGCATCTGGTTTGCGCTTCCTGAAGGCGAAGTGCCGCCGAGCTACGTCTATATCGAACTCAACGACCGCCAGACCGGCACCAAATACCGCTCCAACCTCGCCGACACCGTGATGTAGCGGCGGCGCGGCTCAGCCCAGCCGAGCCAGCGCCGCTCGATATTTCTCGGCGTCCGACGCCTTCTCGGCATGGTCGGCGCGCGCCTTCTCGACCGCCTCCGGCTTGGCACGCTCGACGAAGCTCGGATTGTTGAGGCGCCCCGCAAGGCTGTCGCGCTCCTTCTCCGCCGCCTCGGCCGCCTTCTGGAGGCGCGCCTTCTCGGCCGCGATGTCGATCACGCCTTCGAGCGGGAGCACATAGGTGGCCTCGTCCACGACGATCTGGGCAGCGCCGCCGCTGGCCTCGCCTTCCGAGATCGTCTCGATGCGCGCGAGCCGCTGAAGCGCCGCCTGATGTCGCTGAAGCCGCGCCTGGGTCGCCTCGCCCGCATCGCGGACGTGAAGCGGAAGCTTGGCGCCCGGCGGGACGTTGAGCTCGGCGCGCGCGGTGCGGATCCCGCTCACCACCCGGATCAGCCAGTCGATCTCCGCCCCTGCATTGGGATCTAGCGCCCGCGCGTCCGGCATCGGCCACTTCGCCAGAATTAGCTCGTACGGCCGCTCGCCGAGCGCGTTCCACAGCTCCTCGGTGACGAACGGCATGAACGGGTGGAGCATCACCAATATCTGGTCGAGCACCCAGCCCGCGACCAGCTTCGTCTCCTCGTCGATCGCGCCCTTGATCAGCTCCAGATACCAGTCGCAGAAGGTCGCCCACACGAAATGGTAGATGGTGTTGGCGCTCTCGTCGAAGCGAAGCTCGGCGAGCGCGAGATCGAGCGCCTGGACCGTATTCACCGTCTCGCCGATGATCCAGCGGTTGACCGGGAGCTGCGCCACAGGCGGCTCGATCGTGTCCGACGCGCCGATTCCATTGGCCTGGCAGAATCGCGTCGCGTTCCACAGCTTGGTCGCGAAGTTGCGGTAACCCTCGACCCTTTTCTCATCCAATTTGATGTCGCGGCCCTGGCTCTCCATCGCCGCCAGAGTGAACCGCAGAGCGTCGGCGCCGTAGCGGTCGATGAGGCCCAGCGGATCGACCGTGTTCCCCTTCGACTTCGACATCTTCTGGCCCTTGGAATCCCGGACCAGGCCGTGGAGGTAGAGCGTCTTCCACGGCACATCCTTCATGAAGTGAAGGCCCTGCATCGCCATCCGGGCGTCCCAGAAGAAGATGATGTCAAAGCCCGAGATGAGGACGTCGTTCGGGTAGTGGCGCTTCAGGAGCTCGGTGTCGTCGGGCCAACCGAGAGTCGCGAACGGCCACAGAGCCGACGAGAACCACGTGTCGAGCACGTCGTCGTCGCGCCGCAGCGGCCGGTTGCCGGCCTCACGCTGCGCTTCCTCCTCGCTCTCGGCGACGAAGACATTGCCCTCGTCGTCATACCAGGCGGGAATGCGGTGACCCCACCAGAGCTGGCGCGACACGCACCAGGGCTGGATGTTCTCAAGCCAATTGTACCAGGTCTTCTCCCAGGTCTTGGGCACGACCTTGATCTTAGCCTCGCGCACTGCGTCGATCGCCGGCTTCGACAGAGTCTCCGCGTCGACATACCATTGGTCGGTGAGCCACGGCTCGATCACCACGCCCGAACGGTCGCCATAGGGGAGCTGGATGGTCTTGTCCTCGACCCGCTCGAGGAAGCCGCCCTCCTCCAGCAGCTCGACCACCCGCTTGCGGGCGTCGAAACGGTCCATACCGATCAGTTCCGCCGGAACGAGCCCGTCCTGGGTCTGCATCACGCGGGCCGCACCATCGAGCATGTTGAGCATTTCGACCGCCTTGAAACCGGCACGCTTGCCGACCTCGAAGTCGTTGAAATCGTGGCCCGGCGTGATCTTCACCGCGCCCGATCCGAGCTCCGGATCGGCATGCTCGTCGCGGATGATCGGGATGAGCCGGTCGGTGATCGGCAGCTTGACGCGCTTGCCGACGAGGTTGCGGTAGCGCGCATCGTCCGGATGAACCGCGACCGCCATGTCGGCCAGCATCGTCTCCGGCCGGGTCGTGGCGACGTGGATGAAGCCGCTGCCGTCCTCGAGCGGATATTTGAGGTGCCAGAACTTGCCCTGGACCTCCTTGGTCTCGACCTCGAGGTCGGAGATCGCGGTGCCGAACCTCGGGTCCCAGTTCACAAGGCGCTTGTCGCGATAGAGCAGGCCGTCGCGGTAGAGCTGCACGAACACCTTGTTGACCGCGCGGACGAAGTGCGGGTCCATCGTGAACTGCTCGCGCGACCAGTCCATCGAGCAGCCGAGCCGGCGCAGCTGGCGGGTGATCTGCCCGCCTGATTCCGCCTTCCACTCCCACACTCGCTCGAGGAAAGCCTCGCGGCCCATCTCCTGGCGCTTGAGGCCCTGGCTTTCGAGGTTGCGCTCCACGACCATTTGGGTGGCGATCCCCGCATGGTCGGTGCCGACCACCCACAAGGCATCCTTGCCGCGAAGCCGCTCGTGGCGGGTCAGGATGTCCTGAAGCGTGTTGTCGAGCGCGTGGCCGATGTGGAGCGAGCCGGTGACATTGGGCGGCGGATTGACGATCGTCCACGGCTCGGCGTCCGGCCGGTCCGGACGGAACAGGCCGTTCTCCTCCCAATGGGAGTACCAGCGGGACTCGATTGCGGCGGGGTCGAACGTCTTCGGCAACTCGGTCATGAGCTGCCGTTAGCCACAGTGGCGGCCAATCTCCAAGCCTGTCATTCCCGCGAATGCCGGAATCCAGCTGCCTTTCGTCTTAAGAACTCAGCTTTCGCGGGGGTGACAGTGAACAGTTAGCGGCCGCGCTCGCCAGCGGTCACGCTCGAACCCATGGTCGGTCCCGCGCCCGGCTGGAGGTAGCGCTGAAGCCAGTTGTGGACCTCGCGATACCATTGGATCGAGTTCTGCGGCTTCAGGATCCAGTGGTTTTCGTCGGGATACATCACCAGCCGCGACGGGATTTCGCGGCGCTGGAGCGCGTTGAACATGGCGAGCGACTGGCTGTACGGGATCCGGAAGTCGCGCTCGCCATGGATGACGAGCATCGGCGTGCGCCAGTTCTGCACATAGTTGATCGGGTTCCAGCGCTCGACCGTCGAGCGCACTGCAGGATCCCACGGAACGCCGCCATTCTCCCACTCGGTGAACCACAGCTCCTCGGTCTCGTAGGCCATGATCCGAGTGTCGATGATGCCGGCATGGCTGACCAGGCACTTGAAGCCGTCCGGCCAGTTGCCGGCGATCCAGTTGACCATGTAGCCGCCATAGGAGCCGCCGAGCGCGCAGGCGTTGTTGACGTCGAGCTGCGGGTCGGCGCGGCCGGCTGCAGCGAGGCCGAGGCGAAGGTCCTCGAGCGGCGCACCGCCCCAATTCTGCCGGATCGCGTCGGTGAACGCCTGACCGTAGCCCGTCGAGCCGTGGAAATCGACGGATACGGAGGCATAGCCCGGCGCAGAGAACAGCCGCGGGTTCCAGCGATAGGACCACGCATTGTTGAAGCTACCCTGCGGCCCGCCATGGATGAGGAAGGCGACCGGAAGCCGGCCCTGCGCGCCCGTGGGCTTCACGATCTGGCCCCACACCCGGTCGCCGCCGGCACCGGCGAAGCTGAACCGGCCGACCGACACCGGGTCGAGCTGCGCGAGCAGCGCCGCGTTGACCGACGTCAACCGACGCGGAGCGCCGCCGCGGCGAGGCAGGAGCCACAGATCGTCGGGCGCCTCGATGCTGTTGAGTGTGTAGACGATGGAGCCGTCGCGAAGCGGGGTGACGTTTCCGACGCTTCCCGATTCGGTGAGTCGGGTGACGTTGCCGGTACGCGCGTCGACCCGGAACATCGGCGTGTCGAGCACGTCCTGAGCGGTGACGAGGAGGCTTCGGCTATCCGGCGCCCAGGCGATCGAGCCGACCGAGCGGTCCCATCCCCGAGTGAGGGCGCGAACCGCACCGGTCTGCAAGTCGCGCAGGTGAAGGACCTGACGGTCGGCCTCGTAGGTCGGCCGAGCCATCGCAGTGTACGCGAGCCAACGCCCGTCCGGCGAGACGACGGGCGTCGTGTCCATCGCCTGGTTGGCGGCAGTCAGGTTCTGGACCGGCTGCCCTTCGCGCGCGGCATAGATGTCGAGGTTGGTGGAATTCGGCTCCTCGCGTCCGGCCTCGCGCAGGGTGAAGAACAAGGTGCGTCCGTCCGGGCTCCACGCCAGTTCCTCGGCGCCGCCGAACGGACGAGTCGGAGCGTGGCCGCGAAGGCCGGGAGCGACGGGCGTGCCATTGCCCTCGAGACGGCCATTGACGATCGGATAGGTGAAGATGCGGCTGAACGTGCCCGGGGTCTCCCACGCGTCCCAATGGCGGACGAAGGTCTCGTCATAGACGCGGGCGCTGCCCTGCCCTTCCGGCGCCTCTTGCGCGTCGGCGCAGACGGCGTCGCGGCATTGGAGGCCACGGTCGGTCCAGATCGCGACCCGGTCGCCGGTCGGTGCGAGCAGATAGCCGGAGATCCCGCCGGCGACGTCGCTCACCCGCTGAGGCGTTCCCGACGGCAGGTCGACCCGCCAAAGCTGGTCGCTGCCCGACTGGTTGCTGAGGAAATAAAGGGCGCGGCCATCGGCGGAGAATTTGGGGTCGTGCTCGTTATATTCCGGCGTCGACGCGATCCTCACCGCCTCGGCTCCCGGGCGGCTGATGTCGAGCAGCCAGAGGTCGATTCGCCCGCGATTGGCCGCGAGATCGGTCTCGCGCAGTTGGTAGACCAGCCAGCGCCCGTCGGGCGACGCGACCGGAGCGCCGATCCGCTTCATCGACGCGAGGTCGACTGCGGTCATCGGGCGGGCGATTGCGGTGGAGGGGACGAGCGCGAGCGCGGCGAAGCCGGCGAGGAGGAGCGTCTTCATGTGCGCTTGGCTAGACCCGCGCCCGAAACGACGCAAGCCGGCGCCGACGCGAGACTAGAGCTTGCGCCCGGTGATCCGGGCGATCTCGCGGGTGACGAGCTCTTCGACCATCAAGGGAAGGTTCTCGTCGAGCCAGTCCTTGAGCATCGGGCGAAGCATGTCCCGGACGACGGCTTCGAGAGCGCCATGATCGGAAGCCGCGGACTCGCGCATCGACGACAATGCCGCCAGCGATTGCCGGCTCGCCGCAGCCGCATCGTCCGAAACCAGGGATGGCCCCGGTTCGTCGATCGGCCCGTTGAGCTCCAGCACGTCGTCGTCGGACGAGGGCGGAGGCTCGCCCCGCTTGCCGACGCGGCGCGGTTGCGCAGGCGGGCGCGCATCCTCCCGGATAACGCGTTTGATGGAGGCGAGAATCTCCTCCATCGACGGGTCTTGTTGCACATCTCCCATGGAGACGGGCTTATTACTTATTGCCGCGGCTGAGTCACGGGGCTGTTTGCGCGCGGATCGACTGGACCGAGGACCTGCGTAACAGGGCTCGGAGCGCCCGCCGGAGCAGTCCGCGTCGAGGCCGGAGCACGCCGAGAATCCTCGCCCCAGTCGGAGGCGCGATCGCGGGTGCGATTGTAATGGGCGACCGGATTGTAGAGCGCGCCGCCGTCGAGACCGAGATCCTCGGCCTCAGCCTGGCCCATCGCGTTCAACAGCGCGAAGCCGGCGACATAAGCGTCTCGCCGAGCAGTCACGAGCTGGACTTCGCTGTTGAGCAGCTCCTGCTCCGCATTCAGCACGTCGAGCACGTTGCGGGTGCCGACCGACTGCTCGGCGCGGGTGCCTTCGAGAGCGAGCTGGTTGGCAGCGACGGCAATCTCGTTCGACTGGATCGCTTCCATCGCCGCGCGCCAGGTGGCGAAGGCGGCGCGGGTCCGGGCGATGACGAAGCGCTCGGTCTCGATCGACTGCTCGACGAGCTGCTGGCGCAGATTCTGCGCCTGGCGGACTCGGGCGCCGACAAGGCCTCCCTGGTAGATCGGCACTCGAGCGGTGACTCCGACGCCGACTCCGGCAACTTCGTTGGGGGGCAGAGTCTGGCCGGGAACAGGAGGACCGCTGAGCAGCGATTCCGCGCTTCCGAGGCGGTTGAGGTAATCACCGCTCCCAACCGCATTCACGGTCGGAAGGCGGTCGGCCCTCAGGACGTCGACGTCGAGGCCGGCGGCCCGCACCTGGTCGGCGATCGCGCGCAGATCGGCATTGTTCTGGAGAGCGATATTGACCGCCTCGTCAGCCGTCGCCGGAAGCGGCGGAAGCGGCGGCGGCGGCTCGAGATCGCCCGGAGGCGTCCCGATGACTCGCTGATAGGCTTCCTCGCTGCTGCGCAGGCGGCCTTGAGCGAGGGCGAGATTGCTCTGGGCCAAGGCAAGCCGCGCTTCCGACTGGGCGACGTCGGTTCGGGTAAGATCGCCGACCTCGAAGCGGTCCCGCGTCGCCTCCAGATTGGTTTGAAGCACTCGGGTCTGATTCTCGTTCAGAGCCACGATCGAGCGGTCGCGGATGACGTCCATGTAGAAGCCGACCGCTTCGGTGAACACGTCGCCTTCGGTGGCTCGAAGCGCGGCTCGGCCGGCCTCGACCCGCACGTCCGCGGCGCGGATCGAGTTGCGCACCCGGCCGCCGTTGAACAGCGGATAGCTGACGTCGACGCCTGCGCTGAAATTGCGGCCTTCGCCGGAATTGGTGTTGAACAGGTCCTGGTTCAGGCCGACGGTCGCCGACACCTGCGGCCGCCCGGCGGCGCGCGCGATGGCGACCGATTCATCAAGCGAGCGGAGACGCTCGCGCTGCGCCATGATGGTCGGGTTGGTCTCGTAGGTCCGATCGAGCGCCTGGCGCAGCGTCTCGGCTCCGGCGCCCCCCGCCGCCATGGCCGCCACGCCCGCGGCGGCCAGCAACACTGCACGAATCACTCTCGGCTCCATTCGTTAAAAGCTGAACCCGCGCGGCTTCTGGAAGCCGGGCAGAGCCGGCGCGTCCGCGTCGGAATAAGCCACGGCGCCGAACGCGCCCCCAACGACCCGCCCCACGCTCAGGCGGGGAACTCCATTGTCGAGCACCGGCGCGGCGATCTGGCCGCGGTCGACGACCTGGTCGATGATCGCCTGAGGTGCATATTCCACCGCCCCGTCGATCAGGATGAAATCGTATGGCCCGCCCTGCGCATAACCTTGAGTGAGCGGTCCTTCGACGACCGTGATGCCGCTTGCGCCAAGCGCCTCGCGCGCTGCGGCGGCGAGCTCCGGCTGCTCCTCGAGCGCGACCACGCTCCCGACCAGCCGGGCAAGCACTGCGGCCGAGTAGCCGGTGGCCGCTCCGATCACGAGCGCCTTCTCATTGCCTTCGAGGGATGCTTCGGTCAGCAGCCGCCCAAGCGCCATCGGCGACATCAGGCTGCGACCGTTGCCGAGCGGCACCGAGGCATCGGCATAAGCGACCGGCGAGCGATCGCCCGGCACGAAGCGCTCACGCGGAACCGCGCCCATCGCCGCGATCACGCGCGGATCGTTGACTCCGGTGGTGCGCAGCTGGCTCGCGACCATGGCGCGGCGCATCTGTTCGAAATTATGCTCGGTCATCTTGCCCCAAGGATCATGCAGGGATTGTTGCACAGCCGTATTATGGATGCAATACACTTAGGCCGCGCCCTGCTGCTTTTATCGGCAGACGGTGGGCAATGAAAGCGCGAACGCGGCCATTCTTGCTGCTACAGGGCGCTCGTGACCGACCTCCCCGCTTCCGACCATCCGCTTGAGAACACGCCGTTTGACCGGAGCCTTCGCCGGCTTCGACGCGACCGCGCGGCGCGGCTGACAAAGGAGCCGCATCCGCTGCTGGAGCGAATGGCCGAAGAGATCGAGGAGCGGCTGGCGATGGTGTCGCGCGGGTTCGAGCGCGCTCTCGAGCTGGGCGCCGGCCCCGGGCTGCTCGGGGAGCGACTTCGCGCCCAAGGGTTGGAAGTCGCTTCCGCCGACGCCGGCGCCCTTTTCGCAGGCCGGCTCGGCGGCACCCAATGCGACGAGGACCGGCTGCCCTTCCCGCCCGGCACGTTCGACCTGGTCGTCTCGACGGGCACGCTCGACAGCGTCAACGACCTTCCCGGCGCTCTGGTCCAGATCCGCCGGCTGCTTCGCCCCGACGGCCTGTTCCTTGCCGCCTTTGCCGGCGCCGGAAGCCTGCCGCTGCTCCGCCGGGCCATGAGCGCCGCCGAAGAAGCGGAGGGGCAACCCGCCTCGCCGCGCCTTCACCCGCAGATCGACATCCGCGCTGCCGGCGACCTGCTCGGCCGCGCCGGCTTCGCCCTGCCGGTCGCCGATAGCGAGAAAGTGTCGGTGCGCTTTGCAACTCTCGATCGCCTGGTCCGCGACCTGCGCGAGCTTGGCTGGACCAACATCCTCTCCGAGCGCTCGCGGAGGCCCATCGGCCGAGCAGGCCTCGCTGCCGCCCACGCCGCCTTCGCCGAGGCCGCCGACTCCGACGGACGAGCGACCGAGCGGTTCGAGATCATCCACCTCAGCGGCTGGGCGCCCTCCCCCGACCAGCCCCGGCCGGCTCGGCGCGGAAGCGGCACGGTGTCGCTCGCCGAGGCGCTTCGCCGGAAGGACTAAAGCAGCGCGTCGAGAAGAGCGATCAGCGGCTGGTCAGCAGGCGGCATCTCCGCCGGGTCCATCTCGGCGGGGGTAAGCCATTCAAGGCCGCTGGCATCGAGGGGCTCTGGTTCTCCGGTCCATTCGCGACAGACGTAGAGGAGCAGGATCATGTGCGCCCCCGCGTTCGGAGCGCTGGCGAAGCAGGCCGGGACGAGCGCGGCCTCCGCGACGCGGATCCCGAGTTCCTCGTGAAGCTCGCGGGCGAGCGCCGACTCGGGGGTCTCGCCCGGCTCGACCTTCCCGCCGGGGAATTCCCACAGTCCGGCCATGCTCCGTCCCGGAGCGCGCTGCTGGAGAAGCACGCGCCGCTCGGCGTCCACCAGCGCCGCTGCGACCACGACCATTGTCGGAATTTTTTGCACTTTAACCTGCCCCGCTAACAAAGTCTTAAACACGATCTTCCTAAAGTCTCACCTGGATCGGCAATGAAGCCGTCCGTCCGGGGGACAGGAATGCGTCACCTCAAGAAGATGATCCGGGACAAGCGCGCAGCGACCGCGGTCGAATACGGCCTGATCCTGGCGCTCATCTTCCTGGCGATGGTCGTGTCCCTGCGCAACGTAGCGACCGCAACCACCACGATGTGGAACAACGTCTCTGACGAAGTTAACGGCCATTAACGATTTCCGTTTCGCTTTTTATCAACTTTGGGAGCGTAATTCGGGAAGGCTGACCAAGGACCGGGCGTCGGAGGCGGCGAGAAAAAAATACCGAGTGTGACCAAGGAGACCTAAAATGATGACCATCCGTAAGATGATTCGCGACAACAAGGGTGCCACCGCCATCGAGTACGGCCTCATCGCCGCCCTCATCGCCGTGGCCGCCATCACCGCGATGTCGAACCTGGGCTCGTCGCTGAACACGACCTTCAACAAGGTCGCGTCCAACATGAGCAAGTAAGCTCGGCAACGAGGTTACGATTTCGGAGGGGCAGCAGGTTCGAAGAGCCGCTGCCCCTCTTCGTTTCTAGAAACGTCCGAAGGACAAAAGCAATGACCGCAGTTCGCAAGCTTATCCGCGACAGCAAGGGCGCGACCGCCATCGAGTACGGTCTCATCGCCGCCCTCATCGCCGTGGCCGCCATCACCGCGATGTCGAACCTCGGCTCCTCGCTGAACACCACCTTCAACAAGGTGGCGTCCAACATGTCCTGATCCCGCCAGGGAGAACGGATCGACAAGGGCGGCAGGCGCGAGTCTGCCGCCCTTCTCGTTTGTGGCGGGGATCAGCGCCGGTAGACGATCAGTTTCACCTGCTGGCCGGGAGTGACCGTCTCGTTGGCGCCGAGGCCGTTGAGCACCCTGAACCGCTCGAGCTGATAATTGCTGTAGGCCATTCGGCTCGCCAGCGACTGGATGGTGTCGTTGCGACCGACCGTCACCACGTCGATGACTCGCGGCCGAACCGCGGCCACCTCTTGGGCGCTCATCCGGCGAAGCGAGTTGATCATCCCGCTGAACGGGCCGAGCCCACGCCCGGCCGGGGTGATCGTCGCGAAATAATAGGCCTGGCCCGGCGAGAATTCGTAGGCGACGATCGACAGATCGACGTTGCTGTTCTGGGTGCGAACCCGGCTGTTGGTGCCGAGCGCGCGCATGCCGTTCACCGTGAAGCTCTGCGGCTGGGTGAAGTTAGCGGCATTCTGGCCGACGATCGAACGGGCCGACTGGCTGAGGAAGGCCTGCAGGTCACCATTGTAGCCGCCGGTCGAGAACATCGCCTGCCCACCGGTTCCGGAGACCGTGACGGAACTGGTGCCGTTCTGGATGCCGTATCCCTGGGGCACGGTGAAGGCGAGGCGAAGGTCCGGGTGGAGGAACTGGTTGCCCTCGATGACGCCCTGGCGAGGGTCGTCGTCGAACGTCATATTCTCGATCGCTGCGAGATAGGTTGCCGGCGGCGGCGCGTTCCCGACCCGGCGGGCGCTTTGGGCGAGCTGGCGGACCTGGGCCACGCGCTGCGGGGTCGTCGGGTGGGTGCTGTTCCAGGTCGGCGACGAACGCTGCTCGTCGGTGCGGCCCGAGAAACGCCTCAGATTGTCGCTGTATGCGCCGAGAGTCTCCAGAATCTCGGCGGCGGCATAGGGATTGTAGCCGTTGGCGGCCATGTAGCTGATCCCGAGCCTGTCGGATTCCAGCTCCTGGTTGCGCGAGAAGGACAGCAGATATTGCTGCCCCACCGCTCCGACGAGCTGGGTGGCGATGTTCGAGCCGGTGACAACCCCGGCGAGCCCGGCAAGGATCTGGGTGAGAAGGCCGGTATTCTGCCGCCCGCGCGAATGGCGCGCCGCGACGTGGCCTGCCTCGTGGCCGAGAACGAAGGCGAGCTCGTCCTCGCTGTTCATCAAGCCGAGCAGCTGGCGCGTGACATAGACCCGGCCGCTCGGGGTCGCGAAGGCGTTTGCGACCGGCGAGTTGAGAAGGGTGAAATCCGGGTTGATTCGCCCGCCCGACGTCGCGGCGATTCGGGCGCCGAGCCGGTCGACCATCTGGCCGAGCGGACCGGTGACCTCACCGCCGAATTCCTGGACGATCTGGGCGTGCTCCTGAGCCGCGCTCTGGGTCTGAGCGAGTGCGGGAGCGGTTGAAGCGTAGCAAATGATCGCTGCGAGAGGCGCCGCGAGGGCGCGCGTGATCCGGTTAGGCACCGACTGGGTGCTCCTCTACTGTTTCGGAACGTCGGCGAACTAACTCGTTACGCCCCTGGACGTTCCTGCAGCCGAGGTTCAGCTTTCCCGGCGGGTCAGCCGAGGCGGAGGAATTTCTCGCGGCGATCGTGGCGAAGCCGCTCGCGCGGAAGGCCGACAAGCTCGTCCAGCTCCTCGCCGATCGCCGCACCCAATGCCGAGATTGCTTCCTGGGGATTGCGGTGTGCTCCGCCGGCCGGTTCGGCGACGATGCGGTCGACAACGCCGAGCTGATGGAGGTCGGCCGCGGTCATCTTCATCGCCTCCGCCGCGTCCGCTGCCTTCTCTGCTGTCCGCCACAGGATCGAAGCGCAGCCCTCCGGCGAGATCACCGAATAGACGCTGTGCTCCAGCATCAGCACGCGATTCGCGGCCGCGAGTGCGATGGCGCCCCCTGAGCCGCCCTCCCCCACGATCGCGGACACCAGCGGCACGCCCAGCGCGAGGCAGGCTTCAGTGGACCGTGCGATCGCCTCGGCCTGACCGCGCTCCTCGGCCTGAACGCCGGGAAATGCGCCCGACGTGTCGACGAGGCTGACCACCGGAAGGCCGAAACGGTCGGCGAGCTGCATGAGGCGCACAGCCTTTCGGTAGCCCTCCGGCTTGGCCATTCCGAAATTGTGGCGGAGGCGGCTTGCAACGTCGTCGCCCTTCTCGTGGCCCATGATGACGACGCGGCGGCCACCCAGTCGCCCGAAGCCGCCGATGATCGCCTGATCCTCGGCGAAGTTGCGGTCGCCGGCCAGCGGCACGAAGTCCTCGACCAGCTCCGCCACATAATCCTTGAAGTGCGGGCGGTGGGGATGGCGCGCGACCTGGGTCTTCTGCCAAGGCGTCAGCTTGGCATAGGTGTCGCGAAGAAGCCGCTCCGAGCGCTCCTCCAGCTTGGCGATCTCGCCGTCGATGTTGAGCGCGCCGGCCTCGGCGGTTTCGCGCAGCTCCGCGACCCGCGCTTCCAGCTCGGCGATCGGCTTTTCGAAATCGAGGTAAGTGGCCATGTCGGGCGGCGGTTAGGGCCGCTGCGGTTCGCCGTCAATTCGGGGCGGCTTGGCGAGTGGCGCGTCGGCCAGGGGATGGCGGCTGTTCACCAGCTCGACGAGCCGGCGCGAATCGACATGGGTATAGATCTGGGTGGTCGCGATATCGGCGTGGCCGAGCAGCATCTGGACGGCGCGAAGGTCGGCCCCGCCCTCCAGCAAATGGGTCGCGAAGGCATGGCGAAGGACGTGCGGGCTGACCCGTTCGGGCGGGATTCCGGCGGCGGCGGCAAGCTCGCGAACCAGCTGGAACAGGCGCACCCGGCTGAGATGCTTCTTTCCCGACGGGAACAGCCACAGCGAATCGCGCGGCACCTCGGTCGAATAGGCGGCCACCGCGGCCCGCGCTCGCTCAGATATCGGCACGAGCCGCTCGCGCCCGCCCTTCCCCGCGAGGATCAGGAACGGCTTGTCGCCGGCGAGTGCGAAGCGCGGAAGCGACACGAGTTCGGTCGCGCGCAGGCCTGAGCCGTAAAGCAGCTCGATGAGCGCGGAGAGCCGCAGGGCTCCGGGCAGCGCCTTCTCCCTCCGCCGCTCGACCTCGGCGAACAGCGCGCCGACGTCCGCATGACTCAGCACCTTGGGCAGCGGACGCGCGGCGCCGGGCCGCGGCAGGGCATCCGAGGGATCGTCCGGCCGATGCCCCTCGCCGTGAAGGAAGCCGTAGAAGCGCCGAAGCGCCGCCGCCTTGCGCGCGACCGTGGCCCGGGCGAGCGGCATCCATTCGTCAGCGAGCCGCTGCAAATCCTGGGGCCCGGCGACGCCCAGGCGGCCCCCAAGGCTTTCGGAGGCGCCGTCGAGATCGCGGCGATAGGCCAGCAAGGTGTTGCGCGCTGCCCCTGCCTCGGCGGCCATCATCTCAAGGAACGCCTCGATCAGCGGCCGGTCGCCGGCTGCCGGCGCCCCGCTCATATCCGGGTCAGCGCCTCGGCGGCGATCATCCGCGCCTCGAAGTCGAGCCCGACCTGGCGAAGCGCACGAAGGATCCGGAACAGGTGGTCGGGCGGAACCCCCGCCCAATCGCCCGTCTGCATCCCGACCGCGGCGAGCAGAGCCACTGTGCCGGGTTGACGCGCCGCGGCCGCCCGATCGAGCGCCTGAGTCCAGCCATTCTCCCGCTCGACGGCGACTCCAAGGCCCTGAGCCGATTGCGGCTCGATCCGGCCAAGGCCGGCGAGCGCCGCGGCGAGCATTGCGGTACGCTGCGGAGCGTTGGCGCTGACCAGGCCGCCCCAATCCTCAATCCGGCCGTCGTCGATCCCGACGCCGGGCTGCGGCGCTCCGACCGCCAGCAAGGCCCAGGCGAGCGAACCCGCCTCGCCTTCGGCCATCGGCGACCACGCCGCGGCCTCGCGGTCCATTCCCGCGGCGAGGAGTGCGGCCACGACCATGTCGAGCTCGCCCGAATTGTCGTCGCTGGCAGGGATCCGCGCCGCGGCGTTGGATGTCAGCAGCAGCCGTCCATAGCGACGCAGCCGGTCGTTTGCCGGTTCGTCCCAGAGGGCCCGCATCACGCTCAGCCGGTCGCCCATGTCGGCGGCGGTGAACGCGCGCTGCAGACGACTGGCGACGCTGTCGGCGGTGTTGTCCGTTTCCGCATTGTCGAGCGCGAGCGCATGCGCGTCGACCAGCGAATGGGCCGAGAAGATGCCGAGCGCAGCGGCGATCTCGGCGGCATCGAGGCGTCGCGCCACCGGAACCATCGGCGCTCGGGCGAACCAGGACTGCATGCGCGGCCCGGCGATTCCGAGCAGCCGGTCGGGGATTTCCGCGCCGGTGCCGCTGGCCAGGCCGAAGCGCCACGGGCTGAGCTCGGTCACTTCGTCCCACTTGATCGACACCGATCGGCGGGTGTCGCTGCCGGCGCCGACGACCTTTTCGGCGAGCATCAGGTCGACCCCGGAAGCGCCTCGGCGCCTCGCCTCGTCGAGCAGGGTCGTGGCCCGCGCGGACTCGCCCGCCATCGCCGCGCACATCGCCTCCGACATCGGCCAGACCGCGTCGTTGGACAATTGGCGGCCTTTTTCGACCAATGGGCACAAGCCGGCCGGGTCAGACCCCGCGAGCGCGGTTTCATAGCCCGCGCGAACCATTGCCGGAGTGTAGTTCACGATGTCGACCGACTGGGCGAGCATCCGCGCCGCGTCGGCTTCGCCCATTCGGGTCAGAAGGCGGACTCGCTCGGCGACGAAATCCACCGGATCGGCCAGCCGCGGCGACTGCACGCGCGACATCAGTGCCCGCCGCAACGTCATCGACACCCAACGCGACGGCAAGGGCGCCTCGAGCTGCGCCATCAGCGATCCGAGATAGGCGCCGCTGGCATTGCCGAACGCGTCCACCGGGAGTCCGCGATTTGCCGTATCGATCACTCCGACGACGTCGGTCGGTCGAACCTCGCCCTCCGGAAGGTCGTAGAAGCGCGCCGGCGGCGGAGGCGGAAGCGCCTCCAGATCCCTAAGCGCGGAATCCTCGGTATTCTCGCGAGTCAGCGGCCGTGCCGGCTCAGCAGCCTCGGGCGGAGGCTCGAAGCCCGGCGGCACTATCGGGGTCGGGGTCGGCGCGGGCTCGGTCTTGTTCTCAACCGGGGGCTGCGACTTCGGGTCGCCGAAACCGGGCGGCAGGAGCGATTCCTGAGTCGCGGCGGCCAATGCCGGAATGGCGGCGCCGATCAGTCCGCCGGCAATGAGCAGGCGCTTAGCGCGCAGGGAGAGCATTGGTGACGTCTTGCTCGATACGGCCCGTCGGCACCTCCGTGTCGAGCGTCGACAGGTAGATGAGGAAGCCGATGATCAGCAGTGGGATGACCACTAGCAACGGGCCTGCCATCGAGCGACGGCGGCGGGATGGGTACATGGGCTGCAAGCGACTGGGAGGCATGAGGCGCCTTTTGCCCCAGTGGCACCGCGAATGTATAGCCCCGGCGCGATGGCTTTTTCAGAACAGCTGAAGTCTCGCCATTTTGCGCTCGTTGGCCTGATGGGCGCCGGCAAGACCAGTGTCGGGCGCCTTCTCGCGATCCGGCTCGGCCTTCCCTTCCACGACAGCGACGAGGCGGTCGCCCAGGCGGCCGGGCTCAGCGTCGCCGAGCTGTTCGCCCGCCAGGGCGAGCCGGCCTTCCGCGTGCTGGAACGCGCGGCCCTCGCCCGAATCCTCGCTGGCGAGCGATCAGTGATCGCCACCGGCGGCGGGGCCGTCACCGAGGCCGAGACCCGCGAGGCGCTACGCGACCGGGCCTTCACCATCTGGCTGGACGCCTCGCCCGCGACCCTCGCCACGCGAATCACCGATTCGGACGAGCGCCCACTCCTCGCCGGCGGCGATGCCGAGGCCGTACTCGACCGCCTCGCCGAGCAGCGCCTTCCCTTCTACGCCGCTTCGCTCCTGCGAATCGCGACCGACGACCTCACGGCGGAGGAAGTCGCCGAGCTGATCGTCGCTACCCTGCGCTAGCCGGATCGGCCGGCTTGTCCGAATCGAACACGCCTTCGTTGTCGTCGAGCTCTTCCCCGCCGGGACGAAAAATCCGCTCCTTGAGGGTGGCGAGGTCGCCGGACTTGCTCTGCTCGGCAAGGCGCTGGGCGTCCCGCTCGCGATAGGCGCGCTCGACCCGGCGCGTCTCGGAGTCTGCCACTCCGAGCGCGCGAAGGGCATCGCGGCCCATCGAAACGGCCGATTCGAACACCTCGCGATAGATGCCGGCGACATCGACCCCGTCCATGCGCATGACTTGCCGGCGGTCGAAGGCGCGAACCAAGATCTCGGCCTGTGGGAAAGCCTCGAGGATCGGCTCCAGCTTGCCCGCGTCGAGGATCACTCCGTCGATGCAGAAGAGAAGCAGCTTCGCCTCCTCCGCTCCGGCGCGTCGGAGCAGATCGATGCGGGTGCCGTCGCCATAATAGACCTTCACCCCGAAATCGCCGCTGACCTCGATCTGGCTCGGCTTCGAGTCGATCAGAACGACGTCGATGTCCTTGGCCATCAGCATCTGGGCCACCGTCTGCCCGAACCGGCCGTAGCCGATGACGATCGCGCGGCCCGACGGCGCCGAGTCGGGATCGGCGAGATGGCTCGTGTCCGCCTGGTCTCGCCGGCGCCCCGCGAGCCGTTCGTAGATCATCATCAGGAACGGGGTCGTCACCATCGAAACCGTCACGACCGCGCTGTAGGTGCTGACTGCGGTGTCGCTCAGGATCGCTGCCGCAGATCCCGCCGCGAACAGCACGAAGGCGAACTCGCCGCCCTGGCTGAGCAAAAGACCGAGACGCACCGCCTGCCCGCTGGCCGCGCCTGAAGCCCGCGCGATGGCGAAGATGACGCCCGCCTTCACCGCCACCAGCACCAAAGCCATCCCCAGGATGACCAGCGGGCGCTGGGCAATCACGCCCAGGTCGAGGTTCATCCCCACAGCGACGAAGAACAGGCCGAGAAGAATCGAGCGGAAGGGGTCGACGTCGGCCTCGAGCTCGTGCCGATAGGGCGAATCGGCGAGCATCATTCCTGCGACGAACGCTCCGAGCGCCATCGACAGGCCGAGCGCGTGCATCACGGCCGCCGCCGCGAGAACGGTGAACAGGCCGGCGACGACGAAGAGCTCGCGCTCGCTGACCCGGCCGATCACGCGAAGCATCGGATTAAGGAGATAGCGCCCGGCAAGAACGAGGCCCCCGATCGCACCGAGCGCCGAGAGGACGAGCAGCCAACCGGGTCGGGTCTCGGCGCCCGGCGCGCGCGACAGCGCGGCCAGGATGATCAGCATCGGAACGACCGCGAGGTCCTGGAGAAGCAGCACCGAGAAGGCGCGTTCGCCGGTGCGGGTGGAAATCTCGCCAGTGCCGCGAAGGAACGGCAGCACCTGCGCGGTCGACGACAAAGCCAGCGGCATTCCGATCGCGATCGCGGCCGCGACGCTGCTCTCGCGCGCCAGTCCGACGAGAAGGGTCAGAACCGCCCCGCACGCCACGACTTGCGCAAGGCCCAGCCCGAAAATGTCGCTTCGAAGGCGCCACAGCCTGCTCGGGTTGAGCTCCATCCCGACCAGGAAGAGGAGAAGCGCGATTCCGATGTCGCCGACCGCGATCATCGCCTCGGGCTCGGCGACGACTCCCAGAAGGTGCGGCCCCAGCAGCATGCCGGCGGTGAGATAGCCAAGTACCGCGCCGATGCCGACCCGGCGGTATAGCGTCACGAAGGCGAGCGCGGCGCCGAGGATGATGACGCCCTGCTCCAGGAGAAGCGCGGCCTGTTCCCCCTCGGCCGCCACCGCGCTCAGCCCGGAGTCCGCGCGCGAGCGGCAGCCTCGGCCACCGCTTCGAAGGCGAGAAGGATCGATGCGTGCCGCGCGGGATAAGAGCGCGCGACTTCGAAGACCGACAGGCCCGGCCATTCGCCGGCATCCTCGCGTTTCCCGGCGAGATAGGCGGCCAAGGAGTCGCGCGCCTCGGTGAGCTCGGCGGCCGATCGGCCGGTCGCGTGAGCGCCCATCAGCGACGCCGATGCCTGGCCGAGCGCGCAGGCCTTCACGTCCTGCGCGATCTGGGCGACCCGTCCTTCCTCGTCGACGATCAGCTCCACGGCGACCCGGCTCCCGCATACCGGCGAGGTCCGCTCCACCCGCGCCTGCGGCCGCTCAAGCCTCCCGAGATGGGGGATCGACGCGGCGAGGCGGAGGATGTCGCGGTTGTAGAGCGGGGAGGTCACAAGCTGGATATAGGAGCCTTGAGACCGCGACGCCACGAGGGGCCTAAGCCCGCCGCCAAGTGGTGCCCTGCGGCCCGTCTTCCAGCACGATTCCCTCGTCGAGAAGCTCCGCCCGGATTCGGTCCGCCTCGGCGAAGTCGCGGCGAGTCTTGGCCTCGGCGCGAGCAGCGATGCGTGAGTCGACGTCGGCATCGCCTTCGCCTCGGAACCAGGCGTCGGCGGTCCCTTCCAGCAGCCCGAGCAGCGCCGCGCTCGCCCGCAAGGTCGCCGGATCGTCGATCGCCGACAGGCGCGACAAAGCGAGCGGCGTGTTGAGGTCGTCCGCAAGCGCCTCCAGGACGGACTCGTCCGCAGTGCCTGCCTCGGCATCGCCGGCGGCGCGATAGAGCCGGTCGAGCGTCGACTTGCTCTGCCCAATCAGCGCGTCGCTCCACTCGAGCGGCTGCCGGTAATGGGCCGACAGCAGAGACAGGCGAAGCGTTTCGCCGGCATGGCCGCGCTCGAGCAGCTCGCCGACCGTCACCACGTTGCCGAGGCTCTTCGACATCTTCTCGCTTCCCGCCATCGACAGGAATCCGTTGTGGAGCCAGTAGCGCGCCAGCGGAGCGCCGCCATGGGCGCAGCGGCTCTGCGCGATCTCATTCTCGTGATGCGGGAAGACCAGGTCGATCCCGCCGGCATGGATGTCGATCGTCTCCCCGAGATGCTTCTCGATCATCGCGGAGCATTCGATGTGCCAGCCGGGCCGGCCACGACCCCACGGGGAATCCCAGCCGATCACGTCAGCGGACGACGGCTTCCACAGAACGAAGTCGGCGGGGTCCTTCTTGTAAGAGGCGACCTCGACCCGGGCGCCGGCGATCATTCCCTCGCGGTCGCGGCGGCTGAGGGCGCCATAATCGGGGTCGGAGGGCACGTGGAAAAGCACGTGCCCGTCCGCCGCATAGGCGTGGCCGAGCTGGATCAACCGCGCGGTCATGGCGATCATCTCGCCGATATGCTCGGTCGCGCGCGGCGTAAAATCCGTCGGCAGCACTCCAAGAGCGCCCATGTCGGCCAGGAAGAGCTGCTCGTAGCGCTCGGTTACCACCGACGGGTCGACCCCCTCGGCGCGCGCCGAGTCGATGATCTTGTCGTCGACGTCGGTGAAGTTGCGGGCATAGGCGAGGCTGTCGGCACCGTAGCGATGCCGGATCAGCCGGCCGAGCACGTCGAACACGACGTAAGGCCGCGCATTGCCGATATGGGCGCGGTTATAGACGGTCGGACCGCACACATACATCGTGACCCGGGTAGGATCGGCCGGCTCGAACTCGCGCTTGGCGCGGGCGAGCGTGTCGTGGAGCCTGATCGTCGTCATGACCGGCTCGGCTCCGCCTGGTTGCCCGCGTCGTCGGCCGCGGGTCGCCGGTTGCGGCGAGCGTCTACCAGGTTGACGATCGTGTCGGACGCCGAGTGGACCAGCCGATAAGTCTGCGCCCGCGCCACCCAGTCAGGCCGCCGCTCGTCGCGCCCCCAGATCGTGTCGTAGACAAGGCTGAACGCCATGTAGAACAGCGCCACGCCCACCAGCCCCTTGAGCGCCCCGAAGCCGCCGCCGAGGATCCGGTCGATCGCCCCGAGCCGCGAGCGCCGGGTCGCCCCGCCGATCCGCGCGACGATGAGCTTGCCGCCAACCAGGACGACCAGGAAGATAAGGACGAAGGCGAGCATATAGGCGCCGGAGACGGTGCCGATCACCGGCCCCAGAGCCCCGCTCAGAGGCTCGTGCAACAGCCACAAGGCGGCCACGATCGCGACCCAGATCCCGAGCGACAGCACCTCGTGAACGAAACCGCGCATGAGGCCGAACACGAGCCCAAGGCCAACCAGCAGAATGAAAATGATGTCGAGCGCCGTCATGCGCGCGGTGGTTAGAGGAGGAAAAGCCAAGGCGGAAGCGGGTTCTTAGCCCCTCCCTTTCAAGGGAGGGGTTGGGGTGGGTACGCGTGTCTGCGCGCCAAAAGACTCGGATGCGGTGAATTGCAGCGCTTCGGAGGCATTGAGCCTCCTCAGCGCTACCCACCCCCGGCCCCTCCCTTGTAAGGGAGGGGTGAAACTCACCGCCCCAGCAGGTGGTCGACGAGCTCCCGAAGGCCGCGGAAGCCGGTGAGCGCGAGTCCGTTCTTCTCCGCGGCCACGGCGCTCGGCACCAGCGCCCGCTCGAAACCGAGCTTGGCCGCTTCCTTGAGCCTGAGCGCCGAATGCGAGACCGGCCGAAGCGCGCCCGATAGCGCCACCTCGCCGAAAGCGACCGTCTCCGCCGGCACCGGCCGCTCGGCGAGCGCCGACACGAGGGCCGCCGCCACCGCGAGGTCCGCGGCGGGATCGCTGACCCGGTAGCCGCCGGCAATGTTGAGATAGACCTCGGCCGTCGAGAAGCTGAGCCCGCAGCGCGCCTCCAGCACAGCGAGGATCATCGCCAGCCGGCCGCTGTCCCAGCCGACCACCGCCCTCCGCGGGGTGGCGCCGCTCGCCAGCCGCACGGTGAGCGCCTGGATCTCGACCAGCACCGGCCGTGTGCCCTCGAGCGCGGGGAACACCACGGCACCGGGAACCGCGTCGCCGCGGTCGGTGAGGAATAGGGCCGACGGGTTGGAGACTTCGCTCAGCCCGCTCTCCGCCATCGCGAACACCCCGATCTCGTCGGTACCGCCAAAGCGGTTCTTGGTCGCGCGAAGAATCCGGTACTGGTGGCTTCGCTCGCCTTCGAAGGCGAGCACCGTGTCGACCATATGTTCGAGCACGCGCGGGCCGGCGAGGCTGCCCTCCTTTGTGACATGGCCGACCAGGACCAGGGCCGACCCGGTCTCCTTGGCGAAGCGAATGAGCTCGTGAGCCGCCGCTCGCACCTGGCTGACCGTGCCGGGAGCGCCCTCGATCAGGTCCGAATACATGGTCTGGATCGAATCGATCACGACCAGTGCCGGCGATTCCTCCGCCAGAGTCGTCAGGATGTCGCGAACCGACGTCGCCGCCGCTAGCTGCAACTCGCCGGCGTCGACTCCCAGCCGCCGCGCGCGCAGCCGCACCTGGTCCGCCGCCTCCTCGCCCGACACGTAGATGACCCCGATTCCGCGCTTGGCGATACTCCCCGCCGCTTGGAGGAGCAGGGTCGACTTGCCGATGCCGGGATCGCCGCCGATCAGGGTCGCCGAGCCAGCCACTAGTCCGCCGCCCAAGGCCCGGTCGAACTCGGCAATGCCCGTCGAGGTCCTCGGGGGGAGCGCCACGTCGGCGTCCAGCCCGACAAGCTCGACCCGCCGTCCGCCCGAGCGCAGGTCGTGCCGCGCCGAGAAGGGCGTCACCACCGACCCCGAATCCTCGACCAGGCTGTTCCAGTCGCCGCAATCGGCGCACTGCCCCTGCCAACGCGGACTCACCGCCCCGCAGGCCTGGCAGACATAGCGTTTCTTCGGCTTGGCCATCAGTCCGATACGGCTCCAACAATCGTCATAATCGCCGCCGTCAGGAGGCTGCCGGCGAAGACGATGAACAGTGTCCAGCTAGCAATGAACAGGTTCAGACGCGTTCGCCGCCTGAGGGGCACCAACGCGGTCCCGGACCAGCGCCCCGCTCTGAGATCTCGGACCAAGCGCTCAACGGTAAGCGGCTCGGGCTCGTACCAGAAATCGCTGCCCCGAACACGCCATGGCGGAAGAGGCGGCCCCAGGCCCTCTGATCCAAAATGCACGCCCAACCTCAGGCCCTCCCAATCCATCTCGAACCGCTCGTCCAATTCCTGGATCAGGTCGTAGCCATCGTCTCCGTAGATCCCGATATCCTCCATGACCCGTGCCTCCGGCCGGATCATTTGCGGCTCAGCGCCTGAGATTCGACGCAACATCTCGCCGACCAGGCGATAGACCTCGTCTTCTTCAAGCTCCCCGGCGCGTTCCTTCATCCTCATGTGGCATATCGGAACATCAGCGGAACATCCAGACCCGCCGGAACCCCCGCGCCGGCCCGGCATTTCGATAGTAGCGGGGGCGGCCCAAGCCGCTCGAATGTCAACCGGAGTCCCTTCATGTTCGTGCAGATCAACACCGACAACCAGATCCTTTCCGACGCAGAGGCCAACGAGCGGCTGGAGCAGCGCGTCCGGGACAAGCTCGGCCGGTTCGAGCAGCGGCTCACCCACGTCGAGCTCCACATCTCCGACGTCAATGCGCACAAGGGCGGCGCCAACGACAAGCGCGTCTCGCTCGAAGCACGTCCCAACGGCCACTCCCCAGTGGCGGTCACGGCGGATGCCGCGCGAATCGACGATGCCGTCACCGGGGCGGCCAACAAGGCGGCACGAGCACTCGACAGTTTGTTCGGCAAGCTGGCCGACAAGGCACGCCACTGAGGACGGGACTTCTGCCGTTCATCTCGAGGCTCTAAGGAGCCGCGATGCTTCGGCTGGCCAGCTATAATATCCGCAAGGCGATCGGCACCGACCGAAGGCGCCGGCCCGAGCGGGTGATCGAAGTCCTCAACGAGCTCGACGCCGACGTCGTCGCTCTACAGGAAGCCGATCGCCGCTTCGGGCCGCGCGACGCGGCCATCCCTACGCATCTGCTCGAGGAGCATAGCGACCTCAAGCCGGTGATGTTCGGCGCCCGCGATCGAAGCCTGGGCTGGCATGGCAACGCCATCCTGGTCCGCAAGAATTTCGAGATTCGCGAACATGCCATGCTCCACCTGCCGAGCCTGGAGCCGCGCGGAGCGGTGCTCGCAGAACTGGAGGGCAAAGGACATCAAATCCGAATCGTCGGGATGCATCTCGATCTGTCGGGCCTGTGGCGACGGCGCCAGGCCCATGCGATCCTCAAACATGTCTCGGAGCGCCACGCCGACATGCCGACCGCGATGATGGGCGATCTCAACGAGTGGACGGCGCGGTCCGGGTGCCTTCGCGACTTCGGCGCCCACCACGTCTTCGCGGACACAGGCCGTTCCTATCACAGCGGCAACCCGATCGCCCGGCTCGACCGGATCATGGTCACGCCGAATCTGCGCATCAAGGCCGCCGGAGTCCACCGAAGCGCCAACGCCCGAACCGCATCCGACCACCTGCCCATCTGGGCCGAGGTAGAGCTCTAAGCGACGGCGAATTAGTCTGTCATTCCCGCCGAAGCGGGAATCCAGCTTCTTTGAAATCGCAACGGAAAAGGCAGCTGGATCCCCGCGTTTGCGGGGATGACATCAACGGTCTCTGGGACTGCCGGACGATTCAGGCTCTTCGGGCTCGGCCTCCGCTGGACGCCCATTGTCGAGCTCCATCCAGTCGCGGAACGGAAGACCGTAGATCATGTCCATGACCTCATATTCGAGGCCGTTGGGCTTGCCTGAACCCGAGTTCCAAAGCGCGACCACGCCGCTCCGCCGCGCCGGGTCGAACAGGATCAGCGAACGGTAGCCGCGGACTCCGCCATGGTGGCCGACCACCTTGTTGCCGGCATAGTTGAAAATCCGCCAGCCGAGCCCGTAGGCCGAGGACGGAGTGCGCTCCAGGAACTTGCGCCGCCGGCGGGTCTCGCCGGGTGTGCGGACCACCGGAGTCTGCACCGCCTGGAGCGCCGCGACCGGAAGCACCTCGGGCGCGAGGCCCATATTGGCGCGCATCCACAAGGTGAGGTCCATGATCGAACCGTTGACCCCGCCCGCCGCCGGAACCCGGTAATAGGGCTCGGTCACTTCCTCGGCCCGCGAGCCGCGGCCGCCGCGATGCGGCCGCGCCCAGCTCCGGGAACTCATCAGGCCCTGGCGGCTCGCGCTCGCCGTGCGCATCCCGAGCGGGGTGAAGAAATTGTCGCGAAGCGCCTGCTCATAGGGAATTCCGGTCACCCGCTCGACCGCCTCACTCGCCGAATCATAGGCGACATTCTGGTAGGCGTGGCACTGGCCGACATCGCATTGCGTCGCAACAAAGGCGAGCAAGCCTCTCAGATATTTGGGATCTTCATTGCCCTCGAGCCGGGAGTCATGGGCATGGCCGTGGATCCCGAGCCTGTGCGACAGGACGTCGATCATCGTCGCTCGGCTTTCGTTGCCGCCAGGAAGTCGAAGGCTCGTCACATAGCGATTGACCGGGTCGTGAAGCGACAGCTGCCCACGCGCCGCAAGCAGCGCGACCATGTCCGCGGCGACGCCCTTCGACAGTGACGCCCAGCGGAACACCGTATTCTCGGTGACCGGCTCCTCGCCTTCGCTGCCCGTCTGGCCGAAGCCGCGCACGAAGCGGATGCGCCCGTTCTCGATGATCCCGACGCCGAGGCCGACCATCGACTTCTCTTCCATCAGCCGGCCGATCCGGGCCTGGAGGCGGGCATAGTCGATGTTGGTGGGGCCGCTGGTGTCGACCGGCGGGACTTCCGCCTGGAAGCGGGCCTGCGAGTGCGGCGCGCCCCCTTCGGCTGGGGCGGACCAGCGCAGGATCCCGGAGGCGAACAGCAGGAAAACCAGTCCGGCAAAGACCAGGACGACCAAGAGAACGCGCTTCAAAAACGATACCTTCGCATGAGCGTTTGCGCGCTGCTAACGCGCGGCACGGCAAAAGGATAGCGGCGGATCGCGCCGTGACGTGCCTCCCGCGCGATTGGCGCCTCGACAGGCCGCGGCCATCCTGCCAAGCCTTGGCCATGCGGGAGAAAGAGCTGCGGCTCGCACTGGTCTGTTACGGCGGCATCAGCCTCGCCGTTTACATGCACGGCATCACCAAGGAGATATGGCGCCTCGTGCGCGCCAGCCAGGCCTTCCACGGCGGCGGAGTAACCGGCGCGGGCAGCCAGGGCGTCTATCACCGCCTGCTGGACAGCATCGCCGCCGAGACCGGCCTCAGCCTGCGCGTGCTCACCGACATCCTCGCCGGGGCTAGCGCCGGCGGAATCAACTGCATCTTCTTGGCGCAAGCGATCAGCACCGGTCAGTCGTTGGAGCCGCTCACCGACCTGTGGCTCGACCATGCCGACATCGACGCTCTCGCCGACCGCGACGAGATCGCCGTTCGCCGCTTCATGAAGAACGCAGCGGTGCCCTTCGCCTGGGCGATCTCGAATCGTTCCAGCACGGTCGAGCAGACGGTCGAGCCCGAGCACCAGGCAGAGGTCCGCCAGAAGCTCGCCAATCTCGTCAAGGCGCCCTGGTTCCAGCCGCCGTTCGGAGGGCCAGCGTTCACCCGAGTCCTTCTCGATGCCTTCGACGCGATGGCCGCGGAGCCGTCGGGCGCCCCCCTTCTTCCAGACTATCAGCCGCTCGACCTGTTCGTGACCGTGACCGATTTCCGCGGCCACCCGCAGAGCCTGAAGTTGCACAGCCCGCCCGAGGTGATCGAGCAGGAGCATCGCCTCACCCTCGCCTTCCGCGATCCCGGCGGCGAGGGGCGCCATTTGGCCCATCCGGCCGAGCTCGTCTTCGCCGGCCGCTCCACCGCCAGCTTCCCCGGCGCCTTCCCGCCCTTCCAGGTTGCCGAGCTCGACGGAGTGCTCGCCGAGCGCGACCGCGCCTGGCCCGGGCGCGAGGCCTTCGTCGAGCGCAACATCCCGCCGCGCCCTCACGCCGAATCGCGCGAGCAGGTCGTCCTGATCGACGGCGGCGTCCAGGCGCACGCCCCGTTCGCCCCATGCATGAGGGCGCTTCGAAGCCGTCCCGCCAGCCGCGAGGTCGACCGCCGCTTCGTCTATGTCGATCCGGCCCCCGGCTTTCGGGCGGTGCGCTGGACCGCCACCGGCACCGTCGAGCCGCCGGGTTTCTGGGCGACCCTGTTCGGCGCCATGTCCGACATCCCGCGTGAGCAGCCGATCCGCGACAATCTCGAGGCGATCGAGCGGCGCTCCGAGCGGATCCGCCGAATGCGCCGCATCGTCGATTCGATGCGTCCCGAGGTCGAGGCCGCGATCGCCGACGCGTTCGGCTCGACCTTCTTCCTCACCAGCCCGACGACCCGACGACTCCAGTCCTGGCGGTCCCATGCCAACGAGATCGCGGCGCGGGGCGCTGGCTACACCTACGCCGCCTACGCCCAGCTCAAGATGGCGACCGCGATCGAGGAGATGGCCGAAACCATCGCACGGCTCGGCGGCGAAGGCAGCGACCGCGATCATCGCCAGCGTATCCGCGACGCCCTGTGGCGATGGGCGGACGCCCAAGGGATCACCGGCGAGGACGCCATCCACAAGGGTCGGGCGGTGCCGGCCCTCATCGCCTTCTTCCGAAGCTTCGACGTGAGCTTCCGAATCCGCCGCCTGCGACTCCTCGTCCGCGAGCTCGCCGAGGCCCATGTCGACATCGAGGAGGTCGACGAAGCCGCGTCCGACAATGCCCGGCGGATCATCTATCGGCTGATCGCCCGCTACGAGGCGCCGCTCACAGCCGACATGGACACTGCCGTCACTTCCGAGGAATCGGCGGCCTTCGCCAACGCGGCCACGGATCCCGCGGCGGCCGTCGCCGCGCTCGAGGCGCGCCTCAAGCTGAAGGAACTCGACGACCTCACCGACGCGGAAATCGCGACCGCTTTCTCGGCCCTGTCGCGCGGTCCGCGCCGGGCTGCGATCCTCACCTATCTCGGCTACCCCTTCTACGACATCGCCACCCTGCCGCTCCTCCAGGGCGAGGGCCTCCAGGAATTCGATCCGATGAAGGTCGACCGGATCTCGCCCGACGACGCGACGACGATCCGCTCGGGAACAGCCGCGACCCTGAAGGGCATCCAGTTCAACAATTTCGGCGCCTTCTTCAGCCGCGCCTATCGCGAGAACGACTATCTGTGGGGACGCCTCCACGGCGCCGACCGGCTCGTCGACATCATCGTCTCGACCATTCCCGCCGAGACTCCCCTACCCCCCGAGCTCGTCGCCCGAGTGAAGCGCGACGCCTTCCTCGCCATCCTCGAAGAAGAGCGGCCAAGGCTCCAGGCCATCCCGGGCTTGTTCGACGCGCTTGCCGCGGAGATCGGCTGAGCGCTTTACGCGAACGGCCTTTGGTGCAACAGGACCATCGGAAAGGGCGGGCATGCAGTTCCTAAAGACCTTGTTCTGGGTGGTCGTCGCGATCGCGCTGACCTTGTTTGCCATCTACAATTGGCGGCCGGTCACCCTCAATCTGTGGAGCGGTCTCCAGGCCGACGTGAAGTTGCCGGTGCTGGTGGCGATCCCGTTCCTGCTCGGCTTCCTCCCGACCTATTTCGTCTATCGCGGCCGCCTCTGGGCGCTTCGCCACCGCTACGAGCGGCCGGAACGCGTCACCGTCGGCAACCAGCCTGCGGAGACTTCGGCTCCGGTGCCTGCCGCGGCTACCGGCGAAGATCCGGGCCTGGCGATATGAAGGGCCCGATCTTCGTCGCACTCGACACCACCGACCTCGACGGCGCCAGGGAGCTCGCGGCGCGGGTCCGTCACCATGTCGGCGGCCTCAAGCTGGGCCTCGAGTTCTTCTGCGCCCACGGAATGCCCGGCGTTCGCGAGATCGCCTCCATCGGCCTGCCGATCTTCCTCGACCTCAAGCTCCACGACATCCCCAACACGGTCGCCAAGGCGGTTCGGGCGCTGTCGGAGATCGAGCCCGCGATCCTCACCGTCCACGCCGCCGGCGGCCGGGCGATGATGGAGGAAGCCAAGGCCGCAGCGCCCAAGCACACCAAGGTCGTCGCGGTCAGCGTGCTCACCAGCCTCGACGAGGACGACCTCGCCGCCACCGGCGTCGGAGGCTCTCCGCACGATCAGGTTATCCGTCTCACCTCGCTCGCTCGCGAGGCCGGAGTCGACGGCGCTGTCTGCTCGGGCCAGGAGGTTCGCGCCGCACGCAAAGCGTGGCCGCAGGGCTTCTTCGTCGTCCCGGGGATCCGACCTGCCGAAGCGAGCGTCGGCGACCAGAAGCGCGTCATGACTCCGCGCCACGCGCTCGACCAGGGCGCCTCCATCCTCGTCATCGGCCGCCCCATCACCCAAGCCGCCAACCCGGACGAGGCCGCAAGGGCGATCGAAGCGACCCTTTGACCGAGGCGACTGTGTAGAAAGCACAGATTCAGCGCTCGTCCTGAGCGAAGTCGAAGGGCGCCTGCACAGAGTTCGGCTAGAACGCCCTTCGACTGCGCTCAGGACGAGCGGAGACGCCGGCTCCTTGCACCAACTAGACTTGGGGCTTTCCCCGCCCTAACTCGCGCGCTTCCAAGGAGCTTCGAAATGAGCTGGTTCAACAGCGTCCGCAACCGCCTGCCCTTCCTGCCCAAGCGCGAAAGCACGCCCGATCAGCTGTGGCATGCCTGCAAGGAATGCGGCGCGATGATCTTCTCCAAGGAATATGAGGAGAACCAGTTCGTCTGCCCGCGCTGCGACCATCACGGCCGGATGCGCGCCAACGCCCGCTTCGACCTCCTCCTCGATCCGGGCTACACCATCCTGCCGGCACCGCAGGTGCGCGAGGATCCGCTCAAGTTCCGCGATTCCAAGCGCTACGTCGACCGAATCAAGGCCGCTCGCCTGTCGACCGGCGAGCAGGACGCGCTTCACAATGCCCGCGGCTCGATCTCCGGCCGCCCGGCGGTCGTCGGAGTCCAGGATTTCGCCTTCATGGGCGGCTCGATGGGGCTGAGCGTCGGAGCGGCCTTCGTCGCCGGAGTCCAGGCCGCGATTGCCGCCTCGGCGCCCTACATCATCGTCACTGCCGCCGGCGGCGCCCGCATGCAGGAAGGCATCCTCTCCCTGATGCAGATGCCGCGCACCACCGCGGCGATCGCCCAGCTCAAGGAAGCCGGCCTTCCTTACATCGTCATCCTGACCGATCCGACGACCGGCGGGGTGACCGCTTCCTATGCGATGCTCGGCGACATCCACATCGCCGAGCCCGGCGCCCTGATCGGCTTCGCCGGCCAGCGGGTCATCGCCCAGACCATCCGCGAGACTTTGCCCGAAGGGTTCCAGCGCGCCGAATATCTGCTCGAGCACGGGATGGTCGACATGGTCGTCCATCGCAAGGAGCTGAAAGAGCGCCTCGCGACGATCCTCGACTACCTCAACCCCGCGAAGGAAGCGGCGTGACCCCTCGATCCTCCCTGTCGCGAAGCGATGGGGAGGGGGACCCCCCGAAGGGTGGTG
>JAEZHP010000055.1 GCA_023416515.1 Pseudomonadota bacterium | reverse complement strand
TTCCTGCTCCATGCTGAATAGAACATTAACTGCCTCAGATGCATTTGAGAAACTTAGGATCTGAAGACCTTCCCCCTCCGAGAATACTAGGATCACGTTGCGCTTCGCGTTTATTTCGCTGTCGACGGTATTTAAGCCTTTTAGAATATTCATTAAATTAAGCTCTCGATCTAGGGCATCAAAACGAACAAGCAACTCCTCGTTTGACATTGTTGATACATGCGAAGTCATAGATTCATGTGCGCGTGCTATAATCTCACTGGCGAGAAGCATCACAACTTCATACCTCTTGTCTCCTGACTGAAATTTTGGCTGGCTAGATGTGATAAAACCAATCACTTCAACAGCAGTCGCCCAGGCATGTTGAACAGCAGTTCTATACTGCAGCTCTATAAGGAGACCTTTACTTGCTTGTCCTGTCATAGAATTTACATCATACTCATATACGTCATGAATACCTCTATAGCCAGTCTCCTTCGGGTTTTTTATGTAGTCATACTTATCAATGTCATTTTTCAGCTTGTGATTAAATTTTGCTTGATGGAGCTTGGCGCGAAACGCGTACAGTTCCTTGATGCTCGGAAAGATTAGGCGACAGCCGGCAACATCATCCATCCGAGCGAGTTCCATATTTGGGAACCGACGAAGCTTATAGAAAATTGTCCGCTTCCGCTTATGTCTTTGCGCTACAACAATCATGGTTCCACGAGTGCGATTCCGCAAGATTGCTTGAAAGGTATTCAACACTGGTTTATGGGCCGCCCGCCATATGTTAATGACGAGGAGATCATCTATATTTTCACTGCCAGCGCGCACTGCCGCTCCAGCTTTCGATACCCGTGATTTTGATCCACCTGGATAGCTAGAAGTATTAATCTTTGACAACGGCTACTCCCATCACAGCTATTCCATGGCCAAGCTCATGCGACGGCTCTGGGCCTGACATGAATTCGCCGAAATTCCGTGCAGCGATACTCATACGCCGAGTATATTGATGCAATAGCTAGGCAGAAATGGGGCAGGCTCTATGTTCCTGCATGTTCCCGGCTGGGTAAGGTTCACGACACATAGGGCGCGAGTGCGATCAATGGGGTCAGGTCTTGCGTTCAAGCACCTTCCCGCCACAGGAAGCCTGGACCTCTCCGGACCAGGACCTATCCCCAGTCCTCCACCTTCAACCCCGGCACCCTGACGAACTCACCCACGTTCGCCGTGACCAGCACAGCCCGCCTCCGACGTGCCTGCGCCGCGATCAGGACGTCGTACGGCCCGATCGGCGTGCCCTCCCGTTCGAGCTCCGTCCGGATCTCCCCAGCTTCCTCGGCATCCTCCGGCGCGAACGGCCACTGCTCCACGTCCAGGTTGAGAAAGGCCGCGAGCGCAGCCGCATTGGCCGTCGGCCGGGCACTTTTCCGGATCCCGTACCACAGCTCGTAGAGTACGACTGCCGGAACCCCGACCGCGGCACCCGCGACCAGCGCCGCCTCCAGCCGCTCCCGCACCTGCGGCCGACGCCCGTTGATCACCGCGCTCACGGCGTTGGTGTCGAGGCAGATCAATCCTCGAAATCCGCCCGCCCTGGCGGCATCGGCGGCTGCGCCGGCCGCCCCTCCGGCAGGAAGTCGGCACCGCCCAGCCGGTCGATCTCGGCGAATACCGCCCGGATGTCCCGGACGTCCCGCTCCAGCGGCTCCAGCAGCACGCCACGACCCACCCGCCGCACGCGCACCTGGGTGCCCGGCAGCCGGAATTCCTTGGGCAGCCGCACCGCCTGGCTGCGGCCGTGCTGGAACAGCTTGGCAGTACCCGTGTCATCCATCGATCTTCTCCCGCCGGTCCAGGATTGGTAGATATCACAGTATCTACCATCTGCCGACGGGAAGCGACACCGGCGGTACCCGACCGAATGACGTTCAGATGACGGGCAGCACCGGCGCCCGTTGGAATGACAGCGGTGCTGCTGGGCAATCCTCTGGTAGAGTGCGGAAGAACGAGGCAAGGCTCAGGACTCGCAGGATTACCATCCGCAGCAGGTTCTGTGCTGCTGCTCGCGCAAGTCCAGGCACATGACCAGGACAGGACAGGAGGCTCGCATGACCACCGACATCAAGGCGAAAGCCCCGCTGCGCCAGCGCGCCATCCACGAGTTCCGGGAATTCCTGTTCCTGTCCGCCTATCTCTACGTCACGCTGGGCGCCGTGATCCTGATGCAGACCGCGACGCTGCACGCAGAGGGCCTGGACATCACCCCCTGGGGCAGCGCCCTGGTCAAGGCGCTGGTGCTGGCCAAGTTCATGCTGGTCGGCCGCGCCATGGGCATCGGCGAGCGCAACCTGGCCGGCCCGCTGATCTGGCCGACCCTGCACAAGACCTTCGCCTTCCTGGTGCTGCTGATCGTCCTGATCCTGGTCGAGGAGGCGGTGGTGGGCCTGTTCCATGGCCGGCCGGTCGCGGCGTCGCTCCGCGAGCTGGCCGGCCCCCGCCTCCCGGAGACGCTGGCCGGGATCCTCGTCATGCTGCTGGTGCTGCTGCCCTACTTCGCCCTGCGCGTCCTGGACGAGGCGCTGGGGGAAGGCACGCTCGTGCGGATGTTCCTGGTGGCCCGCACCCCGGCCGCCACCCCGCACCGCTAGGATCAGCCCGGCCAGCCCTTGGCAGAAGCCGTCAGGCTCCCGTCAGCCGGCCCCGCCATGGTCGCCCGGCCTGCCCGACACCCTCCGGCCGCCCCCCGGCTCGTCGCCGGGCGGGCCGCATGCGCCGGTGCCGGGCGCCTGTTCAGAGGATCGACGCGATGCCTGCTCCGCTTCCCTCCCGCCGCCTGCTGGCAGCACTGCTGCCGCTGGCCCTCCTCGCCACCCCGGCCCTGGCCGCCGAGCCCACGGTGGTGCACGTCACGCTCGACAACATGGGCGATGCCGAGATCATGCGGCTGGACCGGACCAGCGTGCCGGCGGGCCCGGTGCGCTTCGAGGTCACCAACCAGTCGGCCGACCAGACCCACGAGCTGATCGTGGTCCGCACCGACCTGACCCCTGAGCAGTTCCCGACCACCGCGGACGCCCGCCGGGTCGACGAGGACCGCTTCCAGGGGGCCGAGGAGCTCGAGGACATCCGGATGGGCGGGGCGGGCGAGCTGCTCCTGGACCTGAAGCCCGGCCACTACGTGCTGTTCTGCAACCTGAAGAACCATTTCAAGGACGGCATGAACGCGGAGCTGACCGTGACCGGCTGAGACGGCCCGGCCGGTGCCG
>JAEZHP010000069.1 GCA_023416515.1 Pseudomonadota bacterium | reverse complement strand
CCCCCCCGCGCGCGCGGCGCGGGCCCCCCCCCCCCGCGGGGGGGGGGGGGGCCCGCCCACGTGACCCCTCTCCCGCCTCGCTGCGCTCGGCACCCTCTCCCGCAAGGGGAGAGGGCTATCAGGTCAGCTTGATCTCGCGGAGGCGCTGCTGGAGGAAGTCGTGGGCGGTGATCGGGGGCTCGGGCTCGCCGTTGCCGAGGCAGCCGGGCAGCGGATCGATCAGGTAATCGGGCCGGAAGTGGAGGAAGAAGGGCATCGAGTAGCGCGACACGCCGCGCCGCTCGGGGGCCGGATTGACCACCCGGTGGGACGTCGACTTCAGCACCCGGTTGGTCAGGCGCTGGAGCATGTCGCCGACATTGACGACGAGCTCGCCCTCGCGCGGGGTGACCGGGAGCCACTGGCCGTCGCGGTCGAGGAGCTGGAGGCCCGCTTCCTCGGCGCCGAGCAGCAAAGTGATGGTGTTGATGTCCTCATGGGCGCCGGCGCGGACATTGGGGCCGACGCCGGGGACCGGCGGATAATGGAGCAGGCGAAGCACCGAATTGCCGTCGCGAACCGTGTCGACGAAGAAGTCGGGAGCGAGGCCGAGGTGGCGGGCGATCGCCTCGAGGATTCGGGCGCCGGTTCGGTCGAAGGCGGCGAACAGCTCGAGGAAGGTCGAACGGAAGCTCTCGACCTCGTCCGGCCAGACGTTGCGTGGCATCATCGGCTCGTAGGGATGGCCCTCGGGAAGCTCGCGGCCGACATGCCAGAATTCCTTGAGGTCGTAGGCACTCGCGCCCTTGGCGGTTTCGATCCCGAACGGCGTGTAGCCGCGCGCGCCCCCGCCTCCGGCGATGTGGTAGCCGCGCTTCACCTCCTCGGGCAGTGCGAAGAAGGCCTTCGCCTTCTCCTCGGCACGGGCGATGAGATCGGCCGGGATGCCGTGGTCGGCGACGACGGCGAAGCCGTAGCGTTCGAACGAGCCGCCGATCGCGGCGGCAAAGCCCTCCGGGTCCCGGTCGGACTCGGTGAGGGAGACGGAAGCGATTGAATCGAGCGTGGTAGCCATGATGCGTTCGTAGCGAAGTGAATGCGTCAATGCGACTCCGGTGAAACCCGTAGCAGTCCGTTTTCCGGCAGGGCGACGGATTGCGCCGCGCCGCCGCTGCCCGCAAAGGCGCCGGGATGACCGAGCAGCCCCGCCCCTATCTCACCCTTGCCCTGGTGGTGACGGCGACGCTGCTCGGCCTGATGGGCACCGACCTGGTGCTTCCGGCGGTGCCCTCGCTTCCCCAGACATTGGGCGGCGACGCGGCCGCGGCTCAGCTCGTCCTCGCCGCTTATGTGGGAGGGACCTGCGCCGGCCTTCTCGCCTTCGGGGTGCTCGGCGACCGTTTCGCCACCCGAAGCCTGTTCGTCGGGTCGCTGGTGCTGACCGGGATGGTCTCCTTCGCCTGCGCCTGGGCGCCGGGTATCGCCTGGCTGATCGTGCTTCGAGCGCTTCAGGGGGCGGTGGCGGCGGGGCCCGCGGTGTTCGCTCCCGCCATCGCCCGAGCGATGTTCGACGAGGCCCGAGCGGTGCGCGCGATCGGGGCGCTCGGAAGCATCGAATCGCTCGCCCCTGCCCTCGCCCCGATCCTCGGCGTGTGGCTGCTGGCGCTGGGCGGCTGGCAGCTTTCGTTCGAGCTGATCGGAGCGGTCGCCCTCGCGCTTGCGGCGATCAACCTCGCGCTCCCGCTCATCCCCCAGACGGGCCGGCGGACGGCGGGCCGCTACGCGCTGTTGCTCAAGGACAAGATCTTCCTTCGCTATGCGCTGAGCCAGGCCTTCGTGCTCGGCGGCCTTCTCGTCTTCGTGTTCGGAGCGCCGGCGGTGATGGTGCGGAGCTTCGGCGGCACCATCGCCGACTTCATCATCATGCAGGTAAGCGGGATCGCCACCTTCATCCTCGCCGCCAATTTCGCCGGAAGCCTGGCCGCGCGCTTCGGCGCCGAGCGGATCATCGGGATCGGCACCGCGATGGCGGTGGCGGGCGCCGCGGGCATGCTCGTCTATGCGCTTGCGGGCGGCGCAAGCACCATCGTCATCACCGCCCTGTTCGTTCCGATCAACAGCGGGCTGGGCCTTCGCGGTCCGCCCGGCTTCTACCGGGCGGTGGTGGCGAGCCATGGCGACGACGCCCGCGGAAGCGCCCTCGTCATCCTGTTCATCATGGCGGCGACCGCGCTCGGCACCGCGGCGGTCGCGCCGTTCATCGAGCAGGGCCTCGTCCCGCTCGCGGGGGCAGCGTTCGTGCTGGAGATGGCGGCACTCGCTTGCCTGCTCTTCCTGCCGAGGTTGCCGGAGGCATCCTGATCCATTGCCGGGATGTCTGTCTGGGGCGCCAAGCGGAAGATTGCCGCTCTGAGGGGTTGGGAAGCGCCGCCAGGGCCTCCTGCTTGTCACAGGATGGGCGCCCCCTTATTTCCCGCCTGCATAGCCCGGGCGCCTGGCCCGCGGACATCCCGACGAAGACGCGTTGTTCCAGCCGAGCCTCGTTCAAGCCGCACCCCTCCTAGAACGGCTTCGCGCCGGGGCTGGACGCCGTGCGGGCGCCATCGGCCTGGCCCTGCTGATCGAAGCGTTCCTGCTGATCCTCCTGCTCTCGTTCAGCGGCGCCGAGAGCCCCAAGCCGAAGGTGGAGGTCGTCACCGTGACGGACCTCGAGGCCAGCGCGGTTTCCGAGGAGTCGCCCGAGCCAAACAGCGCCGAGCCCGCGCCGCGGGCGGATGGTCGGCCGTTGCCGCGGCCGCCGGCTCAAGACCTGCAGCCCAGCCGATCCCCCGAACCGCTGCCGGCGCAGACTGCTCAACCGAGCCAGGAGCCGACGGCGCCTGTCATCCCGCCGACGCCCTCCGCACTGCCGCCGTCCTCGACCCCTTCGCCGCGCGCGGCGCCGGCGGCTCCCTCAGGCGGACAAATCTTCGGGCCGCCTGACACCCGCCGCTCTTCCGCGTTTCGCGATACGGAGCGGGTCGGAACGGCTCCCAATGGCGAGCCGCTTTACGCGGCGGCCTGGTACCGCGAGCCGAGGCCCAGCGACCTTCGCGGCTATCTGTCGAGTGCCCGCGGCCCGGGATGGGGACTGATCGCCTGCCGCACCGCGCCCAACTACCGCGTGGAGGATTGCGTCGCGCTCGACGAATATCCGGCGGGGTCACAGATCAATCGCGCGATCCTCGCCGCCGCATGGGAGTTTCAGGTGCGGCCTCCCCGGCGCGGCGGACAGCTGTTGGTGGGCAGCTGGGTTCGGATCAGGATCGATTACGGAACCGAGCAACGATAGCTGGCCGGGCCAGGGCCGAACGTCCGCAACGGGTGGAAAGCGGACATTCCTCAGGGCGCTGGATCGCACTCGCGAATGGCGGCGGCGATAGCGTCGAAAGCGCGTGCCCGCTCCTGTGTCGCGCCGGCCGCAGGATACTCGCCAAGGATTACGTCGTCGGGGTTGAAGACACCGAATGACACGATGATTTTCGCTTGGCTTCCGGCGAGTGTCACGATCCGCGTTCCCTCTTCGTCACCCGCAATCTCCATCCCGTGCGTCGCAGAAATCTGCGGCAACGATCTGACAATCCGTTCCTTGCTCTCGCTGGAACAGCGGCCATCCACCGACCGTGCCGGATGAGCGCTGTAGCCGTCCGTTGGAGGTGAGACGGTGCAACCCAGGAGCAGCATGGCGGCGAGGACAAAGACCTTAGGCATGAGGTGAACTCGCACTGGTCGCGAACGTCCGCAATGGGTCGGAAGCGGACGATCGGGGTCAGCACTAGGCCGGCAGCAGCAGTCCAGCCAGCGCGGCGCTCATCAGGTTGGCGAGGCTGCCGGCGATGAGGGCCTTGATGCCGAGCCTGGCGATGACCGGGCGCTGGTTGGGGGCGAGGCTTCCGGTCACCGCGAGCTGGATGGCGATCGAGCTGAAATTGGCGAAGCCGCAAAGCGCGAAGGTGACGATGGCGCGGCTTCGGTCGCTGATCTGGCCCGGCTGAAGGCTGCCGAGGTCGATGAAGGCGACGAACTCGTTGAGCACGACCTTGGTGCCGAACAGGCCGCCGGCGGCGCCCGCCTCGTTCCACGGAATCCCGATCAGGAACATGATCGGCCGGAAGATGGTGCCGACGATCTGCTGGAAGCTCAATTCGGGATAGCCGAACCAGCCGCCGATCCCGCCGAGCAGGCCGTTGGCGAGAGCGACGAGCGCGACGAAGGCGAGAACCATCGCTCCGACCATCACCGCGAGGCGGACTCCGACCTGGGCGCCCTGGGCCGCGGCCATGATGACGTTGGCGGGCCGTTCGCCCTCCTCGAAGGTCTCGGCGAGCTCGACCTTCTCCTCGGCGACGTCGCCCTCGGCAGCGGCGCCTTCGGTGCCGGCGAGCGGAAGCTCCTCCTGCCTGGGCGGAACGTCGGGCATCATGATCTTGGCCATCAGGATTCCGCCCGGAGCCGACATGAAGGCGGCGGCGAGGAGATAGGGCAGTGCGGCCGGTCCGAGCAGGCTCGCATAGGCGGCGAGGATGGTGCCGGCGACTCCGGCCATTCCGACCGTCATCAGGGTGAACAGCTGCGGCGGGGTCAGCGCCGAGAGGTAGGGACGGACGACAAGCGGCGACTCGCTCTGCCCGACGAAGATGTTGGCGGCCGAACCCAAGGCCTCGACCCGGCCGATGCCGGTCACCCAGCCGATCGCTCCGCCGATCCAGCGGACGATTCGCTGCATGATGCCGAGATAATAGAGGATCGCGACCAGCGAGGCGAAGAAGATGATGACGGGCAGCGCCGCGATGGCGAAGGCATGGGCGGGGTTGGTGCAGGCGAAGTCGGCTGCGGCCGCGACGTCGGCCGCCGGGATGGGACGCACTCCGCCGTCGGGAACGCCGATCAGGCAGCCGTTGCGGGCGAGGTCGCCGAACAGGAACTCGGTCCCCTTGCCGGCATAGCCCAGCAGGTTGGACACGCCGCGCGACATGCCCTCGATCGCTGCCCTGCCCCAGCTCGTATAGAGAACCAGCACCGCGATCCCGGCCTGGAGCGCGAAAGCGGCCGCGACCACCCGCGGCCGGATGGCTCGGCGGTTGCTTGAGAGCAGGAAGGCGATGGCGAGAATGGCGAGGATGCCGGCAATGCCGATCAACGGATGCGTGCTCAGGGTAGGAGCCTTCCTGGCTGGAACAAGCGCGGCTGCGCGGGAATTGCGCGGAGATTGGCGCGGGCTTCGTAACTGCGCAAGCCCTTGCCGAGCGCGCCATTCTGCCCCTAGTCAAAGGCGATGGAAACCGAAACCACCGCCGGCGCAGCGCCGGGCATCTCCCGCTCCCTGTTCGCCTTCTCCGTCTTCTATGGCGGGATGGTGTGCATCGCCGGCGTTCTCGGCAACAAGCAGGTCGCGCTGGGGCCGCTCGCGGTCGAGGCCGGGATCTTCGCCTTCCTCCTGCTCGTCGTGGTATCGAGCACGGTCGCCGAGCTTCACGGGCGGGCGACCGCCAACCGGCTGGTGCTGCTCGGCTTCATTCCGCTGCTCGCATCGCTTGCGCTGACCATTCTGGTCCTCGCCATCCCCGCGTCGGACAAGATGGACCCGCAATATCTCGGCGCGTTCGAGACGATGATGACCGGAACGCCGCGGATCTGGGTGGGCGGGATCATCGCCTACGGCCTGTCGACCCTCCTCAACGTCACCATCTTCAGCAAGCTCAAGCGCGAGGGCGGCAAGCTGCTGTGGCTGCGCGCCGGGATTGCCGGCGTTCTCAGCCAGATCGTCGACACGCTCATCTTCATCACCATCGCCTTCTACGGCGTGTTCCCGATCGGCGACCTGATCGTCGGCCAGATGCTCGCCAAGGTGGTGCTGTCGGCGGTCGCGGTGCCGCCGCTGATCGTTCTCGCGGTGAAGCTCGGGCAGTCGCTGGATCGCCGGACAGCCTAAACCCCGCTCGTCCTGAGCGAAGTCGAAGGGCGCTTGCACGGAGTTCGGGTCGGACGCCCTTCGACTTCGCTCAGGACGAGCGGGAATGTGGCGCCCTGCCCTACTCGGTGGTTTCGCCGTTCCACTCGTCGTTGTCGTGGTCGCGCTCGGCCTGTTCCTTGGTCTTGTGGACGACCCCGTCGCGATGCTCGGGCGGGGCGTAGAGGGTGTAGAGCTTCAGCGGCGAGCCGCCGTCGTTGATGACGTTGTGGCGGGCGCCGGCGGGAACGATCACCGCGAAATCGTCCTCGACCTTGTTGGCCTTGCCGTCGATCATGATCGTGCCCGAGCCTTCCTCGATACGGAAGAACTGGTCGCGGTCCTCATGGACCTCCTCGCCGATGTCGCAGCCCGGCGGCAGGGTCATCAGCACCAGCTGCATGTTCTTGCCGGTGTAGAGAACCCGCCGGAAATCCTCATTCTCAAGCGTTCGCGCCTGGATGTCGTCGACATAGCCCTTCATTGGTCCGCTCCTCGGTTCGTCGGTCGGTCAATGCCGCGCCGAGCGGAAGGGTTCCGGCGCGTCAATTGCTGTTCTGCGCCCCGGGCACGGGGGGCGGCGGCGCGGCGAGATTGGAGTCGCTCAGATTGGCCGCCGAATCGTCCTCCGCCTCGGGGATCGGCGAGAGTTCGTCGCCGCTGATCGCGCTGTTGAGGTCGCCGGTCTCGTCCGGATTGGCGGCGGCGGCATTGCTGATGTTGGTCTGCGCGTCGCCGCAGGCGGCCAGAGCGAGAGCGCCGAGCGCTGCGAACAGGATGCGGTTGGTCATGGCGCCGCCCTTACCGCGCCGCCGCGGCCGCGTCACGCCGGTCGCTGACGAGAGCGCCGCCCTTGATCACGATCGGGACGGATTCGAGAATCCGCACATTGGCGAGCGGGTCGCCGGGGACCGCGATCATGTCGCCGAAGCGGCCGACAGCGATGGCGCCGACGTCGTTCGTCCGGCCAAGCGCCTCGGCGGCGTTGCGGGTCGCCGCCTGGATCGCCTCGAGCGGGGTCATTCCATATTCGACCATGTAGCGGAACTGGCCGGCGGCAGTGCCGTGCGGCATCACCCCGGCGTCGGAGCCGAACGCCATCCGCACTCCGGCGCGGTGGGCTGCGCGAAAATTGTCGCGCTGGATCTGGGCGATCTCGCGGTCCTTGCGAAGGTTGTCCTCGCCGACCCCATATTCGGCGCCGTGGGCCTGGGTGAAGTCGGTGTTGAAGATGTCCATGATGAACCAGGTGCCATGCTCGCGGGCGAGGCGGATTCCCTCGGCGTCGACCAGGCTGGCATGCTCGATCGTGTCGATTCCGGCGCGGATGGCGGCCTTGATCCCGGCGGCGCCATGGGCGTGGGCGGCGACCCGAAGGCCCCATTGGTGGGCCTCGTCGGCGATCGCTCGGAGCTCCTCCTCGGAAAGCTGCTGCTGGCCGGGCTCGGTGTTGCGCGAGAACACGCCGCCTGTGGCGCACACCTTGATCACTTGCGCGCCGTTGCGGCGTTGCTCGCGGACCCGGTTGCGGAGTTCCTGGGGCCCGTTGCCGATGCCCGGATTGGTCGCGTTGAATCGCGGCGGCAGATAGGTCTCGTCGCAATGGCCGCCGGTCGCTCCGAGCGCATAGGCGGCGGGAACGATGCGCGGGCCCGGGATCCGGCCCTCGTCGATCGCCTGCATATAGGCGACGTCGCTGTAATTGTCGGAGCCGACGTTGCGAACGGTGGTGAAGCCGGCCTCGAGCATGTCCTGGGCGTTGCGCACCCCGATCACCGTCTCGAACAGGTCGGTGAACTGAAGCGCCTCGTAGGGCCCGTAATAGGGGCTCGAATCGAGGTGGACGTGCATGTCGATCAGGCCGGGGAGAAGGGTCATTCCGGGAAGATCGATGCGGCGCGCGCCGGCGGGGATGTTCGGCCGGCCGCCGTTGGGGCCGACGACGCTGACGACCCGCCCGTCGGTGACGACGATCACCGGCTCCTGAACATAGCGGCCGGTGAGGACGTCGAGCATCCGGTCCGCGGTGACCACCACGGTCTCGGCGCGGGCGGTGAGCGGAAGGAAGAGAAAAAGAAGCGCCGCTGCGGCGCGAATGAACTTGCTCAAGGACCCGTCCCCCCTCTCGTCATGCCGGAGTCGAGCCGGCATCCCCCTTCTTAGCGAGGGCATCGGGTAGAAGGAAAGGTGGGTCCCGGATCAAGTCCGGGGTGACGGCTGGGGGCTCAGCCCACCCGCACCCAGGTCTGCGACTTGCACAGGAAGCGGCCGATCAGGCAGCCGCGGGCGACGACCGAATTGGGCCCGGACAGGCGAAGCGTGCCGGAGAAGGTGCGGCCCATGTCGGGAACGAACACCCGGCCGCCCCAATAGCCCTCGCTCTCGTGGCGGAACTCGCGGAACAGCTGGGTTCCGAGAAGGTTGGCGGTGCCCGCCTCGCGGGCCGCGCTGATAGCCTGCGGGCTGGCCCAGGCGACGGTTCCGCAGACATTGGCGCCGCACGGCTGGATCCGGACATGGACGGTGTTCTTGGGATTGCGCCACACGCCGGTCAGCTGGCGAGTGTCGCTGGACTGGGCTGACGCTTCCGCTCCGGCCAGGCCGAGCAAGGCAACCGCGGCGGCCGCGGTCACGGCAAACTTACGCATTCCAAACTCCCAACCGCTCTCGATCACGCGCCCCGCGGCAGAGCCAGGCACCCGGCCCTTCCATATCAACAGATGTAGACTGTGAGGGACAACAAGCACTTAGGGGCGGGATGCGGCGCAAATGCGGCGGCGGTTCGCCCGCCGAATGGCGTCGGTGCCGCGAACGGGGGGCTAGCCGGCGCGTCTGGCGCCGCCGAGGAAGGCGCCGCCTTCGCCTCGGTGGAACTGGATTCCGAGCATCAGGCTCTCGGCGATTCGCTCCGCTTTCTCCTGCATCGCGGCGGCGCTCTCGGAGTCGAGGAGCTCGTTCGTGGTCTCGCGCCACAGGCCGAGCCAGCGTTGGAAGCTGGCCGGGTCGATCGCATTGCCATGCTTGATGTGGGCGGGCAGCGGCCGGCCCTTGTAGCGGCCGGTCGTCAGCATGACCGAGGACCAGAAGGCCTGAAGCCGATCGAGATGGTCCGGCCAATCCTCGATCGCGCCGTTGAATACGGGGCCGATGAGATCGTCCTCGCGAACCCGAGCGTAGAAGGTGTCGACGAGAAGCTTCAGGGACTGTTCGGTGATCGGCAAAGCCATGGCGTGGTCTCTTACCCTCGGATTGCCGCGCGGTCGGGCGCGATGATGGACCGGATCGCGGCGACGAGACCGTCGCACAGCAAAGGCTTCTCGACTAGCCGCGCTCCCGCGGCGGCGACCGCCCTGGACATGGCGCGCGTCGGGTTGCTCGCCAAGATGATCGCCGGCGACGACAGCCCCTTTTCCTCGAGAGCGGCGAGGAGGTCGAGGCCGTTGCCCTCGTCCATCCGGTTGTCGAGAACCACGCAGTCGGCCGAAGGAGCGCTTATGCCGGCGCCGCTCTCGTGATCCTCGACAGCGAACCCTTCGAGCTCGAGCGAGAATTTGAGAGCGGCGCGCAGCGCGGGATCGCGTTCGACGAGGAGAATTCGGGGCTGGTCGGTCACTTCGGTCTCGATGAGAAGGGGGAGGCGGCGGGTCGCCCCGCCGCCCCGGTTCGCCGGTTCAGGCGGCCTGCTTCCAGTTCGGCTGGAGTTCGCTGTGCGGCGGGCAGGGAGCGATCGCGCCCTGCGGAAGCCCGGCGATCTCGTTGGCGAAGCTGTGGTTGACGTCGCGGTGGTGGGCCTCGTCGGCGCGGACCACGAGGACCACGTCGCGAAGGGTCGCGCCCTCCGGCAGGTTCCAATAGTCCTTGGCGATCTGCGGCGCCGGCACGTTCTCCGACCGGCCCTCGTCGATCTCGGCGAGATAATGGGTGTAGCTGATCACCGCTTCCTCCTCGAAATAGCCGACCACCCGGTGGGCGGTCTTCGAGCTGACCAGGTAGAGAAGGAAGAAGAAGCAGTAGAACACCCACTGCACGCCGATGATCACCGCACGCTCGAACAGGGTCGGCTTGGAGATCTCGATGAAGGTCATCAGGTGCATGCGCTCGTTCTCGGCTTCGTCCATGAGCGTCTTGATCCAGCCCTGGTCATGGCACATGCGGCGCAGGCACTTGAGGTGGTTGATGGTCGCGCCGACCATTCCGGGCACCGCGGCGACGGTCTCCAGGACGACGGCGCGGTGGCCGTAGCGCTCGGCGAAGAAGGTGTCGGCGGTCCAGCGCAGAAGCTTGGTGAAGCCATAGGCGATTCGATCGGAAACGCCCTTGGGCTGGTGATGGACGGAGAGGTCGATGAACGGAGCGGTCACTGGCGTTTCCCTTCGAAACAAAGGCTTGGTTGATCTGTCGTTGTGCGGCTCCTTCTATTGGCGGGGCCGAGGCGCCGAAATTCGGGTCTTGCCCCTAAGTAGAATCGCGGAGGCGCGCCGCCGTGCCGCCGTCGCCTAGAAGGACGTGATGGAGCGGCTGTCGGCCCAGCGAATGCGAATGCGCGTGGCGGACCGGTCGGTCGGCCCGGCCGCGGCGTGCGCGCTGGCGGCAGTGGCGGTCGCCGCCGGCTTCGCGGCGCGATGGGGCCTCGATCCCATCCTCGGCCAGCGCGCGACCTTCATCTTCTTCGTGCCCGCGGTGGTGCTCGCCGCCGCCCTCGCAGGCTTGTGGCCGGGCGTGTTCGCGACCCTGGTCGGGGCGGCGGCCGGGCTCGCCGCCGACTCGCTCTCCGGACCGGTCGGCGTCGGCAATCTGGTCGGAGCGGGCGTGTTCGTGCTGGTCGGGCTCGCGGTCACCGTCGGCGGCGAGTGGTTCCAGCGCGCGAGACGAAGGGCGGAGGCGATCAACCGCGACCTGATCGCACGCGAGGACCATCTTCGCTCGATCCTCGAGACGGTGCCCGACGCAATGATCGTGATCGACGAGGCGGGGCTGATCAACAATTTCAGCCACGCCGCGGAGCGCCTGTTCGGATGGAGCGCCGAGGAGGTCCGGGGCCGCAACGTCAGCATGCTGATGCCGTCGCCCTACCGCGAGGCTCATGACGGCTATCTCGAGCGCTACCACCGCACCGGCGAGCGGCGGATCATCGGAATCGGCCGGGTCGTGGTCGGCGAGCGCAAGGACGGCTCGACCTTTCCGATGGAGCTCGCGGTCGGCGAGATGGGGCTCAGCGAGGGCCGCTTCTTCACGGGGTTCATCCGCGACCTCACCGAGCGCCAGCAGACCGAGACCAGGCTCCAGGAGCTTCAGACCGAGCTCGTCCGGGTGTCGCGCCTAACCGCGCTCGGCGAGATGGCGTCGGCGCTCGCCCATGAGCTCAACCAGCCGCTGTCGGCGATCGCCAACTACCTCAAGGGCAGCAAGATGCTTCTCGCCCGCGACGAGGTGCCGACCGAGAAGGTCGGGGACGCCGTCGACCGCGCCGCCAACGAGGCGCTTCGAGCAGGCCAGATCATCCGACGGCTTCGCGATTTCGTCGCCCGCGGCGAAACCGAACGGCGGATCGAGAGCCTTCCCAAGCTCATCGAGGAAGCAAGCGCGCTCGCACTGGTCGGGGCCAAGGAGCATGGAATTCGAGTGCGCTTCGACTTCAGCCCGGAGATCGACCTCGTCCTCGCCGACAAGGTCCAGGTCCAGCAGGTCGCCCTCAACCTCATCCGCAACGCCGTCGATTCGATGGCCGAGGGCGATACCGGCCGCCGCGACCTCACCGTGGCAATCGCTCCGGCCGAGGACGACATGGTTAGGGTCAGCGTCGCCGACACCGGCCCCGGCATCGACCCCGACGTCGCCGACCAGCTGTTCCAGCCGTTCATCACCACCAAGCGCACCGGCATGGGGGTCGGCCTGTCGATCTCCCGAACCATCGTCGAGGCGCATGGCGGACGCATCTGGGCCGAGGCCAATCCGGGCGGCGGCGCATTGTTCAACTTCACGCTGCAGAAGGTCGGCAAGGAGGAATTGTTCGATGGCGAGTGAGCCGGTGATCCATGTGATCGACGACGACGATTCGGCGCGCCACTCGCTCGAATTCCTGATCGACTGCGCCGGAATGGCGGTTCGCACCTATGCCGCGGCGACCGAGTTCCTGAAGGCCGTGCCGGGGATCGAGCCGGGCTGCATCGTCACGGATGTTCGGATGCCCGAGATGAGCGGGCTCCAGCTCATCGAGCGGCTGAAGGCGCAGGGCGTCGCCCACCCCGTCATCGTCATCACCGGCCATGCCGACGTTCCGATGGCGATCGAGGCGATGAAGCAGGGAGTCGCCGACTTCATCGAGAAGCCGTTCAGCGACGACGCAATCCTCGGGGCGATCCGATCCGCCCTGGCCAGGGCCAGCGGCCGGAGCCAGCTCGACGCGGAGAAAGCCGAGGTGGAATCGAAGATGGCGACCCTCTCCCAACGCGAGCGCGAAGTGCTCCACGGCCTCGTCGAGGGCCAGGCCAACAAGGTCATCGCCTACGAGCTCGACATCTCGCCCCGCACCGTCGAGGTCTATCGCGCCAATGTGATGACCAAGATGGGCGCGGGGAGCCTGTCCGAGCTGGTTCGGATGGTGACGATCGCGGAGCTGTCCGCCTAGGCGCCTATTCCGCCATCATCTCTCCGGAGCCGCCGACGTCGGCGGGGAAGTCGCGGAACTTGGGCAGGCCGTCCTTCATCGGAAGCACGGTCTCCTGGTAATGGAGGTGGACGGCCGGCTGGAACGGCAGGTCGGCAATGGTCGCCGCGTGGACGTCGATCATTCCCAGGCTGGGATGGTCGACCATGACATGGCCGCCGCAGTCCGCGCAGTAACGCCGGCCGCTGAAGTCCGTCTTGTTGAAATTGGCGAGCCGGTCGGCACCGCGGGTGACCTCGACGTCGCCCGCCTTCCACAAGGTGAAGGCGGTGACCGGAGCCCCCGAATAGGAGCGGCACGAACCGCAGTGGCAATAGCCCATCGCTTCCGGCGCGCCGCGCGCCTCGATAGCGACACCGCCGCAGAAGCAGCTGCCCTTATACGTCTCCGCCATGCGATCCCTCCCCTCGCTGCCGGCCCGGACTCGGCCGGAAGCGGGGAGTATGGCGGGCTTTCCTCGCCATCTCCAGAGGCCTCGTGCCGGCCTGGAGAAGAGCAATCAGGCCGTCGCCGCCATGCAAAAGGGGCGCCGGTCGCCCGACGCCCCCAGCCCCGCAAAGGGTAACCAGACTTAGTGGCTGTTCTCGGCGGCGTTCTCGCCCGCGTCGCGGATCGCCTCAGCCTTGTTCTCGCCGTCCTGACGAACCTGGTCGGCGCGGTTCTCGATGTTGTCCTCGGCCGCGTCGGTCGAGGCGTTGGCCGCCTGCTGGTCCAGCATGTCGGCCTGATTCTCCGCCGCCGCCTCGACATTGTCGGCCTTATTCTCGCTCGCAGTCTGATTACAGGCAGCGAGGGAGACGAGGCAGGCGAGGCCCGCAACAGTCGCAATTCTCTTCATTCGACGAACCCCTGTCGTTGAAAATAGGGGCGCGCAGCATGCCGCGCGCCCCGAGCCCTGCGTGACATCAGAGCCCATCCCAAACCAAGGTCGGGGCTATTTGTTCCACCCTCGTCACGATTTCGGCGAGGAACTCGTTGCCGCCCTTTGTGGTGACCCGGCCGCGCGTTCGGCCTGGATCGGCGCTTTTCAGCCAATGCTCAGGAATTGCTCATGCCTTGCACGCTCGTCGGACGCTTTGGCCGCGCTGTTCACACCGCCTCTCCGGCGGGGGCACATGCGGAAGGGCGGGACATGACAGTCGATTACGAAGGCGACGGCGGCGGCGCGAACCCCGCAGCGAGCGAACCTCGAAGGGCTTTGACGAAGCTGTCTTGCCGTGTTAGGGGCCTAACACGGAGGGGCGATCTCCTTTTAGATTCAATCGGTCGCCAACCGGGTTCGGCACGCGGGAGACTTTCGTCTTCTTCGAGCTTGCCCGGCACCTTTTTGCTGGGGGGTCGTGATTTGCGCCGTATCTTGTTGCTCTCCGCCGCGGCGATTTCGCCCGTCTCAGTCGCGAATGCCCAGACCGCTCCGGCTCCAGCTCCGGTCCCGGCCCCGGCTCCAACTCCGCCGCCAGCCTCTTCACCTCCCGCGGAGGCGGCGCAGCCGGAAGACGTGATCGTCGTTCGCGCCCAATCGGAACAGCGCATCTCGATCGACCGCGAGACCTATCTCGTCCGCGACACCGCGCAGGCGCGGACCTCGAACGCGCTCGACATCCTTGGCCGAATTCCGGCCGTCACGGTTCAGCCCGACAACTCGGTCGCGCTGCTCGGGACGACCGGAGTGACCGTGCTCGTCGACGGGCGGCCGTCACCCAATCCCAACGTGCTTCGCGACCTCCAGGGCTCCGAGATCGCCCGGATCGAGGTGGTGACCAATCCCAGCGCCCAATTCTCGGCCTCGGGCACCGGCGGGATCATCAACATCATCACGCGCCGCGACGCCCGGGGCGGACTGCGCGGCTCGGCGACCGCGAGCGTCGGCCGCTACGGCAGCTACGAAGCGCGGGTCGCGCCGACGTGGAGCGGCGGCAACTGGACGATCACCGGCAATCTGGGCGTGACCCGCAACGGCACCGAGACCGAGGCGATCCGCGAGCGGATCAACCTCAGTCCGGCAAGCCCGATCCCCGACACGCTGGAGACTCAGGAGGTGGAGGGCCGCTTCCGCTTCGCCAATGCGAACACTCAGATCACCTACCGGCTGAGCGACAAGAAGACGATCACCCTGTCCGGCGGCCTGATCACGGCCGAGGCGCGCAACGACATCGATTCGGACCTGCTGATCACCCCGGGGCCCGCGATCCCGATCAGCCAGCTGACCACCAACCGCTTCGATTATAACGGCAACAATATCGCGCTCGAATATCGGGCGGAGGGTCGGCGTCCGGCGGAATTGCTCACCGCCTCGATCCAGCAGTTCAGCTTCAGCCCGAACAGCCAATCGACGTCCGACTTCAACGGGCGGATTTTCCAGTCGCGCCTCGATACCGACGCACGCATCCGCAACTTCAAGGTCGACTATGTCCGGCCGCTCGGAACAGGCTGGCGGCTTCTCGTCGGCGGATCGCTCAATGAGGGGTATGACTACAGCCGGAGCGAGCAGAGCGGGGAATTGCCGTTCGGCGGAACTCTGCCGCTGACGGTCGCGGTGGTCGAAGGAACGATCTTCGAAACGGCCGCTTACGGAAGCCTTCAATTCCCTCTGCTCGGCGGGACCGTCCTCGCGGGCCTGAGGGGCGAGAATCGCGACTATGAGCTGATCGACCCTGTCCTCGGCACCGACAGGAGCGAGTTCCATCTCTTCCCAAGCGCGAGTTACGAGCGCCGGGTCGCGAGCTGGCTGACGGCCAATCTCAGCTATTCCCGGCGAATCGCCTGGCCGCAGATCCCACAGCTGAGCCCTGTGCTTCGCTTCCAGGATGCGACCAGCGCGTTCGTCGGCAACCCCAATTTGCGGCCCGAGCTGACCGATGCGTTCGAGGCCAGGCTGCGCGGCGAGGTGGCGCGCCAGACAATATCGCTGACGGTGTTCCACCGGATCACCGACGATCTGTTCTCCACCTTCGCGACGCTCACCCCGGACGGTGTCCTGTTGACCCAGCCGATCAATGTCGGCGAGCGGCAGGACAGCGGAGTCGCGCTGGCGGTTCAGGGCTCCCCACTCCGCGGCTGGAGCTACAATTTGAACGCCAACCTGATCGACAGGCGCATCGAGCGGGACGGTTTCGGTTTCTTCGGAACGGTGGCAAGCAGCACCTATTCGGCCACGGCGGTGATCGACTATCGCGACGGCACCGACGGCCGGCGCGGCGCCGACCGGGTCACCCTGAGCACCACCTTCTCGGGGCCTTATGACGACGGCCTGGTCGAGCGGGCCGCCTTCTTCCGGGCCTCGGCCACCTGGTCGCACGCGATCACCGACCGCCTCCAGTCGGTCCTGACCGTCGACGACATTTTCGGAACCGAGTTCGAAACGATCACCCGCTCGAACTCGGTCCTCTCGAGGAGCCGGAATTTCTCGGACGGGCCCCGAGTGAAGTTTGCGCTGACCTACAGCTTCGGCCGCAGGGGACAGCAGCCCCTGCCCCAGCCGCAAGCGCCGGTAGGCCCGCCAATCCCGTTCCCGGGGCAGTAAGAGCGAAGGCGGCGGGCTACCTCAGAGCCGAAGCCCGGCCGCTGCCGTCAAATGTGCAGTGGCCGCCCATAAGCCGCGAGGACGCTCTCGTGCATCATCTCGGACAGGGTCGGGTGCGGGAAGACGGTGTTCATGAAGTCCGTCTCGACCAGCTCCGCCTGCTTGCCGACCGTATAGCCCTGGATCAGCTCGGTGACCTCGGCGCCGATCATGTGGGCGCCGAGCAATTCGCCGGTCTTGGCGTCGAACACCGTCTTGACGAAGCCCTCCGCCTCGCCGAGCGCGATCGCCTTGCCGTTGCCGATGAAGGGGAAGGTTCCGACCTTGACCTCGTGGCCCGCTTCCTTGGCCTTGGCCTCGGTCAGGCCGACCGACGCGATCTGCGGATGGCAATAGGTGCAGCCCGGGATGTTGGTCTTGTCGAGGGCGTGCGGATGGACGTCCTTGTTGCCGAGCGCCTGGGCGATCGCCTCGGCGGCGGTGACGCCCTCGTGGCTGGCCTTGTGCGCGAGCCACGGCCCCGGCGCGCAGTCGCCGATCGCCCAGATGCCGTCGACATTGGTGCGGCCATAGGGATCGATCTGGATGAAGCCGCGGTCGGTGGCGACTCCGAGCGTCTCCAGGCCGACATTCTCGGTGTTGGGTACGATGCCGATGGCGACGATCACGTGGCTGAAGTCGCCGGTGACGACCTTGCCGTCCTTGCCCTTGATGCTCGCTTTGACGCCCGACGCGCCCGCCTCGATCTTCTCGACTCCGGCGCCGGTCATGATCGTCATGCCCTGCTTCTTCAGCGCCTTTTCGAGGAAGGCTGAGACGTCGGCGTCCTCCACCGGCACGATCCGGTCGAGCATCTCGACCACCGTCACTTCGGCGCCCATGTCGTTGTAGAAGCTGGCGAACTCGATGCCGATCGCGCCGGAGCCGATGACCAGCAATTTGCCCGGCATTTCGGGCGGGGTCATCGCGTGGCGATAGGTCCAGATGCGCTTGCCGTCGGCCTTAGCGAACGGAAGATCGCGGGCGCGGGCGCCGGTCGCGACGATGATGTGCTTGGCGGAAAGCTCGCTGGTCTTGCCGTCCTTGTCGGTGACGCTGAGCTTGCCTTTGCCGGTCAGCTTGCCCTCGCCCATGTGCACGGCGATCTTGTTCTTCTTCATCAGGTGCGTGACGCCCTGATTGAGCTGCTTGGCGACTCCGCGGCTGCGCTTCACGACCGCGTCGAGGTCGGCGCTGATCGCCTGAGCGGCGAGGCCGTAGGCGGAAGCGTGCTGCATATAATGGTAGATCTCGGCCGAGCGCAGAAGCGCCTTGGTCGGGATGCAGCCCCAGTTGAGGCAGATGCCGCCGAGCAGCTCGCGCTCCACGATCGCGGTCTTGAGGCCAAGCTGGCTCGCCCGGATCGCCGCGACATAGCCGCCAGGCCCAGAGCCGAGCACGATGAGGTCATATTGGTCAGGCATGAAGTGCTCCATTAAGCCCCTCTCCCCTTGCGGGAGAGGGAGGGGCCCGCCGCGCAGCGGTGGGAGGGAGAGGGGTTGAGAGGGCATTGAGAATGGCGGTCGTCACGCCATCCTCATTGGTGAAAATCTCGTCGTTCCAGAAACGCAGGATTCGAAAGTCCTGGGAGCGGATGTAAGCGTCGCGGCAGGCATCCGACTCTTGCGAATGCTGGCCGCCGTCGGCCTCGATCACCAGGCGATGGGCGAGGCAGACGAAGTCGACGATGTAATGGTCGAGCGGCATCTGGCGCCTGAATTTGTAGCCGGCGAGACGTTTGGCCCGCAGGATCTGCCAGAGGCGGTGTTCGGCTTCGGTCGGGGCGCTGCGCATCGCCTTGGCGCGGTCGCGAAGCTCCTTGCTCGTCGGATGGCTCACTTGCCCTCTCCCCAACCCCTCTCCCGCAAGGGGAGAGGGGCTATTCGTGCGCGCCCTTCACTCCCCTTTCCCCTCCGCGAGAGAGGGGTCGGGGGAGAGGGGCTCATCACGCGATCATCCCGAGCGGGCTTTCGACCAGTTCCTTGAAGACCTTCATCAGGCGGGCGCCGTCGGCGCCGTCGATGGCGCGGTGGTCGAAGCTGCCGGTGGCCGACATGATCGTGGCGATCTGGAGCGAGTCGTCGATCACGTAGGGGCGCTTCTCGCCGGCACCGATCGCCATGATCATCGCCTGGGGCGGGTTGATGACGGCGTCGAACGCCTTGATTCCGAACATGCCCATGTTGGAGATGGACGCGGTGCCGCCCTGATATTCGTGGGGCTGGAGCTTGCCTTCCTTGGCGCGGCCGGCGAGCTCGATCATCTCCCTGGAGATCGCGCTGAGGCTCTTGTTGCCGGCGTCGGCGATGATCGGAGTGATCAGGCCGCCGGGGATCGACACCGCGACGGAGATGTCGGCGCGGCTGTAGGTGATCAGCTGGTCAGGGGTGAAGCTGACGTTGCACTCCGGAACCTCGAGCAGCGACACGGCGAGCGCCTTGATCAGCATGTCGTTGACGCTGAGCTTGACGCCGCGGCCCGACAGGCCGGCGTTCAACTCGCCGCGCAGCTTGAGCAGAGCGTCGAGGCGGATGTCGACGGTGAGGTAGATGTGCGGGATCGTCTGCTTGGCCTCGGTGAGGCGGCGGGCGATCGTCTTGCGCATGTTGGAGAGCTTGACGGCCTCGTGCGGGATGTCGGTCTCGAGCGGAGCAGCGGGCGCGGCGGCAGGGGCCGGAGC
>JAEZHP010000020.1 GCA_023416515.1 Pseudomonadota bacterium | reverse complement strand
GCGGTCTCGAGCACGACGAGGGGCGAGCCGATCGGAATCTGGTCACCGACCTCGCCGGCAAGCTGGACGACCCGGCCGGAGACGGGGCTCTCGAGCTCCACCGTCGCCTTGTCGGTCATCATGTCCGCGAGCTGCTGGTCTTCCTTGACCTCGTCACCCACGGCGACGTGCCATGCGACGATCTCGGCCTCGGCAATGCCTTCGCCGATGTCGGGCAGCCTGAATTCGAAGCGCGCCATGTTGCGGTCAGTCCTCCAGAGCTTTCTTGAATGCTTTGCCGAGCCGAACCGGGCCGGGGAAATAGGCCCATTCGAGGCTGTGCGGATAAGGCGTGTCCCAGCCGGTCGCGCGGACCACCGGGGCCTCCAGGTGATAGAAGCAGCGCTCCTGCACGAGAGCGGCAAGCTCGGCGCCGAAGCCGCTGGTGCGCGTCGCCTCGTGAACGACGACGCAGCGGCCGGTCTTCTTCACCGATTCCTCGATCGTCTCGATATCCACCGGAACGATGGTTCGAAGGTCGATGACCTCGGCATCCACTCCCGCGGCCTCGGCCGCCGCGAGCGCGACATGGACCATGGTGCCGTAAGCGAGGATGGTGAGCTCGGGCCCTTCCCTGACGACCCGCGCCTTGCCGATCGGAACGGTGTAGTGGCCGTCGGGAACCTCGGCGTCGGGATGCTTGGACCAGGGCGTCACCGGGCGGTCGAAGAAGCCGTCGAACGGGCCGTTATAGATTCGCTTGGGCTCGAAGAAGACGACCGGATCGTCATCCTCGATCGCTGCGATCAGAAGCCCCTTCGCATCGTGCGGGTTGGACGGGATCACGACCTTGAGGCCGGCGACGTGAGCGAACAGCGCTTCCGGCGACTGGCTGTGGGTCTGGCCGCCGAAGATGCCGCCGCCATAGGGCGAACGGATGACCATCGGAACGAACCATTCGCCGGCGGTGCGGTAACGGATCTTGGCCGCTTCCGAGACGATCTGGTCGAAGCCCGGATAGATGTAGTCGGCGAACTGGATCTCGGCGACCGGGCGAAGGCCGTAAGTCGCCATTCCGATCGCGGTCGCCATGATGCCATTCTCGCTGATCGGCGTGTCGAAGACGCGCTGCTTGCCGAACTTCTTCTGGAGGCCGCCGGTGACCCGGAACACGCCGCCGAAATAGCCCGCGTCCTCGCCCATCACGACGACATTGTGGTCGCGCTCCATCATGACGTGGTGGGCGTCGTTCAGCGCTTCGATCATGTTGCGGATGGTCATCAGCGGCCACCCTTTCCGAGCTTCGTGTCGAGCTCCGCGACCATCTCCGCCCGCTGCTCCCTCAGGTGCCACGGCAGCTCGGCATAAACGTCGTCGAACATGGTGCGCACGTCCTGCGGGAAATCGATCGTCGCCGCGCGAAGCACGCCCTGCTGGCGCGCTTCCTTCTGGGCCGCGAGAACCTCGCCGTCGATCGCCTCGTCCATCTCGGCCTGGCGGGAATCGTCCCATTCGCCGAGCGCGACGAGATGCTTGCGAAGCCGGTCGATCGGGTCGCCGAGCGGCCATTTAGAGCCGGCTTCCTTGGGCCTGTAGCCGGTCGGGTCGTCCGAGGTCGAATGGCCCTCCTTGCGGTAGGTGAACATCTCGATCAGCGTCGGCCCGAGATTGTGGCGTGCGCGGTCCGCCGCCCACTGGGTCGCGGCATAGACAGCGAGCGGATCGTTGCCGTCGACCCGGAGGCCCGGAATCCCGTAGCCGATCGCGCGTGCCGCGAAGGTGGTGAGCTGGCCGCCGGCGATCCCTGAGAAGCTCGAGATCGCCCACTGGTTGTTGACCACGTTGATCACGACCGGCGCGCGATAGACTCCGGCGAAGGTGCAGGCGGCGTGGAAGTCGCCTTCCGCGGTCGAGCCGTCGCCGATCCAGGCGGCGGCGATCCGGCTGTCGCCCTTGATCGCGCTCGCCATCGCCCAGCCGACCGCCTGCGGCACCTGGGTCGCGAGGTTGCCGGAGATCGAGAAGAAGCCGTGCTTGCGGTCGGAATACATGATCGGAAGCTGGCGGCCGAGCAGCTTGTCGCCCTTGTTGGAGTAGATCTGGTTCATCATGTCGACGAGCGGATAGCCGCGCGCGACGAGAAGCCCCTGCTGGCGATAGGTGGGGAAGCAGATGTCGTCGAAATCGAGCGCATGGGCGGCGGCGACCGCGATCGCCTCCTCGCCCGTCGACTTCATGTAGAAACTGGTCTCGCCCTTGCGCTGGGCGCGGAACATGCGGTCGTCGAAGCGGCGGACGACGCTCATGTCGCGGTACATCTTGCGGAGCACGTCCGGCGACAGGCGCGGGTCCCAAGGGCCGACCGCGCGGCCGTCCTCGTCGAGCACCCGCACCAGCGAGTAGCACAGCTCGTGAGTCTCCTGCGCCGGAGCGGCGACGTCGGGCCGACGCGCGCTTCCGGCGGCGGGCACCTTTACCCAGCTGAAGTCGGGCTCGTCGCCCGGCCTGGCTTCCGGCTCGGGAACGTGAAGGGAGAGCGCCGGCCGGTTGGGGCGCTCGGAATCGTTCGACATCCTCATCCCTGTTGCTTCGAATGTTCGGGGCGGCCCTAATCGATTTTTCCGGAGGTTGCACCCCCATCGCGTCCGCCCCGGGGACGCTTGACGCGGCCGCTCCCGCGCACCGACAAGGAGGGCGAAGGAGTGATGCCGATGCGCCTGTTGCTGATGTCGCTTTTACTGGCCCTGACCGGGTGCATTACCGCAGCCGCACCGGCTTCTTCGGATCCGGTTTATTATGTGGTGCGCCACCTCCACACCCCGGAAGGCCAGCGCGACCCCGACCTGCTTCCGGAGGGCCGGGCAGCGGCGGAGCAACTGGTGACCATGATGCCCCCGCCCGCGATCATCTATGTCAGCGACTATAAGCGTACTCGCCAGACCGCGGCTCCGATCGCTGCGCTCTATCGCCTTACCCCGGTCGTTTACGATCCGGCCGATACGCCTGCACTGATCGCGCGGGCCCGCCAGGGACCGTGGCCGGTGCTGATCGTCGGACACAGCAACACGGTGCCGGATATCGTCGCCGGGCTCGGCGGCACGCGCCCCGCCCCGCTCACCCATCCCGATTTCGGCGATGTCTGGCGGATCATGGCGGACGGCACCACGACGCGCACGCGAATCCCGTAAAAAGATGAGGATGGAGCCGGGGGGCGTTCGGCTCCATCCTCAAGCTGAAATCCCGAGCGACTAGAGGTCGACGCAGGCGGCGATGGCCTCCAACTGCTTCACCCGTGCGCGAAGCTCCGCGATCTCAATCCGATCCTCGCCCTGGGGCGGCGCCCGGCGGTCGAGCTCGGCGCGCTTGAGGTCGAGCCAGCCCTGCCACATTCGAAGCGTCACCATCAAAGTGGCCGCGATCGCTCCGAAGCCGAACCCCGCCATGAAGATCGTCGGCGTCATGCTCTCGATCATTGTCTCACCTCCCTGCTTGCGGCCGCGTCTTCAGCGCAGCTCGTCAATCTCTTTGGCCAGCGTCACATTGGAACTGGTCGCGTAGGTCTCGATCGCCTGCATGCGGGCATCGAGGTCGCGCATCCTGGCGCGGGTTTCCTCGACCGAGCGTGCGCTGAGCCGCGGCGCGTGGCCTTCGGTCTCGAAGCGATTTGACGAGCGGCCGCTGTCGGCGACGAGGCCCATGACCAGATAGGCCACCCCCGCGGCCGGGAAGGTCAGCAGAAGCGCCAGCACCATGGCGACTCGAACCAGCGTCACGTCGATATCGAAATGGTCCGACAGGCCCGCGCACACACCCATGATCTTGCCGTCGTGCCGGTTCAGCCTGAATTTCCCGCGAGACATTTCCATTGCTCCCTCTTGATCCCTTTTGTTTCGGTCAGGCGGCCTTGCGCGCCGCCTTCATCGCCTCGAGCTCCGCGTCGACCCGTTCGGCGACGCGCAGTTCGGCAATCTCTTCCTCCAGGCTGCGCGGAGCGGCGAGCGCGAGCGCCTCGGCCTGACCTTCCGCGAAATCCACCTGGCGCTCGAGCAGGTCGAAGCTGGCGAAAGCCGCCTCGGTACGCTGCCCCGCATACATTTCCCGCATCCGGACGCGGTGCTGGGCGCTCTCCATGCGGGATGCGATCGCCGCCTGGCGGTTGCGCGCCTCGCGGAGCTTGGCTTCCAGCTTGGCGATGTCCATCTCCGACGCCTTCAGAGTGGCGGTGATGCCCGCCATCTCCTCGCGAAGCTCGTCGGCCATTCCGGCGAGCTTCTCCTTCTCGACCAGGGCGGCGCGGGCGAGGTCCTCGCGGCTCTTTTCCAGCGCCAGCTCGGCTCGGTCGGTCCAGCTCGCCTGCAGATTCTCGATCACCGCGACCTGGCGCTGCTTCTCCTTGCTGTCGGCAATGGAGCGCGCGGCAGCTGCGCGGACTTCGACGAGCGTCTCTTCCATCTCCATGATGATCACCCGGATCGTCTTCGCCGGGTCGTCGGCACGATCGATGAGATCGGTGACGTTGGCGGCGATGATGTCGCGGGCTCTCGAAAAGATGCTCATTCGTACAAACTCCTGGTGGTCTTGGTGGCCGGCGCCGCTTTTTTAGGCGGCGCGGACCGTCGACTGGACCTGCGCAACAT
>JAEZHP010000160.1 GCA_023416515.1 Pseudomonadota bacterium | reverse complement strand
CGGAAAAGCTCTCCAACAGCACGATCAACAAAAACCTCGCCCTCTTGGGCCAGCTTATCCGCAAGGCCCGCTCAGAGGGCATGCCGAACGTCCTGTATTTGGATGTCACAAGCCTGCGCCTGGGGCGGACCGTGCGCGAACGTGACGAACGACCAGCCTTCACAGCAGCCGAGGTGCAAAAGGTATTCCAGCATCCGATCTGGCATGGCTTCCGCAATCTCAAAGACTGGCACACCGCGGGAACGCGCTTTTATCAAAACGGCATCTATTGGGTGCCGCTCATTGCTGCCCTGTCAGGTGCGCGGCGCGAGGAAATCGCGGCCCTAATGGTGCAGGATGTTGTAGAGATTGACGGCATCCCCTGTATGCGGATCAGAGCGAACGCCAACCGCAGGGTTAAAAACTTCTCGTCGGAACGAGATATCCCCCTCCACCCGCAGATCATTGAGCTTGGCTTCCTCGATCACGTCCAGAAGCAACGCCTAACCAAAAAAGGCGAACTGGCTGACGTCTTCCCCGACCTACGCACCAAGTCGGAGCGCACGAGCTTTGGTGATGCCATCGACTACCGCTTCCGCGAATTGGTGAAGCATCAGCTTAACGGCAACCCCGAAGGCAAGGTGTTCCATAGCTTACGCCACTATGTGACCACGCAGCTTGGCCGTATGCCCAATGTGGCAGAAGCCACGCGCAAAGACATTCTCGGCCATGTGGGCGACAGCATCACCGCCGAACGCTACAGTGAAGGCACGCCTGTAGCCGACATGCTGGCGGCAATCTCGCAACTGCCCCGCCTGCCTGTGCGAGGCACTGCACCGAGATGAGCCTCATCAACAGATGTTAGTTTTAAAACATTCTGCAAAGCTCACATCTGTTGGTTTTACAGCATTATATCATTGCGCAAACATCAAGGGTGTTGACCCACATTCTCCAAGTAAGTCGCTGATTTCGCTGTCGTAATCGTGATATTTCGCATATAAATCATGGCGTTGACGGCTGCGAGGGGCGCGTTTCATGGATCACCTGGAGGGTGCGGGCTTGGCGCGGGGAGATCGCGTTGATTTCGACCGCCGTGTGCGTCTGGAGTTCCGTGGTGCGCAGATCAGTTCAGACGGTGGCCTGCTGGTGATGCGCGAGCTTGATGACGTGCTCGGCCTGTCCAATCTGGCGTCGGAGGCGCTGCGAGACAGCCGCACCGGGAAGAACACGCTCCATCGGCTTGACGGATTGTTCCGGCAATCGGTGTTCGGACGACTGGCCGGATACGAGGATGTGAACGATGCCGACCGCTTGGCCCACGATCCCGTGATGCGTCAGGTCGTTGGCGGCAGGGCCGTCGAGGCGCAAGCTGCTTCGGCATCGCAGATGGGACGGTTCGAGACCGAGACGCTGGCTCTGGCCGCGAACCGGGCGGCGCTGGCCGATCTGAACGGCCAATGGATCGACCGGTTTCATGACCGCAACGGGTTGAAATACATCGTGCTGGACATGGACAGCTCGGTCAGCCCCACCCACGGCGATCAGGAAGGTGCTGCCTGGAACGGGCATTTCGACTGCACCTGCTATCACCCCATCTTCTTGTTCAACCAGTTTGGCATGCTGGAGCGCTGCGCCCTGCGTAACGGCAATGTCCACAGCGCCGATGGCTGGCGGGATGTCCTTGATCCCGTCATTGCCCGATATGCTGGCCGCGACCTTGGTGGACGCTTCTTCCGGGCCGACGCTGCCTACGCGATCCCCGCGATCTATATGCGGCTGGAAGAAGCCAGGTTCTTCTACGCCATCCGTCTGCCCGCCAACGCCGTCTTGCGCGAGAAGATCGCGCATCGGCTGACACGGCCCGTGGGACGGCCTTCGCTGACCAAGGTCAAACGGTTCTTCGAGGACTTCGAGTATCAGGCGGCGTCCTGGGACAAGCCGCGCCGCGTCATCGCCAAGATCGAATGGCATCCGGGCGAGCTGTTCCCCAAAGTCGGCTTCATCGTCACCAACCTGCCGATGGAGCCAGACTGGGTGGTGAGGTTCTACAACCAGCGCGGCACCGCAGAGCAGCACATCAAGGAAGGCAAATATGCCTTTCGCTGGACGCGGCTGTCATGCCGGAAGTTCCGGCACAACGAGGTGCGGCTGCAACTGCACGCGCTGGCCTACAACCTGGCAACCTTCCTGCGCTGCATCGAACTGCCCGAGGCCATGGCGGACTGGTCGTTGACCAGCCTGCAACTCAAGCTGATCAAGATCGGCGCCCGCGTCGTCCGCCACGCCCGCGCCATTACCTTCCAGTTGGCCGAGGTCGCCGTCACCGGCCCGATGGTGCGGGCCGTCCTTGCCGCCATCCGCCGTCTTCGAACGCCTCCGTCATGCGCATGACCACGATCCATGCCCAAGCTGAACGAAAGCGGCAGGACAGGTCCGTCTGCCGCGCGGAAAAGCGGCTCTGCCGGGCCAGAATGCTGCGGGTTCGAGGCTTGATCCACCCGACTTCGGCCGTTTGCGCGACGACAGACACCGCTCGGGGCGAAAAACGCTTGCCCAGCGAGCAAAATCAGGCGATCTTGAAGTCAAGCGGCAGGCTACTTGGGGAATGTCGGTCTATGGGTGTCGCCGTGGCGGCGCGACAGACATTCTCTGCGCGCCCAAGGTCCATGCTCGCAGTTTGCGGCACGGTAAGCCCGCGTCAGACGATTGGCCCTTGGTTCTACGATCAAACGGCAGAGCAACTCAGCGTGCAAAACCTTGCCCGTTTTGCGCGCCGCGCAGGGGCAAAAAGACCCGATACCCCTGATATCGAAGCCCTTCGTGAGGAGTTGCTTCATCTTGCAAAGCGCAAACCTGCCGATCCTTTGGTGTTTGATCGGGTTATCGGCTGCTTTGGTGATCGCATTTTCACGTCTGATGCAATGCGGCAGGCTTGGCCCGATCATAGGATCAGATGGATCGACGGCCCGCATATGCCGTTTCAGAATTGGCAATCGTGGCAAGAGCTTTTGACATGAGCATCGCGAAGTCCAAAATTGCCTCGGGCTTTAGCCGGCATGTGACAAGCTATGAGGGCGCGGCCTTGGCCCAAAGGAAGATCGCAAAAGAACTTGCCGTTCAAATTGGCAGGGTGATGCGGGTTTAAGAAGGGGGCTGATGTGAATATGGATGAAATGCTCACCATCCGCATTTTCAAAGCAAAGTACTTCTGAGGCTGATTTCGCCTTATTGGTGATGACTTCTTGTAACCAGTCCTGAACAGACCGC
>JAEZHP010000072.1 GCA_023416515.1 Pseudomonadota bacterium | reverse complement strand
ACTCAATTCGGGCGCCGACCGGCAGGTAGGTCAGCCAGCGATCAGCCGGCTGACGACGATCGCGGCGGGGAGACCGACGATCAGGATGGTGCTGAACACCAGGGTCGGGAAATCCGTCCCCGACGTGCGGACAGTCGCCTTCGAAGCCATGATGCGTCTCCTTTCATGAGTTGCCCGCGTCCGTTCGGGACGCAGCGGCGTTCCCATCCTGTTTACCCCAAGCTCTGCCGCAGGTGGCTTCGAAGCTGTTGACGCGAGCCGCAGATTCTGCGGTGAATGAGCCCTATGAACGCCGAAGCTGCGCTTGACCGTATCGACCGCAAGATCCTGCGGATTCTCCAGGAGGAAGGCCGACTCACCAACCAGGCGCTCGCCGAGCGTATCCCGTTGTCGCCGAGCGCCTGCCTTGCCCGGGTCCGCCGGCTCGAGCGCAGCGGAGTCATCCAGGGCTATCACGCGCGGCTCGATCCGTTCGCGATCGGGATCGGCCTTGTCCTGTTCGTCGAGGTCGCGCTGAAGGGCAGCCGCGCCGACGAGACGGCGCGCTTCGAAGCCGCGATGGCCTCATTGCCGCAGGTGGTGGAGCTCTCCGATGTCAGCGGCGACGTCGATTATATCGCCAAGATCGTGGTCGCGAGCATGGCCGAGTGGAACCGCTTGCGCGAGCAGCTCACGGCCGGCGATCTCGGCATCGAGCGGATCACCACCCATGTCTTGATGCGCAAGCCCAAGATCTTCGTCGGCTACCCCGTCCCCGAGGCCTAGACTTAGTTCGAGGGGGCCTGGCCGAGGCCGAGGCGCAGCTGTCGAACAATCTGATCGCAGTGTTCCTCGCCCTCGGCGGCGACTGGCAGGTGTGAGCCGGGAAATCACCGGTCGCCGAGCGAGCGAGACTCCATAGGGAGATGGCGCGCCCGGCAGGATTCGAACCTGCGACCCCAAGCTTAGAAGGCTCGTGCTCTATCCGACTGAGCTACGGGCGCCCGGGCGAACGCTTAGCCTGCTTTGCTGTCCCATGAAACCGGGCTAGGCCGAGTGGATCAGCGGGGGCCGATGCGGGTGCGGGTGACCTATGCCGTGCTCGCCGCGCTCGAACACAGAAGGTGTCGATATTTACGATGAGGCGACCGATTTCACGCCGTTCAGCACGCGGGTCCGAGCTCCATGGGTGAGTATCAGGAGCTGAAGCTCGTTCTCATGCAGCTGTTCGGGTTGGGGAAGGATGCCCTCCACATCTATGTGGGCATGGGCGTGTTCCTTCTGACGGCGATCCTGTTCCGGCTGCCATTGAGGGACTGGCGGCCGCTCGCCGCGGTGTTCCTGGCCGCGGTGGCCGGGGAGGTCGTCGACCTGTTCGAGTGGAACAACCGGGCGCGAGGTCCGCTCGTCTGGGGCAACCACGGGCACGACATCTGGAACACGATGTTCTGGCCGACGGTCCTGTTCCTGCTGGCCCGCTCGCCCCGTTTGCTCAAGCGCTGACGGTGGCGAAGTTCATAAAGTTCACTGTCTCCGCGGTTTTTCCGCGAGTGTGAACTTCGGCAATGAGAATAAGCCCGGCGGAATTGTGCGGCCGGAACATTAGCAGAACATCTGTGCAATGTCAAGGATGAGGGGGCGTCGTAACCCGAGCCCCCTCACCGCTGCGACTAAGCTCGCCAAGTCTCGCTCCTCTCCACGGCAGGGGGGGAGGAGATTAGAGCACCTCGAACAGGCCGGCCGCGCCCATGCCGCCGCCGACGCACATGGTGACCACGACATATTTGGCACCGCGGCGCTTGCCCTCCAGCAGGGCGTGGCCGGTGAGGCGAGCGCCCGACATGCCGTAGGGGTGGCCGACCGAGATCGCGCCGCCGTTGACGTTCAGCTTGTCGTCGGGGATCCCGAGCTGGTCCTGGCAGTAGAGAACCTGGACCGCGAACGCCTCGTTCAGCTCCCACAGGTCGATGTCGGCGACGGTGAGTCCGAAGCGGCGGAGAAGCTTGGGCACCGCGAAGACCGGGCCGATGCCCATCTCGTCGGGCTCGGTGCCGGCAACGGCCATTCCGAGATAGCGGCCGAGCGGCTGGAGGCCTCGGCTCGCGGCGAGGCCCGCTTCCATGAGCACGCAGACCGAAGCACCATCGGAAAGCTGCGAGGCGTTGCCGGCGGTGATCATCGCCTCCGGCCCCATCACCGGCTGGAGCGAGCGAAGGCCCTCGATCGTGGTGTCGGGGCGGTTGCCCTCGTCGCGGTCGAGCGTGACCTCCTTCATCGAGGTCTCGCCGGTCGCCTTGTCCTTGACCATCATCTTGGCCGTGACGGGCACGATCTCGTCGTCGAACAGGCCCGCGGCCTGGGCGGCGGCGGTGCGCTGCTGCGAGCGAAGCGCATATTCGTCCTGGCGCTCGCGGCTGACCGAGTAGCGCTTGCCGACCACCTCGGCCGTGTTGATCATCGGCATGTAGACGCCGTTGTGCATGGACAGCAGTTCCGGGTCCGGCCCGAGGCGCATCTCCGGGGTCTGGACGAGGCTGATGCTCTCGACCCCGCCGGCGACCATCACGTCCATCCGGTCGACGATGATCTGCTTTGCCGCGGTCGCGATCGCCATCAGGCCGGAGGCGCACTGGCGGTCGATCGACATTCCGGCGACGGTGACGGGAAGGCCCGCGCGCAAGGCCGCGGTTCTACCGATGGTGGTCTGGACGCCCTGCTGGAGAGCGGCGCCCATGATGACGTCGTCAACTTCCGAGGGATCGATCTTCGCCCGCTCGACCGCCGCCTTGATCGCGTGGCTCGCAAGGGTCGGGGAGGGCGTGGCGTTGAACGCGCCGCGATAGGCCTTGCCGATCGGCGTTCGGGCGGTGGAGACGATGACGGCTTCGCGGGTCATTCAACTGGTCCTTTCAGTCCCCTCTCCCCCTTGCGGGAGAGGGCTAGGGTGAGGGTCTGTGTGTTTTCCTTCGCGGCAGTGGAGGCGACCATCACATGCCCTCACCCCGGCCCTCTCCCGCGAGCGGGAGAGGGAGATTTACACGAATATAAGGCCGATCCATTCGGCGGTGAGGGCGGGCTTGGGCTCGTCCTCGATTTCGACGGTCACTTGGTGGACGAATTGCCATTGGCCGGGGCGCTTCTCCTCGACGCTGGCAAGCGTGAAGCGGCCGCGCACGCGCTTGCCGGAGCGGACCGGCGCGAGAAAGCGGACTCGCTCGAAGCCATAATTAACAGCCATCTTCACCCCGTCGGGGATCAGGAAGACGTCGGCGGCCATCCGGCTCAACAGCGACAGCGACAGGAAGCCGTGAGCGATGGTGCCGCCGAACGGGGTCTTGCTCGCGGCGACCGGATCGACATGGATGAACTGGTGGTCCTCGGTGACCTTGGCAAAGGCATCGATGCGCGCCTGGTCGACCAGGATCCAGTCGGACACGCCGATCTCCTGGCCCACCTTCGACCGTATTTCATCCAGGCTGGCCAGCGGCATTGAGCCTCCCCATGTCCCGCGCTAATCGGCCCGCCATAAGGCGGCCGCAACCGGCCGCACAAGCCCTTGGAAAGACCCCTCATGACTGACGCTACGGCAGCCGCGCGTGAAGCGATCGACCGGCTGCACCGCGCACCCGAACCGGAGGTGCTGAAGCCGCTGCTGGAGGCCGCGAAGATCGATTCCGACTCGCGCCACCGAGTCGAGAGCCGCGCCCTCGGGCTGCTCGCCGAGCTTCGAGCCGCCCAGGCCAAGGGATGGGTGAACCAGTTCCTCCAGGAATATCGGCTCAACACATCCGAGGGCGTCGCGCTTCTGAGTCTCGCCGAGGCGTTCCTTCGAGTGCCGGACCCCGAGACCGCCGACGCTCTGATCGCCGACAAATTGGGCGAGGGCGAGTGGGGCCGTCACAAGGGCAAGTCGAACTCGAAGCTGGTCAACACCGCGACCTGGGGCCTCGTCATCGGCCGCGCCCTGGTCGGCGAGAGCGAACAGGCGAGCGCATTGAAGCGTCTCCTCGCCCGCGCCGGTGAGCCCTTCGTTCGCCAGGCGGTCGGAACCGCGATGAAGATGATGGGCGAGATCTTCGTGATGGGGCGGACCATCGAAGAGGCGATCGCGCGCATGCGCAAGCCCGAGAACAAGGGCTTCACCGCGAGCTTCGACATGCTCGGCGAGGCGGCTCGGACCTTCCCCGACGCCGAGCGCTATTTCCAGGCTTATGAGGGCGCGATCCGGGCGGTCGGGAAGGTCGCCGGCGAAGGCCACAGCATTTCGGTCAAGCTCTCGGCGCTCCACCCGCGCTACGAGGTCGCTCAATATGAGCGTTCTGTCGGCTCGCTGATCGAGCAGACCGAGGCGCTTGCGACCCTCGCGGCGAGCCAGGGCATCGGCCTCACCATCGACGCCGAGGAGAGCGAGCGGCTCGAGATGAGCCTCGACATTATCGAGAAGGTTGCGGGGCTTCCCGGGCTGAAAGGCTGGGACGGGCTCGGAATGGCGGTCCAGGCCTATTCCAAGCGCGGCCGCGCGGTGATCGGCTGGGCCGAGGCGCTGGGTGCGAAGACGAGCCGGCGGCTGTCGGTTCGGCTGGTGAAGGGCGCCTATTGGGACAGCGAGATCAAGCGCACCCAGGAGGCGGGCCTCAGCGACTATCCCTTGTTCACCCGCAAGGCGGCGACCGACGTTTCCTACCTCGCCTGCGCGCGCGACATGCTCGCCGCGCCTCACATCTATCCGGCTTTTGCCACGCACAACGCGTTGACCGTCGCCAACATATTGGAGTGGGCGGGACAGAGCCGGGACTTCGAGTTCCAGCGGCTGCACGGAATGGGCGAGGGGCTCTACGAGCATCTGGTCCGCGAGCAGGGCTTCCACACGCGCATCTACGCGCCGGTCGGAGGGCACCGCGATTTGCTCGCTTACCTGGTTCGACGCCTGCTGGAGAATGGAGCCAATTCGAGCTTCGTCCACCAACTCGCCGACGAGAATCTGACGGACCGCGATCTCCTCGCCGATCCGGTCGCAAAGATCGCGGCGGTCGGCGGCACTCGCCACCCGCAGATCGGGCTGCCCGAGGACATGTTCATGCCCGAGCGCAAGAATAGCGCGGGGATCGATTTGCAGGATGAGGACGAGCTGGCGCGGGTTGCGAAGGTCGTCTCTCAGCCGCTCGAAATCTCCGCTCGCGAGGAGGTTGATGCTGGCACGGCGGTAAGCAGCGCCCTGTCTGGCTTCCTCCCCTGGTCCTCGCGAAGCATCGAGGACCGCGCCGCGTGTCTGGACCGGCTCGCCAACCTGCTCGAACGCAACCGCGACAAGCTGATGCGGATCGCGGTGCAGGAGGCGTTCAAGACCATCCCGGACGCCCTCGCCGAGGTGCGCGAGGCGGTCGATTTCTGCCGCTATTACGCAGCGCAGGCGCGCTCCAACCTGCAGCCGATCGAGCTTCCCGGGCCGACCGGGGAGCGCAACGTGCTTCGCATGGAAGGGCGCGGCGTGTGGGTGTGCATCGCACCGTGGAACTTCCCGCTGGCGATCTTCCTCGGGCAGGTCACGGCGGCCTTGGTCACCGGTAACACCGTCGTCGCCAAGCCGGCGCCGCAGACTCCGCGCATCGCCGCGCGGGCGGTCGAGCTTGCCTATGAGGCCGGGGTGCCGCGCGATGCGCTTGTGCTAGCGCCCGGCGGGCCCGAGGTCGGCGCGGCGCTGACCGAGGACGTTCGGATCGCCGGAGTCGCCTTCACCGGGTCGACCGCGACCGCCAAGAAGATCGCCCGGACGCTCCTCGCCGACGACGACCGGCCGATCGTTCCGCTGATCGCGGAGACCGGCGGGATCAACGCGATGATCGTCGATTCCACCGCCCTGCCGGAGCAGGTCGTGGTCGACGTCGTCACCTCCGCCTTCCGCTCGGCCGGGCAGCGTTGCTCGGCGCTTCGACTGCTCGTGCTCCAGGAGGAGATCGCGGACAGAACGCTGGAGATGCTTCGAGGCGCGATGGACACGCTCGTGGTCGGCAACCCCGCAGACCCGCGCACCGACGTCGGCCCGGTCATCGACCGAGGCGCGTACGACCGGCTGATGGCGTATCGCGAGAGCGCCCGCGGTCAGTGGATCCACACGATCGCGGCGCCCTCCGAGGGCCTGTTCGTGCCGCCGACCTTGATCGGTCTTCACCGCGTCGAGGACCTCACGCGCGAATGGTTCGGCCCCATCCTGCATGTCACCACCTGGCCGGCCGGGCAGCTCGCCGAGACGGTGAGGCGGGTCAATGCGAGCGGCTTCGGCCTGACCATGGGCCTTCACAGCCGGATCGCTCGTGCGGCCGAGACGCTGGAGGGCGCCGCGACGGCGGGCAACCTCTACGTCAACCGCTCGATGATCGGCGCAATCGTCGGCTCGCAGCCCTTCGGCGGCGAGGGGCTGAGCGGCACCGGCCCGAAAGCGGGCGGCCCGCATTACCTCCCGCGCTTCGTGGCGGAGCGGACGACGAGCACCGACACGACGAGCTCGGGCGGCAATGCGACTTTGCTGAGCTTGGAGGATGTCGGGTTCTAGAGCCCGCGCCCCCGTTCTTGGAATTGCCACAATAGGCATCCAGTCCTGAGGGGTGAGGGAAACAACAATCGGGAAATTGGCAGGAGCGGCCCTGCTGCTCTTCGTCGCGGCGCAACCGCTTTTGGCCCAGACCGTCGCGGCGCCTGCGCCGACCGCGCCTGAGGTTGCCGGGCCGCCGCTTCCGCGGATCGTTCAGCAGCGGCGCTGCCAGGAGTCGGATGATCCCGACGAGGTCGTCGTCTGCGGGCAGAGCCAGGAGAACAGCCCCTACCGGATCCCGCGCGAGCTCCGCGACACCGGCGAGATAAGCGACGAGAATGCGTCGTTCGACGCTCAGACCCGCGACCTCGAGGCGCTCGAGCGGTTCTCGAGCCAGAATATCGGCCACCAGGGAATCGCCCAGCATTCGCGGCAGGTGGACTGCGAGTGGCGGGCGGCGCGGCAGGTCGCGGCGGGGCGGCGACCGGATTGCGGCAGACGGCGCCGCTCGGGCGAATAGCCTGTTGATCCCGCGATCGGGCGCGTTCGTCGCCTGATCGACCTGTGAACCGCACCGGTCGCGGCACAATGCCCTGCGCCGCCGACCCGCATTAGCCAGCCTCCCAATCAGTTTCACCGGGGGAGCTTGGGACGATGCAGCGCATCGACGTGATGTTCATATTGCTGGCCGCGTTCATGCTGGTCTGCGGCGTTTCGATGGGCGTCTATATGGGCGTCGTCCACGACTTTAGCCTGGCGCCGATCCATGCCCACACCAACCTGGTCGGCTGGGCATCGCTTGCGCTGTTCGGGATCGTCTACCGCATTTTCCCGGAGCTCAAGGAGCGGCGCCTTGCCGCGGTCCACCTGGGCCTGGCGGCGCCGGCCGCGCTCGCTTTCCCGCTCGGAATCTATCTCGCGATCTTCGCGGAATGGCCGTTCCTGTCGATCGTCGCGGCACTGGCCTGGCTGGCCGGCTGCCTGATCTTCCTGGCGCAGCTCGTCGGGCTCGCTTTCGCTGGCGGCGCCGATCCGGTCGCAGTGCCCGCCGAGTAACCTTCTCTACGACCCCCACGACCACATTCGGAGAGAGATCATGCTGTTTCACTGTTCCGTCGAGGCCGACGATCCGCAGCGCGTGGCCGGCTTCATCGCCGAGCTCTGGGGCGGGGAGGCGCTTCCCTTCCCGTCGGTGATCGACGGCTCCTGGGTGGCGCTTGCCGGCGACGAGCGCGGGACGATGATCGAATTCTATCCGCGCGGCACCGAGCTTCACGAGACGGAGGATGGAGCGATCGGAGTGCTCAGCGCTCATCGCCGCCTCAACGGCACCCATATGGCGATCGCCACCAAGCTCGAACGCGACGAGGTTCTGAGCCTGTGCGAGCGCGAGGGGTGGCCGGCCAAATATTGCCGCCGCGGCGGCGTGTTCGGGCTCGTCCAGGTGTTCGTCGAGGACTGCCAGATGGTCGAGATCCTGACCGAGGAGATGCAGCGCGAATATCTCGACGCGATCACCATCCCAAATTGGAAGAAGATGCTCGCCGCGGGCGCGAACCTGTCCGAGCCGGGCAAGCTCGCCGCCTGATCAGTCCGCAGGCGCGGCTGGAGCGGCCGGGGGCGCGGCGAAGGCGACGCCCAGCTCATCCATGCGGCGAAGAAGCGCGAGGATGACGTCGTGGCGCGCCTGGAAATGGTCGCGCGAGTCCGGGGTCTCAGTGAAAAAGACGACCTCCATGTCGATCGAGGCCACGGTGACCCGGACGAGATGGGCACGGTCGAATCGGGCGTGAGGCTCGGCGCTGACGATCCTCTCGATTTCCGCGGGCAGCGCGGCGAGCGCGTCGGGATTGCTGTGCGGAGGCAGGGGGATTGTCATCACCACGCGGCGGCGGTGCTGGTCGGCGTAATTGTGTACCCGGTCCTGGAGCAGCTTGTCGTTGCCGACCGCGACCTGCTCGCCGTCGAGGGCGCGAAGGCGGGTCGTCTTGACTCCGATATGCTCGACCGTGCCGGTCACTCCACCTGAGCCGCCGAAGCTGATCGTGTCGCCGCGGCGGAACGGGCGGTCGAAGATGATCGAAAGGGCAGCGAACAGGTCTCGGAAGATGCCTTGCGCCGCGAGGCCGATTGCGATGCCGCCGATGCCGAGGCCGGCGATGAGGCCGGTGACGTTGACCCCGACATTGTCGAGGATCACGACAAAGGCGATCAGGAACGCGGCGACCGACACCAGGCCCTGGATCAGGCCCATCGCGGTGCCGAGGCGGCCGCTCTCGTCCTCGCCGGTGCGCTGCTCGATCGCCCCGATGATGAGCGCTCGCGCCCAGATCGCGATCTGGAAGGCGGCGGCGACGATGAACAGGAAGTCGATCGTGCCGGAGACCCGGCCGGGCAGAAGCGTCTGCTCGGAGACCAGCTTGGCCGCGACCATGACGATGAAGAAGAGATAGGTCCGCGACACGACCCGCTCGGCGACCTGGCGCCAGCCGGTGGCTTGGGCGCCGCCGAGCATCCGGCGGACGAGGCCGCGAAGCCCGATCAGCGCGATGGCGATGATGATTCCGATGCCGATGGCGGTCAGGATCTCGGCATAATGGGCGGCGGCCCAGTCGCTCAGCCGCTGCCAATTGGCGAACAGGTCGGGCTGGGCGGTGGCTTGGTTCGGTGCGGTCATCAGGCGGCTTGAGCCACGGCCTCCTCTGCGCCGGCTGCCCGTTCCAGGAAGAGGAGGAGCCCCCGCTCGGCCCGGGAGAGATACTTGCCCGAGCGCGGGCATTGCAAGCCGCCGAGCGGATCGTCGGGGTTCGACTTGACTGCATCGATTAGCGCGGGATGGACATAGGCCTTGCGGCTCATCGCCGGAGTGTTGCCGAGCTTGGCGGCGACGGGCTCAAGCGCGGTCTTGAGGCCGATGCGGCCGCGGGCGGCGCACAATTGCTCGAAGAAGATCGCCGAAGCGCCCCAGGTGCGGAAATGCTTGGCTGAGAAATCCTCGCCCATCGCGTCCTTGATATAGGCGTTCACGTCGGCGGAGGTGACGGGGCAAGGCTCGCCGTCGTCATCGGCATATTGGAACAGGTGCTGGCCCGGCAGGTCCTGAACCTTGCGGACGATTCGGGTGAGGTTGCGGTCGGTGATGTTGAGCTCGCGCTCGATGCCGTGCTTGCCCTTGAACCGCATCTTCACGGTCCGGCCGAGCTGCTTGACGTGACGGGTACGGATGGTGGTCGCGCCGAAGCTCTTATTCTCCTTGGCATATTGCTCGTTCCCGACGCGGATATGCTCGCAGTCGAGGAGGCGAACGACGGCGGCGACGACCGCGTCCTTGCTGACCGCACGCTTAGCGAGGTCCGCCTCGACCTTCTTGCGAAGCTTCGGGAGCGCGTGGCCGAAGGCGGCGAGCTTGCCATATTTCTCCGCGTCCTGCTGCTCGCGGAAGCCGTTGTGATAGCGGTATTGCTTGCGGCCACGCGCGTCGAAGCCGATCGCCTGGATGTGCCCGTTGGGGTCCGGGCAGAACCAGGCATTCTCATAGGCGGGAGGAAGACCGACGGCGTTTAGGCGGTCGATTTCGTCGCGGTCGGTGATCCGGTCGCCCTTCTCATCGAAATATTGCCAGTACCGGCCGCGGCGCTTGCGGGTGTAGCCCGCGACTTCCTGGTGATCGATATAAGCGAGCATTGCCGCAGCCTAATGCGGCGCTCGGCAAGTCGTTCCGGTCAGGCGGGGCTGAGCGGCTTTCGGGCTGCGGCGGCCCGCTCAAGCCAATGATCGAAGAAGCGGTTGAGCAGGCGCTGACCCGGCAGTTCGACGCCGTGATGAAGCACGACCGAGGCAGCGAAGGTCAGCAGCAGGAAGCCTCCGAGAATGGCGAGCGGGACGTCGACGGCGGTGTGGAGAAGAAGCTTGAACGCGATGAACAGGAGATAGTGGACGATGTAGGTCGAGTAGCTGATGCGCCCGAGATAATGGACGGGGGCCCAACGCAGCGGGTTGAAACGGCTGGAGTCTGCAAGGGCGAGGGCGAGGAGGGCGAGCGGCCACAGGATCGCTACGGCCATGATCTCGCCGGCCAGGCTCATGGTCGCGGCGGCGAGGGCGAGGAGCGCGGCGACTGCCGGGGCGAGCGAGCGGAGCGGCCGTTGACGCCAGTCGCACCAGATCGCGGCGACCATCGTCCCCATCGCGAACTCGCCGACGGCGCGGATCAGGCCGAGCCGCGGGATGTCCGTGTTCATCGTGAGGCCGCCGAGCGCCTGAAGCGTCAGTGCAAGAGCCGCGCCCGACGCGAGCAGGATCAGGAGCAGGACAGCGGGCGGAAAGCGGCGCCAGTCGACGGCGAGGACGAGCAGCGGGAACAGCAAATATGCGCCGAGCTCGCAGCTGATCGACCAGGCAGGATCGTTCCAGGTGAGGCTGTCGGTGAAGCCCCAATTCTGCACGAGGAGCAGATGGAGCGGAAGCTCGAGCCAGGGAAACTGCGCGTCATCGGGAGTGCCGCGCAAGGTCAGGGCGAGAGCGAACAGGACGGCGCCGGCGAGCATCACCGCGTGGAGCGGCCAGATCCGCGCGATCCGCCGGCAGATGAAGCGGGGCGCGGCGGCGAGGCCGCTGTCGCGGAACTTCTGCTGGTAGTTGAGCCAGAGGACGAAGCCGGAGAGGACGAAGAAGAAGTCGACCGCGAGATAGCCCTTGTTCAGCACCGCGTGGAGCCAGTCCGGAACCTGCGAGCCGGCGGCGAAGCGGAGATGGAACAGCACGACGAACCAGGCGGCGATTCCGCGTGCGCCGGTCAGCGATCTCAGCTCGGTGGGGGCGGTGGCGGTCGCCATCAGGCCCCCGCCGCCGCGGCGTTGGCCGGAAAGGACGGCGCGCGCCGCGCCTTGTCGCCGGCTGCGACCCAGCGGTCGAGCGCAACCTGGACGCCGAGGATCATCCAGACGAAGGGCTGGAAGGCCACGGCGATGAACAGGGCGCCGACGAGGTAGATCAGCTGGAAGTGCTGGAGCGCGGTGGCGAGCGGAGCGATCCACTGGCGCTCCTCGTCATCGCGGTAGCGCCGGCGAAGCCGCTCCATGCGGACGAGACCGATCAGGTGGATGAGAAGCCACAGGGCGAGGCCTGGGAAGCCCTGTTCGCCGAGCATCTCGAAATAGGCGCTGTGCCAGGCTCGGCCGGCATCCTGGGTCGTGCTCGCGCTGACGCTCTGGACGGCGCCGCTGCCCTGTTCGGTGACGGTGCTGACCTGAATCTGGTTCTGCTTGTAGGATTCGAAGCCGCCGCCGAACGGGCGCCCCTTCACATATTCAAGCGTCCAGCCCCACACGGCGAGGCGCGTGCTCGCCGACTGGTCGCCCTCGTAGCTCTGGATGGTCGTCATTCGGCTCGTGTAGCTTTGCGGAAGGAACGGCACGGCCGCGAGAGCGAGGAAGCCGGCGCCGGCGAGGTAGAGGATCCGGCGCTTGCTGTCCCTGAGCATCAGCACGAACAAGGCGGCGATGCACAGGAGGCCGGTTCGGGTCTGGGTGCCGATCGGGATGAGCAGGCAGGCGAGACAAAGCGCGTAGCAGAAGGCGCGGACCCGCCAGTCGGGCGGGAAGACCGTGCCGTGCTTCGAGAACCAGATCACGAGAGGGATGATGGCGATTGCGACGGTGGAGATGGTGCTGCCTTCGTAGAGGCCGCTATTGTCGTCTAGCAGGAGAACGAGGGAGCCGTAGCCGCCGCCGCCGAGCGCGGTCTTGATCCCGCCCGAGATGATCAGGGCCGCCGCGCACAGCAGCATGGTCAACAGATAGGCTTCGATCCGCAGCTTCGTTCGAAGCGCGAAGGGGAGGAAGATCGCGAAGAACACCGCCTTCCACGCCCAGTCCCACTTGGCCCAGGCGTCGAGGGGGACGTCGGAGTTGATCGTGGTGATGCCTGCATAAGCGAGCAAGGCGAGCATGAGCAGCTGGCGCGAGGAGACGCTGAACCCCTTGCCGGCGTCGGTTAGCGCCCAGCCGCCGATCGCGAGCGCGGCTGCGACCAGCGACAGGTTCGGGATGCCTGCCAGGAAGGAGAAGCCGAGCCGCTGGGGCGCGATGATGTCGATATAGGCGTAGAGGAGCACCCACAGGAATGGGCGCTTGAGACCCAGCGCCGCGAAGGCGGCGATGAATGCGAGGAGGCCGAGATCACGCACCGGAGGCCTCCGTTTCTTCCGGAGCGAAGGTCTGGCGCGGCTTGCCGCTGTCGTCGTCGAGATCGGGACGGGAGAGAAGACGCCATGCCGCCACGAGGATGAGACCGTGGGTGAGCGCGAGCGCGAATGTGTCGATCATGGCTCGTCCAGGGGTCCCGCTGCGGCGCGGAATAAGGCTTTAGGCGAAGGCAGTTGACGGGCCGTTAAGTCATGTCTGGCATAGCGACGGCCATGCGAATTCTGCACGTCCTGGACCATGGCCTGCCGCTTCACAGCGGCTACGCGTTCCGGACCCGCGCCATCGTCACGGCTCAGCAGGGCCGCGGCTGGGACGTCGCCTGCCTCACCGGAGCGCGCCAGGGCGAGCGGCCGTCGAGGCGCGAGGACATTGACGGGATCACCTTCTTCCGGACGCCGCCTGTGCGTGCCGCGCGGTCGCCGTTGCGCGAGTGGCGCGAAGTCAAAGCGCTTCGCCGCCGGTTCGAGGAAGTGATCGCCGAGTGGCGGCCGGACCAGATCCATGTCCATTCGCCGGTGCTCGGAGCGCTCGCGGCGCTTCCGGCGGCTCGGCGCTTCGGACTACCTTTGCTCTACGAGATACGCGCCTTCTGGGAGGACGCCGCGGTCGGCAACGGGACGGGGCGCGAAGGGTCGGCCCGGTACCGGCTGATCCGGATGCTCGAGACCCGGGCGTGCCGCCGCGCCGACGCGGTGGCGGTTATTTGCGAGGGACTGAAGCGCGACCTGATCGGGCGCGGGATCGACGGCGACAAGGTGATCGTTTCGCCCAACGGGGTCGATCTCGGCCTGTTCGGGACTCCGGCCGAGCCGGACCGCGGGCTTGCCCAGAAGCTTGGGCTGGAGGGGGCGGACGTGGTCGGCTTCATCGGCTCCTTCTACGATTATGAAGGTCTGGACGACCTGATCGCGGCGATGCCGGCGCTGGTCGAGCGGCGACCCGAGGCTCGGCTTCTGCTGGTCGGGGGCGGGCCGATGGAGGAGGCGCTGAAGGCGCAGGCCGCGGCGTCGGGAGTCGCGGACCGAATCCACTTTGCCGGCCGAGTTCCGCACCAGGAGGTCGAGCGCTATTATGCGCTGATCGACCTGCTCGCTTATCCGCGCAAGGCGATGCGCCTGACCGAGCTGGTCACACCGCTCAAGCCGCTGGAGGCTATGGCTCAGGGCAAGCTTGTGGTTGCCTCCGACGTCGGCGGTCACCGCGAGCTGATCGAGGACGGAGTTACCGGGACGCTGTTCCCGGCCGGCAATCCCGCGGCTCTGGCCGATGCTCTCGCCGATCTGTTCGACCGCCGCGACGGTTGGGAGGAACGCCGCCAGACGGCGCGGCGCTTCGTCGAGCGCGAACGCAACTGGGCGGACAATGTCGCCAATTACGACCCGGTCTATCGCCGGCTGAAGAGAAAGGCTGCGTGACATGAACAGCTTGCTTGATGTGGCGGTTCGCCGCGCCGGAGAGGGCGGTTTCGACAAGCCGGTCGCGGCATTGGCCGGCGGGGCCGTGGCGGCGCTGGCGATGCTGATGCCGGTCGACGTTCTCCAGAGCCTGGTGAACGACAGCGGGCTTCCCTCGCTGATCGCGGCAGCCGAGCCGCCATTGGGAATGAAGGCGAAGCTTCTGATCGCAGTGGTGGCGGCGCTCGCGACCTCCGGGGCCGTGTATGGCGTGATGCGCCTGCTCGGGGGCAAGCCGGCGCGGCCGGTACGGTGGGGTTCCGAGGAGAGCGGAGTTCCATTGGAGCGAGCTCCGCGGATGCGCCGCCGCGACCTTCACCCGGACGCCCCGATGCCGGCGCCGATCTCGGCGCTTCGCGATCTCGGCGATCCGATTGAGGACTTTCCTGTCGAACCTCCGTTCGACCTCCCGGAGCCGCTCGCCGAGCCGGTGGCCAAGGAGCTCGTTGTGCCGGAAGCGGAGGTGGTCGAGGAGCCGGTTCCGGCTCCCGTTGCCGAGCCCGTCGAGCGCCGCGAAGCGCCGCAGGGGGAGGAGACGATCGCCGAGCTTCTCGCGCGGCTCGAGCGGGCCCTCGAGAAGAAGCCCGTGCCGCAATGGCTGGAACGGCCGGAGGCGCCGTCGCCCGGGCCGCAGCAGCGCTCGCAAGAGCAGGCGCAGCCGGGCCCGGTCCCCGCGAACGAGGAAGCGGCCGAGCCGATGGACGCGCGGCTTCGCTCGGCGCTCGAGAACCTGAAGCGCTTCGCTCCGGCTCACGGCTGAACTTCACCGGTCCTCAATGGTGAGGGCTTCGAGCTCCAACGCCGCGTGACGGCCCCCGTCGCCGCGTTCCTCCGCGACGAGGGCGATGTCGGCGACCATGTGGCCGGGGAGGGGCAGGTCGAGGTCGGGCAGCTTGCCGAGGAAATCGGCGGCTGCGCCGACCGCGCCTTCCCCGTCGAGAGTGACCCGAAGGCGGTGACGGGCGCCGGTAAAGGTGACGCTCGCCCAATCGACCTGCTCCAGGGCGATCGCCGAGATTTCGCCGGCGAAACCGACAAAGCTTACACTCACCATTCGCGCCAGTTTTTCGCCAACACTGCTCATCGCTGCGTCCTCCCATCGATCCAGGCAGAGACTCGCCGGGTAGTTTCGTCGCGAGGCTCGCGGCCGGCGCGAAGGTCGAAGACGAAGCGCGGGTCACCGACCGTCTCCCGGCCGAAGCGGGTCGGCGGCATTCCGGTCGAGTCGAGATGGCGCTCGATGCGTCTCAAAAGGGTCATGACACCTCCTTGCGGGCGAATCACCGTTCGTGTTATGTTCTGGTGTCCTAGGCGAAATCCTATTTGTCTAGGATTTTTCCTATGCTAGAGGGATCGGCATGGCTGACGGTGGAGCACGGGCCGCGTTGCAGCGGCTGATCGAGGAGCGCGGCGAGGATTATGCCGGCCTGTCGCGCCTGCTCGGCCGCAATCCCGCTTATGTGCAGCAGTTCATCAAGCGGGGGAGCCCGCGGCGACTGTCGGAGGAGGACCGGAGGCGGCTGGCGCGCTATTTCGGAGTCGACGAGGCGACTCTCGGAGGCGAGGCCTCGGCTGCCAACGACCGCGCCGGGCCGGTGATCGTCCCGATGCTCGACGTCGGCGCCTCGGCGGGCGGCGGAGCAGCAGTGGACGGCGAACGGACCCGCGCCCATGCCGCGTTCGATCCGGCGTGGCTGCGCAAGGTGGCCAGCGGCGGGGCCGACAAATTGTCAATCATCCGGGTCGAGGGCGATTCGATGGTCCCGACCCTTGCCGACGGCGACGAGATATTGGTCGACCGGGCGGACGCGACCGGCCGGCTTCGCGACGGCATCTATGTGCTTCGGCTCGATGGCGCGCTGATGGTCAAGCGGCTCGCCTTCAACCCGGCGGCGCGGACTGTCACGATCCGGAGCGACAACCCGGCCTATCCGAGCTGGGAGGATTGCGATCCCGCCGATGTCGAGCTGGTCGGGCGAGCGGTCTGGGTCGGGCGGCGGTTGACTTAGCGGGCGCTCGTGAGATGCTGCCCCGGCGCTGGAGGGGGACGGCGGCGTGGGCAAGGCACGGAATCAGCTTGGAGCGGAGCGGCGGCTTGCAGGGCGCCTCAACCTCCTTCCGATCGCGGCGTTCGGCCTGTGGTCGATCCCCGCCAAGCTCTTCTGGCTGATCGCGCTCGGCCTTGTTCCCGGGTTCCATCCGGTGCCGGCGTTCGAGGCGGTGCTGCCCTGGTTCATCGGCGCCTTGCTCACCGGACCGCCCGCCATCCTTCTGCCGCGCTCGTTCCACGAGCCGAAGGCGTGGGAATATCGCGGCACTTTCTACCGGCGAATGGGCGTGGAGCAGTTCCGGGCGATCGTCGCCAATGGCGACCTGGTCAACCGCTCCGTCCGGTCCCGCCACGGCAGCGGCTACAGCGTCTATGGATCGGACATCGAGCGGCTGATCCCCAAGTCGATCTTCAACGAACGCCGTCACATCGCCTATCTGTGCTGGGGGATGGTGAGCGCCTATTATGCCTGGTCGATCGGCTGGGCCGGCTGGGCGGCATGGCTCGCGGTGACGAATATCGGCGCGAACCTTTATCCCACGATGCTTCAGCGCTACTCGCGGGCCCGGGTGATGCGGATCGCGAGCGCGGCGCAGCGGCGGCGGCCGAGCGGAGCCGCGATCGGTGCCGCGCTTGCGAGCGAGGGTGCAACTGGCTGAGATGAACGACAAAGACCGGATAGGAGCCGTTCGGCGGCGGATCCTGGTCGCGGGCGCGTTGCTCGCTGCCCTCGGGATCGTGCTCGGAGCGTTCGGGACCCATGGCCTCAGGGAGACGCTCGGGGCCCGCGAGCTCGGCTGGTGGGAGACAGGGGTCCAATACCAGATGTGGCAGGCGCTCGGTCTGGTGGCATTGGGCGCCCTGCCGCTGCGGATGGGTTTGCCGGCGGCGATGATCGGCGCCGGCGCGCTCGTCTTCTCGGGAAGTCTTTACGCGATGGCGCTGACCGACGAGCGCTGGCTCGGCGCGGTCACTCCGCTCGGAGGACTGTTGATGATCCTGGGTTGGCTTCTCGCTGCCTGGAAGCTGGCGCCGTAGGCCCAAAAATGAATGCCGGCATGGCGTGCTCGCCGCCCGCCATGCCGGCAGTTCGCGCAGTTGAGCTGCCAGGCGTCGGCTCAGTGATCGGTGAGCCGCTAATGGCCGGCGCTGTCTGCTCTTATCATCGTAGGCCCCGGAGGGAAGGAACCGGAGGTGACGCAGACCTGACATAAATCAGACGGGGGCACAATCGTTAACGGCGCCTCGCCCCCACCGGGGACAGCGAAGGCTGTGGATGTTTCCCTCCATTCCGGCGCCGTTCCGGACATTATCGCCGCTGCTCCTTGGGCGGCGGCTTTGGCAAGACGTCGGGCGATGCAGATGGACTCCGCCCGCCATGCCGCCGACCTGCTCGCGCCCTCGTTCGACGGTCTTGCCGAGGAGGCGGTCGCCGTCCTCCACCTCGATGCCGATCGGCGGGTGCTGGCAGTCGTGCAGTTCGACGGAGAGGCGGGATCGGCGGGGCTGCCGTTCCGGGCGATCGTCGAGGAGGCGCTCCGGCTCGGCTCGGCGGCTCTGGTCCTGGCCCACAACCATCCCGCCGGAACGCTCGCCCCGAGCGAGGAGGACCTCGCGGTCACTCGGCGGCTTGCCCAGGTGGTCGAGACGCTCGGTATCCGCCTCCACGATCATCTGATCTTCGCCGGCGAGGACTGCCTCAGCCTGCGCGGGCTCGGCCTGCTATGAGCCGTTGAGGGCGTCCGCGCCGCACACCGGGATATCCTCGGGATTGGGCTTGGCGCCGTGAGCCTCGAACATGGCGAAGAAGGTCTCGCTGTCGGGCAGGCGCTCGAAGCGGGACAGCGAGAAGCCGAGCGCGTTGAACTCGCACACCAGCAAGCGCGGCGGCGTTCCATGGCGGTCCGTCGTTCGGTCGGCGTCGACCACCACGACCCGGCCGTCGCGCTTCAAGGCGTCTCGCAAGTGCCAGAGGAATTCGCTGGGGCGCTCGATCTCATGATACATGTGGATCAAGAGGATGCGGTCGAACGAGGCGTCCGGAAGCTGCGGATCGTTGGGCTGGCCGAGCTTCAGGGCGACGTTGTCGAGCCGCTCGCGCTGAACCCGGCGGGCGAGCGCCTGGATCGTCTCGGGCATGATGTCCTGGGCGAGGACGCGGCCGCGCGGGCCTACGATGGGCGACAGACGAACCGTGTAATAGCCCTCGCCGGCGCCGATGTCGGCGATCCACATGCCCTGGCGGATCTCGGCGAGGCGGGTGACGGTCTCGAACTCGTTGACGCTGTCGCGGGCGTCCTCGTCCATGTAGCGCGGAGACACGATCGGAGCGACCGGCCGGTGCGGCTCCGGGAACGGCGACGCCTTGGGCTGCTCGCGGCAGCCCGCGGCCAAGGCCAGGACGAGGAGGGGCAGCGCGCGTTTCACCACCGCGTCCTATCCGTTCGTTGCTCGGGAAGTCGAGAGGCGCCGACTCAGTCGACGTCCTCCACGTCAACCTTCTCGCCGGTGACCCGCTGGGACAGGGCCGCGGCCATGAAGCGGTCGAGGTCGCCGTCGAGCACGTCGCCCGGCGCCGTCGAGGTCACTCCGGTGCGCAGGTCCTTCACGAGCTGATAGGGCTGGAGGACGTAGGAGCGGATCTGATGGCCCCAGCCGATATCGGTCTTGGTGGCGTTGACGGCATTGGCCTCCGCTTCGCGCTTCTGAAGCTCGGCCTCGTACAGCCTGGCCTTGAGCATCTTCATCGCCTCGGCGCGGTTCTTGTGCTGGCTTCGCTGGTTCTGGCAGGCGACGATGATCCCGGACGGCACGTGGGTGATGCGCACAGCGGAATCGGTGGTGTTGACGTGCTGGCCGCCGGCACCGGACGCACGGTAGGTGTCGATCTTGAGGTCGCTCTCGTTGACCTCGATGTCGATGTCGTCGTCGACCACGGGATAGACCCACACGCTCGCGAAGCTGGTGTGGCGGCGCGCCGATGAATCATAGGGGCTGATCCGGACGAGGCGGTGAACGCCGCTCTCGGTCTTGGCATAGCCATAGGCGTTCTCGCCCTTGAGAAGCAGGGTCGCCGACTTGATCCCGGCCTGCTCGCCGGCATGGCTGTCGACCAGCTCGACCTTCATCCCGTGGCGCTCCGCCCAGCGCTGGTACATCCGGGACAGCATGCCCGCCCAATCGTTGCTCTCGGTGCCGCCGGCGCCGGCGTTGATCTCGACATAGGTGTCGTTGGCGTCGGCCTGGCCGGCGAGGAGCGCAGTGACCTTGTCCTGCTCGGCCCGCTCGGCGAGTTCGGCCAGCGACTTGACCGCGTCGTCGGCGAGGTCCTCATCGCCTTCGGCCTCGGCCATTTCGAGAAGCTCGACGGTGTCGGCGAGCTCCTTCTCGATCGCTTTGGTGGCGCCGATCGCCTCGTCGAGGCGGCGGCGCTCGCGCATCACGTCCTGGGCCGCCTTGGGGCTGTCCCACAGGGTCGGGTCCTCGACGCGGGCATTCAATTCGTCGAGCCGCGCCAGCGCGCGGTCCCAGTCGAGGAAGCGGCGCAGCAAGGCGAGCGCGGAATTGATCTGGTCGGCATAAGCTTGCGCTTCGGCGCGCATTGGGGGTCTCCACTGCCGTCATTCCCGCGAACGAGGGAATCCAGCTTGTTCTTATGGTGAAAAGGTCAGCTGGGTTCCCGCTTTCGCGGGAATGACGTGATGGGGGGCGGGACTAATATATGCCGCCCTGATCCTGCAAGAAGGTGCTGTCGGGGCTCCGCTCGGCCGGGCGGCTGGTCGAGCGGCGCTGGGCGGGGGCGCGTCGGCGGGACTGTTCGGCGGCGAGCTGTACCTCCTGGCTCTGGATGGTCCGCCTCGGCTCGCTTTCCGGCTTGAACGCTTCCCAGATGACAGCGGCGCGCGGGTCCTCGCCCGAAGGCCAGGCGCCCTGGACCCGGCGGCCGGTGCGGCGGTCGATGCGCACCATCCGGATTCCGGCAGGGGCGCGGAAGGGAATCACCGGCATACCTTCGAAGGCCGTCTCCGCGAACGACTGGAAGATCGGCGCGGCGAGCGTGCCGCCCTGCGCGTAGCCGCCCATCGGCCGCGGCTGGTCGAAGCCCATGTAAACGCCGGCGACGATGTCGGCCGAGCCGCCGACGAACCAGACGTTGGTCGGGCCGGTGGTGGTGCCGGTCTTGCCGAAAAGGGGCCGCCCGAGAACGCGCAGGCGGGTCGCGGTGCCGCGCTCGACGACTCCTTCCAGCATGTGGACGATCTGATAGGCGGTGAGCGGGTCGACGACCTGGCGGCCGGTGATCGGAGGACGCGGCATAGCCCGGCCGTCCCAGTCGGGGGCGTTGCAATTGCCCATCTGCTGGCAGCGATTGTCGGCGCGGAAGATGACCTTGCCGCTGCGGTCCTGGACATAGTCGATGAGGTGCGGGGTCACCGACCGGCCCTGGTTGGCGAAGGTCGCGAAGGCATGGGTCATCGCGGCGACCGTGGTGTCGCCGGCGCCGAGCGCGAGCGACAGGTAGGGCGTGGAGCGATAGTCGCCGACGCCCATGTTGCGGGCGAGGCGGATGACCCGGTCCATTCCGGTCTGGTTGGCGGCGCGAACCGTCATCAGGTTGCGCGACTGTTCGAGGCCCCAGCGCATCGTCTGAGGGCCGGCATAGCCGCCCGAGAAGTTGCGGAAGCACTTATTGGTGGTGCCGTCATTGGTGCAGAAGGGTGCGTCTAGAATGATCGAGGCCGGGGTCATCCCGCCGTCGGCGAGCGCCGCCGCATAGACGATCGGCTTGAAGGTCGAGCCCGGCTGGCGCTGGGCCTGGGTGGCGCGGTTGAAGTTGGAGCCGCGGACGTCCCAGCCGCCCTGCATGGCACGGATCCGGCCGGTGCCGACTTCCTCGACGACCATTCCGCCGCCGATCTCCGGGATGGAGCGAAGCGCCCAATTGTTTCCTTCCTGCTCGACCGCGATGATCGAGCCGGGGCGAAGAGCGCTGAACGCGCTCTGGCCGGTGCCGCGCTTGGGCATCGAGGCGAGGCCCGCCGGAAGGGTGCCGGTGCTTCCGTCGACGAAGCCGATGCGAGCGGAATCGCCGCTCTTCGACAGGACCACCGCGGAGCGCCAGTCGTCATAGCCGACCCCGAAGCGTGCGACCGCGAGCTGCTGGCGCCAATTGCCGTCGACGTCGATCGAGAGGCCCGGATCGCGCCAGCCGCGGCCGGCCTCATAACGGCGAAGGCCGTCGCGAAGCGCCTTCTCGGCCGCCTGCTGCATGACCGGATCGTAGCCGGTGCGCACCCACAGGCCGCCGGCATAGACGCTGTTCGGGCCCGCCTCGGCATTCTCGCCGAACTGCTGGATGAGCTGGCGGCGGACCTCCTCCATATAATAGCCGCCGACGTTGCGGACGGCGCTGCTGGGGCCGTCGGCAGTGGTCAGCGGTTGGGCGACGGCCTCGGCGCGCTGGGCGGCGGTGATGTTGCCGTTCCGCTCCATCTGCTCGAGCACATAGTTGCGGCGCGCGGTCGCCATCTGGAGGTTTCGGCGCGGCTCGTAGGTGCTCGGCGCCTGGGGAAGGCCGGCGAGGAAGGCGACCTCCGCAAGAGTGAGCTGGTGGACGTCCTTGTCGAAATAGGCGCGCGCCGCGGCCTGGACGCCGTACGCGTTTCGACCGAGGAAGATCTGGTTGAGGTACAGCTCGAGGATCTGCTCCTTGGTCAGCGTCGCCTCGATTCGGCGTGCGAGGAAGGCCTCGCGGATCTTTCGGGTGACCGAATATTCGTCGCCGAGGATCAGATTCTTCGCGACCTGCTGGGTGATGGTCGAGCCGCCGCGGGCGCGCTCGCCGCTTCCGGCCTTGCTCGCATAGTCGAACACCGCCCCGACCATTCCCGGCCAGTCGATTCCGTTGTGGCTGAAGAAGGTGCGGTCCTCGGCCGAGACGAAGGCGTCGATCAGCTGCTGCGGATATTCGTCATAAGCCAGCTGGACCCGGCGCTCGCGGGCAAAGCTCTGAACCGTCGCGCCGTTGGCGTCGCGGACATAGGAGGGGAGGGCCGGCTGATATTCGAGAAGGGTCGAGGCCGACGGCAAGTCGCGGGCGAAGATCAGCCACAAGGCGCAGTAGGCGACGAACGGCAGGAGCGCGAGGATCGCGAGCGCCTTGAACCAGCGGGTGCCGGTCGCCGCCCGAAGCCGCTCCGTCTTCGGCGCGTATTTGTCGCCGAGCTCGCGAGTCCATTCGGTGAAGCGGGTGAGGCCGCCGCGCCGGAGCGTCAGCCGTTCGGTCGGAGTGTCTGCATCTGCCATTTGGCCAGCGGTTTAGCGGAAGCTAGCGGGGCCGGGAAGCGCGGAGGAACCGCAGCTCGTCGAAAGTCTCGGCGCGGGGGAATGGCGCGCGCGCCACGGGGCTGGTCGAGAGTCCGCAATGGGTGGAAGCCGGACATTCGGCTCTTCCTGAAACTCGGTCTGAGAAGCTACATAGGCAAGATGAGCTTGAGCCGCTTTATCGCGCTTTGGACGGATCCGGGTTATGCTCCCGATCCCGTCTCCGAAGGCGAACTCGAAAGCGCAGAGGGTCGTCTCGATACCCGGCTGCCAGCCGACTACCGCAACGCTGTTCTTCAAGTCGGACTGCCGCGCCCAACCAGCGCGCTACTTGACGCCATCGTTGATCGAGAACTCGACTTGAGGGACGTGAGCGAGTTCCTCAGTCCGGCCGACCTTGTGTCTGTCACTGAGGGTTGGCGCGATTTAGGTCTGCCTGAGGAGCTTGTCGCCTTTGCTACCGACTGCATGGGAAACCTATTCTGCTTCCCCACAGCGGCTGAGGCTGGGGGACCGGTACCGGTGTTCTTTTTTGATCATGACGACCGGAGCGTGGATGTGATTGCTCCCTCATTCACCCACTGGATCGAGGAGTTCTGCGGAGTGACGCCGCACTGATCGAATGTCGGGAACGGGTCGGAAGCGGACTTTTAAAAGTCCGGTTCGCGCTCTCCCTTTCTCCATATCTTGACCGCGCCATAGAAGCAGAACGCGATCCACAGCGCGCCGATGGCGATGTTCAACCAGAATGTCTCTGAGCTTTCCGACCGAGTAATGGCGCCGCCTCTGGTGTGGGTGACGCCTGAGCGCACCTCATGAACCAGCCAGATGCCGCAAAGCACTCCAAGAGCGGTCATCGCGCCCGAGATGATCTTCCACGACATCGGCGACTGCCGACCCTAGGCAGGCGCGGTGCCCGGGCGAAGATAGCCGAACATGTGCGGCACATAGTCCACCTTGCCGAGCGGAACGCCGGCCTGGCGGAGGATCGCGTAGGCGATCATCTGGTGGAAGGCGACCTGGGGCAGCGCCCAGTCGCGGACATATTGTTCGCCGATCATGTCGAAGATCATTCCCGTGGGAAGCTCGTGAGCGATCGGCTTGTCGGCGGCGGAATCGAGCTCGTCGGGGCCGCCCGTGGCGAGGAAGCTCGTCGCCTGCGCCACCCTCGCCCGCGCCTCGGCCCAGGTGCCGGGCCTCTCGCCCCCGTCGCGGCCTTCCTGCCGGATTTCGAGGACCGAGTCCGGAACCGCCTCGCCGCGAAGCCGGTAAACGGGTTCCTGTGCCTGGAAAGCCAGGAAGCGCAGCTGAGTGGTGAGCGGAAACATGTCGGGCGCCAGCCGAAGGGTGAGCAGCCCGTCCGGAGTCTCGCCGCGCTCGGCCGCGAAGGCCTCCGCCTTGTCGAGCCATCCCGAGACGGCAACGAGCTGGTTGGAGAGCGAGCGGGTTAGGAGCGCGGTCAGGTTCATGCAGCGCTTGTGGTCGCAAGGCCTTCGCGAAGGCAAGAGTCGTCGGCTTTGCCGGCCGGCCGCGATTGAGGCTATCGTGGCGGCGCGAGAGGAGAATTGTGGATGGCGAGACTGATCTTCGGCGCCAACATGTCGCTCGACGGCTATGTCGACCATGACGGCTTCGCACCCGGGCCCGGCCTGTTCCGCCATTTCATCGAGCAGGCGCGCGAGCAGGCGGGGGGCATTTACGGGCGCCGGCTGTATGAGATCATGCGCTATTGGGACGAGGATCAGGAAGAGTGGGACGAGCCGGAGCGCGAGTTTGCGGAGGCTTGGCGGCGGCAGCACAAATGGGTGGTGTCTCGGTCGCTGACCTCGGTCGGCCCCAACGCCACGCTCGTCGACGGTGACCTCGCGGCGGCGATGCGGAAGGTGAAGGACGAGGTCGACGGGGAGATCGAGGTGGGCGGGCCGAAGCTCGCGCACAGCCTCACCGAGCTTGGGCTGATAGACGCCTATCGGATCTACCTGCACCCGGTCGTGCTGGGCGGCGGCAATCCCTATTTCGCCGGACCTCGGCCGAGGCTCCGCCTCGCGGCGAGCGAGCCGATGGGCGAGGACGTGATCAGGCTGACCTACGTTCCGGCTTGACTGTGGTCTGCCCTCAAGAGTCATCCCGGCGAAGGCCGGGACCCATGGGCACTGTGGCCCGGCCCTGCCCGTGCCTACCTGAAAACCCGGGTGTTCATGGGTCCCGGCCTTCGCCGGGATGACTCGGTGGGTTACGAGCGCAGGAAGCGCCGGGCGAAATGGGCTTCGATGGCTCGGCGGAGGCCGGTGGCGATCTGGCCGCGGCCCTCCGGCGAGGTCAAATAGGCGACGTCTTCCGCGTTGGTGACGTAGCCGCTTTCGAACAGGACCGAGGGGATGTCGGGCGCCTTCAGCACGATGAAGGCGGCGAAGCGGTGCCAGTCGGGCTGAAAACGGATCGTGGTCGCGGCCTCGCGGTGGAGGATCTGGGCGAAGCGCGCGCTCGCCTCCATCGACTCGCGCTGGGCGAGGTCGACGAGGATGAGGTTGACGTTGGGATCGCGGCTCATCGCGACTCCGCCGATCACGTCCGACGCGTTTTGCTGCTGGGCGAGAAGCGCGGCTTCGCGGTCGGAGGCGACCTCGGACAGAGTATAGACGGTGGCGCCTCGGGCGGAGTCGTTGCTCGGCGCGGCGTCGGCGTGGAGCGAGATGAACAGGTCTGCGCCGAGGCGGCGGGCGATCGAATAGCGGCCTTCCAAGGGGATGAAACGGTCGTCGTCGCGGGTGAGCGCGACGCGCACTCGGCCCGACGAGGCGAGCTCGTCGCGGATCGCCCGGGCAAGGGCGAGGGTGACGTCCTTCTCGTTGAGCCCGGCCATCGCCGCGGGGGCGCCGGGATCGCGGCCGCCATGGCCGGGGTCGATCACCACGACGGGCGGATCGTCGCCGCGCGCGTCGGTGAGGGCTGGGAGGGGGCCCTCGGCGCCGCTCGCCTGGATCGGCAAGGTCACCCCGCCGCCCACCTCGCCAGGAAGCGCGTCGCCGGGCTCGCCGAAGCCGAACAGCGACAGCAGAAGGGCGATCAGCCAGGTCATTGCGGAAGCGGCTTCTCCGCAACCGGCGCTATCCGCCTCAATCCGGCCATTTTCCCGCTTTCGCCCTTCCCAGGCGGTTGCCCGCCCTCCACATGGATGCTAGCAAGCCTAGTCCGACGTGCCGCTCAGGGAAAGACGCCCTGAGGTCACCGCTCGTGACGCAGTTTCGTTTAGGTTCACCGCTGCATGAGGCATTTCCCCACTGAGCAGATGCGACCCGCACAAGCGGGCCCGCACGCTTGGGGCTATTCGCCGCTCGCCATGACCGGCCGCCAGACCGCAGCTTTGGAAAAACCCAGTTTCACTACAACCCGGACATCGTCCGCGCCGCTGCCATTTGCCGCGCGGCCGTCCACAATCGAGCGCGTGCGCCCCTTCCCATCAAAGGCATGGGTGCGCGCGTGGAGACATCATAATGACAATGCGCATGCTGGTCGACGCGCGCCACCCGGAGGAAACCCGGGTCGCGGTGGTCAAGGGTAACCGGATCGAGGAATTCGACTTCGAATCCGCCGAGCACAAACAGCTCAAAGGCAATATCTATCTCGCCAAGGTAACCAGGGTCGAGCCGTCGCTCCAGGCGGCGTTCGTCGATTATGGCGGCAACCGCCACGGCTTCCTGGCCTTCAGCGAAATCCACCCGGATTATTACCAGATCCCGCGCGAGGACCGCGAGGCCCTGCTCCGCGAAGAGATGGAGCATGCCGAGGAGGAGGCGCGGCTTCGCGCCGCCGAGTTCGACCGCGAGGATGACGAAGAAGGCGAGGCCGCCGTCGTCGAGGCCGAGGAGGATAACGGCCAGGAGCGTTCCGAGGACGAGGAAGGCGACAGCGACGCGCCGGCCCCCAAGGAAGCCGAGAACGGAAGCGACGAGAGCGCCGTCGAGACTCTTCGCCGCAAGCGCCAGAATCTGCGCCGCCGCTACAAGATCCAGGACGTCATCAAGCGCCGCCAGGTGCTTCTCGTCCAGGTCGTCAAGGAGGAGCGCGGCAACAAGGGCGCTGCTCTCACCACCTACATGTCGCTGGCCGGCCGTTATTGCGTGCTGATGCCGAACACGTCGCATGGCGGCGGAATCAGCCGGAAGATCTCCAACGGTGCCGACCGCAAGCGCCTCAAGCAGATCATGGCCGACTTCAACCTGCCGTCGACGATGGGAATCATCGTCCGTACCGCAGGCCTGTCGCGCACCAAGACCGAGATCAAGCGCGACTTCGACTATCTCGCCCGCCTGTGGGACGAGATCCGCGAGACGACGATGAAGTCGGAAGCGCCGGCCCTGATCTACCAGGACAGCGACCTCATCAAGCGAGCGATCCGCGACATCTACAGCCGCGACATCGACGAGATCCAGGTCGAGGGCGACGAGGGCTATCGCCACGCCCGAGCCTTCATGAAGTTGTTGATGCCGAGCCACGTCCGGCGGGTGAAGCAATATTCAGACCCGGTGCCGCTGTTCCAGCGCCACGGAGTCGAGGACCAGCTGTCGGGAATGTACCAGCCGGTCGTCCAGCTTAAGTCGGGCGGCTATCTGGTGATCAATCCGACCGAGGCGCTGGTGTCGATCGACATCAACTCGGGAAGGTCGACCCGCGAGCACAATATCGAGCAGACCGCTTATGCGACCAACCTCGAGGCAGCGGCGGAGATCGCGCGCCAGTTGAGGCTTCGCGACATGGCGGGTCTGGTGGTCATCGACTTCATCGACATGGAATCGAACGGCCATATCCGTAAGGTCGAGAAGGCGATGAAGGACGCGCTCAAGAACGACCGCGCCCGGATCCAGGTCGGCCGGATTTCCAGCTTCGGCCTCATGGAAATGAGCCGCCAGCGCCTTCGCACCGGCGTTCTCGAAGCGTCGACCAAACCGTGCCCGCATTGCGACGGAAGCGGCCTGATGCGCACGGCGTCGTCCGCCGGCCTTTCCGCCCTGCGGATGCTCGAGGACGAGGCCGCGCGCGGCCGCGGCTCGATCATTCGTCTGCGCGCGGGCCGCGAGGCTGCGATCTATCTTCTCAACAAGAAGCGGTCGGAGATCGGCGAGGTCGAGGCGCGCTACGGAGTCCAGGTCGAAGTGGTCATCGAGGAGGCGTTCGAAGGCGCCCGGATGAGCGTCGAGTCGATGGGCCCGCCGCCGACCTTCCGCCCCGCCGCGGTGGCGACCCCGATGCTCGACGAAGCCGACGAGCTGGAGGCCGAGGACGAAATCGAGGACGAGGCCGAGGAGGAAGAGGAAGCCGAGGCCGAGCCGGCTCCGCAGCGCCGCGGTCGCGAGGAGCGTGAAAGCCGCGAGACCCGCGAGAGCCGTGAGGATCGGGAGGATCGCAGCGTGGGCGGACGCCGCCGCCGCCGCCGCCGCGGTCGCCGTGGCGGCCGTCGCCAGGGCGGCGAGGAGCAGCGCGAGGGCGGTGCCGAGGGTGTCGAGGTCGAGGAGACCGCCGCTCCCGAGGGCGCCGAAGCCGTGACTTCCGAGCCAGTGGAAACCGAGACCGTCGAAGCGCCGGTCGAGGCCGCCCCCGAGGAGGACTCAAAGCCCAAGCGCGGCCGCCGTCGTCCTCGCGCCCGCAAGGCCGACGAGGCTGGCGAGGCTTCGCCCGAGACCGCCGCTCCGGCTGAGGCGGAAGCGCCCGCAGCTGAGCCGGTTGCTGCCGAAGCGCCTACCGCCGAGGAAGCGCCGGCGGAGGAGAAGCCCAAGAAGCGCCGCACCGGCGGCCGCCGCAAGAAGGCGGACATCGAGGCCGAGGCTGCAGCCGCTGCCGAGGCCGAGCCGGTCCCCGCGCCCGCCAATGACGAAGGCGGGGTCGCTGCGACCCCCGTCGCCGAGAAGCTCGACGGCCATGCCGGCGGCGGCACCGCCAAGCCGGAATCGCCGGAAGCCCCGATGCTCGAGCGCCAGACGATGGAAGGAAGCGACGAGGCCGAGATGTCGGCCCCGGGCGAGCCCGCCCGCCGCGGCTGGTGGCAGCGCACCTTCGGAGGGTAATGTTCCAGCTCCCCTCCACGAGCGCGTGGAGGGGAGCGGTTTAATCGGCGGTTCAGGCTTCGGAGAGGACAGCGAGATCATGGCTGAAGCTCTTCACGCCCGCCGGCGGAGCGGCGTCATCGCCCGCCTCCTGATGCTGCTCGTGCTGAGCTTCGCCTTCGTTGCCAAGCCGGCGATGGCGCAATCGGTGCTCCGCGATGCCGAGACCGAGGCGCTGTTCCGCGACATGTCAGCGCCGCTGATCGAGGCGGCGGGGCTCCGGCCGGCGGACGTGCGCATCGTCCTTCTCAACGATTCCAGCATCAACGCCTTCGTCGCCGGAGGCCAGATCGTCTATCTTCATTCGGGGCTGATCACCGCGGCGGACAACGCCAACGAGGTCCAGGGCGTGATCGCTCACGAGCTCGGCCACGTCACCGGCGGCCACATCATCCGTCTTCAGGAAGGGATCGGCCAGGCCGGGAACATCTCGATCCTGTCGCTTCTGCTCGGGGTCGCGGCGGTAGCGGTCGGCGCGCCCGAGGCCGGAATGGCGATCATGGCCGGCGGCCAGGCCGCGGCGATGGGCCGATTCCTCGCCTTCAGCCGAGTCCAGGAGAACAGCGCGGACCAGGCGGGCGCGAGCTTCCTGAGCCGCGCCGGGATCAGCGGACGCGGAAGCATCGCCTTCTTCCAGAAGCTCCAGAACATGGAGTTCCGGCTCGCGATTCCGCAGACCGACAGCTACCAGCGCACCCACCCGCTCAACCGCGAGCGCATCTCGGTCCTGGAAAACGTCTATCGAAGCGACCCGGCCTGGGACCGAGCGACCCCACCGGAACTGGAGGCTCGCTTCCAGCGCGTCCGCGCCAAGCTTCGCGGCTATATCGACGAGCCCGAGCGGGTCATCGCCGCCTATCCGGACAGCGACCGGTCCATACCGGCCCGCTACGCGCGCGCCTTCGCGCTCCACCGCGCGGCCTATCCCGAGCGGTCAATGGCCGAGGTCGACAGCCTGCTCGCCGAGCAGCCGCACGATCCCTTCTTCCTCGAGCTGAAGGGCCAGATCCTGCTTGAGTCCGGCCACCCGACGGAAGCCATAAGCGTTCTCCGCGAAGCCGTGGACCGTTCGCGCAACGAGCCGCTGATCGCCACCCTGCTCGGCCACGCGCTGATCGCGACCGAAGATCCGGCCAATTTTCCCGAGGCGGAGCGGGTGCTTCGAACCGTGGTCCAGCGTGACGAGCGCAATCCGTTCGCCTGGTATCAGCTCGGAGTCGTCTACGACCGCGCGGGCGATCTCGGCCGAGCGAACCTCGCCAGCGCCGAGCGCTACAGCCTGATGAACGAGCCGCAGCTGGCGCTCGCAAGCGCCCAGAATGCGATGGCCGGAATCACCGCAGGCACGCCCGACTGGATTCGCGCGCAGGACATCTTGATGGTGTCCCGCGCCGCGCTCGAGAACCAGCGCGGACGGCGCCGGGGCCGGTGACCACGATATGAGTGAGGAAAAGGCCCGTCTCATCGGCGGCAAGAGCGGGATGTTGATCGCCGGGGCGCTCGGCCTCCTCGTCGGCGGCGGGGCGATCATGCTGGTGCAAGGCGGCGGCAGCGACGCGCGGACCGAGCAGATCGTCCGCGACTATATCCTGGAAAACCCGGAGATCATCCCGGAGGCGATGGAGCGGCTTCAGCAGCGCGAGGCCGCGGCGGCGATCGGCCCGCGCCGCGCGCAGCTCGAGACGCCTTATGCGGGCGCCTGGGCAGGGGCGGCCGACGGCGACGTCACCCTGGTCGAGTTCTTCGATTACGCCTGCGGCTATTGCCGGGCGAGCAATTCGGTCGTCGAGCGGCTGCTTCGCGAGGACCCGCGGCTGAAGGTCGTGTGGCGCGAGCTTCCGGTGCTCGGACCGGCGAGCCAGGAGGCAGCCTTCGTCAGCCTCGCCGCCGCGGACCAGAACCGCTTTCGCCAGTTCCACGACGCGTTGTTCGCGCTCGGCTCGCCGAGCCCCGCGACCATCGCCCAGGCCCAGCGTGCGGTCGGCGTTCAGCCGGCGCAGTCGAGCGACAGCCACCGCCAGGAGCTCCGGCGCAACATGGAGCTCGCCAACCTGCTTCGAGCCAGCGGAACTCCGACCTTCGTCGTCGGCGACCAGGTGCTTCACGGCGCGGTCGGCTACGAGCGGCTGAAGGAAGCGATCGAGGCGGCGCGGGCTTCGCGAAGTTAGTTCGGCGTGGAATCGCGTTGCTTCGCGACAGGATCGAAGTCATTCCCCTGATTAGAATCAAGGGGAGTTGTTATGAAAGCATATCTATTCAAGCTTGTCGCGGGTTCTACACTCGGTCTTACGCCAGCTGCAGGCTTGGCGCAGAGCCTGTGCATCTCCTTGGACCGGTTTCAGGTGGTGGAAGACGCGGCGAGTGCCATTTGTCCTCAGGCTCTGACACTGCCGCGAGGTGAAAATGCGGCGGATTATGTCGAAGAGCAGGCCAGGCGGCGCGGTCTGAACCGGGAGGAGAAGCTCTTATTGACTACGCCTTGTATCAGCTACGGCCGGGGTATGAGGGACGGTTGACTTCCGCTCAGCCTTTGAACCCTTGCGCCACCACGTACCATTCGCTCGAGCCCTTTCGACTCGCGGGCGGCTTGGCGTGCTTGACCGTGGTGAATCGGCGCTTGAGCTCCGCGACGAGATTGTTGTCGGCGCCGCCGGCGAGGACCTTGGCGACATAGGCCCCGCCCGGGCGGAGCACTTCTCCCGCGAATTCGAGACCAGCCTCCACCAGGGCCATGGTCCGGAGGTGATCGGTCTGCGGGTGGCCGACGGTGTTGGCGGCCATGTCCGACAGGACGAGATCGGCAGGCCCGCCGAGCGCCTCCTTGAGCTGGTCGGGAGCGCTGTCGTCCATGAAGTCGAGCTGGAGGATGGTGGCGCCGTCGATCGGGTCGGTCGGCAGCAGGTCGATTCCGACCACGACCGCCTGAGGCACCTGCTTGCGCACCACCTGGGTCCAACCGCCCGGAGCGATTCCGAGGTCGACGACTCGCTTCGCGCCCTTGAGGAACTGAAAGCGCTCGTCGAGCTCGATCAGCTTGTAGGCCGCGCGGGAGCGATAGCCTTCCGCCTTGGCCTTGCGGACATAAGGGTCGGCAAGCTGGCGCTCGATCCACTTGGTCGAGCTGATCTTGCGCCCCTTGGCGGTGCGGATGCGCTGTTTGGGCGGGGCGGGCATCGCCGCTCTCTAGATGCGATAGCCGTCGCGCGCCATCAGCGAGCGAAGGATGCCTTCGCGGATTCCGCGGTCGGCGATTCCGAGCGTGTCGGCGGGCCAGATGTCCATGATCGTCTCGAGGATTGCGCATCCGGCGACGACGAGGTCGGCACGCTCGTGGCCGATGCAGGGGAATTTGGCGCGCTCATTATGGTCGGCCGCCGACAGGATCCGGCTGATCTCGCGCATCGCGGGCGCGGGCACCATCAGGCCGTCGATCTGCTTTCGGTCATAGGCCGGCAAAGCGAGATAGACGCTCGCCAGAGTCGTCACGGTGCCGCTGGTGCCCATCAGCCGGATGTTGGTCTTGTCGGCTGGCAGAAGCTGCTGGAAGCGTCGGAAAGCGTGGCGCACTCGCTCGCGCATCCGGCCGTAGGCGGCGAGCCGCTCCTCGGCGTCGTTGAACTTGGTGCCCTCGCTCTCGGTCAGCGAGACCACGCCCCAGGGCGCGCTCCACCAGCAGCGGATCCGCGGCGCTTCGCCGTCGGTGTCGATCAGAACGAGCTCGGTCGAGCCGCCGCCGATGTCGAAGATGAGGGCAGGGCCGTCGCCGGGCTCGAGCAGGCGGTGGCAGCCGAGCATGGCGAGCCGCGCCTCTTCCTCTGGCGAGATGATCTCGAGGCAGATGCCGGTCTCCTGACGGACCCGCTCGACGAAATGGCGGCCGTTGACGGCTCGGCGGCATGCCTCGGTGGCGACCGAGCGGGCGAGGCTGACCCGACGGCGGCGAAGCTTGTCGGAGCAGACGGAGAGCGCGGCGACCGCGCGGTCCATCGCGTCCTGGCTGATCTTGCCCGACGTGCCGAGCCCCTCGCCAAGACGGACGACTCGCGAGAAGGCGTCGACGACGGTGAATCCCTCGTCGGTCGGCCGAGCCACGAGCAGGCGGCAATTGTTGGTACCGAGATCGATCGCACCATAAGTGTGGCGCGGGAAGCGGCGGGGTTGGGGGACGCCGTTGGCGGCGAGCGGAGCGAGGCTCTCGGGGACCGAAGCGGTGATGGGTAAGGCCGCATCGGCCGGACCCCCGCCCGGCGCTTGCGGAGCCGGTACGGCTTGCTGCGCCATCCTGACACTTACTCTTGTTCTCTTGGCGGCCGGGAATACCGTCCGCTGACTTGGCGCCAGTCGTACACGAGGCCGCCGTTTCGGGCAAGCATAGGGGTTCCCGAAGCGTTGACAGGGGCGGGCGGCGGACCTATTTCGCCCGTCCGCGTTGCCCGATCGTCTAATGGTAAGACTACGGACTCTGACTCCGTCAATCGAGGTTCGAATCCTCGTCGGGCATCCATCCTCCCCACATCGTTGAACGCCATCGCGGACCGCGCTTGCCGAGGCGCTTCGCAACGCATGGCGTGTCGAAGCCGCGGGGGACAGGCGCGGCATCGGCATGACCCAGGCGAGGAAGCGGGCGTCAAGCATAGCTCACCACCTCAAACTCGATGCCGTCGGCGTCGTCGAAGTAGAAGCGGCGGCCGGGCTCGTAATCGCCGTGGCTGTGGGGCGTGAAGCCCTCGGCCTTCACCCGTTCCTCGGCGAGTTCCAAATCCTCGACGACCACCCCGATATGGTTGAGGCGGCTGTCCTCCTGGGCGGACTGGAAGCCGGGCGGCGGAGTCCACAAAGCGACATAGGCGTCGTCGGTGCCGACATGGACGGTCCAGCCGTTCAACTTGGCCGGACCCTCCCAGCGGATGCGCCAGCCGAACAGGCGCTCCAGCATCTCAGCGCTCCTGCGTGGATCGCTGACCGTCACGTTCACATGTTCGAGCATGCCTTGAGCCATCTTCGAAATCCTTCCGTTTGCGATTCGCGTCGAGATGGCAGCCTTGATAAAAGCTCAACCTAAGTTGAGGTCAAGCGCGGTTTGACCGAGGGGAATCATGCACAAGGCCGACCTATTGCCGATCGGAGACCTCGCCGCTCGGACTGGGCTGTCGGTGTCGGCGATCCGTTTCTACGAGGCCCGCGGTCTGGTCAGCGCGCTTCGCAACAGGGGCGGGCAGCGGCGTTTCCTTCGCTCGGACATCCGCCGTCTGTCATTCATCCGGATCGCCCAACAGCTGGGCTTCACCATCGAGGAGATCGGGGCTGTGCTGGCCAAGCTGCCGCAGGGGCGGACTCCGACGCAGAAGGATTGGGCGACGATCAGCGCGCTGTTCCGAAAGCGTCTCGACGAGCGAATCGCGGCGCTCACCCATATGCGCGGCAAGCTCGACGAATGCATCGGCTGCGGCTGTCTGTCGCTCAAGCGCTGCGCGCTCTACAACCCGCAGGACAGGTTGAGCGAGCGCGGGCCGGGCCCGAGGCTCCTGCTCGACTTCTGAGGGAGCGAGGGGGACGCCCATGGACGACATCCTGGCCGAGGTGCTGGCGGCGATCGAACCGCATCGGGGCGAGGGCAAGGTCGCCGACTATATTCCGGCGCTTGCCTGCGTCGATCCGAACAAGTTCGGGATCGCGTTCGCGGACTCGAGCGGGACGGTTTACGGCGTCGGGGACTGCGGCGAGGCCTTCTCGATCCAGTCGATCTCCAAGGTGTTCACGCTGTCGCTGGTGCTCGAGCGGATCGGGCCGGAGCTCTGGCGAAAGGTCGGGCGCGAGCCGTCGGGGAGCGCGTTCAACTCGATCGTCCAGCTCGAACGTGAGGAGGGCAAGCCGCGCAACCCTCTGATCAATGCCGGAGCGATGGTCGTCACCGACCAGCTCGTCGGGGCGGCCGATGCCGACGCTGCAATCGGCGAGCTTCTCGGCTTCCTTCGCGAGCAGGCGGGGGACGAGGGGATCGCGGTCGACGAGGCGGTCGCGCGTTCGGAGTCGGCGACCGGAAGCCGCAACCGAAGCCTCGCCTGGTTCATGAAGACTTACGGGATCCTCGAGAACGAGGTGGAGACTGTGCTCGGCGCTTATTTCCGGCAGTGCGCGGTGGCGATGAGCTGCCGCCAGCTCGCTCGGGCTGCGCTGTATCTCGCGTTCGACGGAACCGATCCGGCGACGGGTCGGCAGATGACGTTGTGGCACCGGGCGCGGCGCATCAACAGCGTGATGATGCTGTGCGGCCACTATGACAATTCAGGCGAGTTCGCCTTCCGCATCGGCCTGCCCGGCAAGAGCGGGGTCGGCGGCGGGATCCTCGCAGTCGCTCCGGGGCATGGCGCGATCGCGGTGTGGTCGCCGGGCCTCAATGTCTCGGGCACCAGCGCCGTGGGGGCGCTGGCGCTCGAGAAGCTGATCGAATTGACCGGGTGGTCGGTGTTCGCGCCTCACCCCTGATTAGGCCATCCGGGGTCAGGGGCTGATGGGGGTCCCGTTGTCGTCGTCGAACAGGACGCCGGTGGCGAGCAGAGCCATGAATATGCCCACGCCGAGGAACAGCGGGACTCCGATCTCGGCGCCCGGCGAGGTCAACGGATTGCGGTTCTCGGATTGGGCGAAGGCTGCGGTCGGTGCGGTCGCGACCGAGGCGGCAGCCGCGAGGGCGAGCAGGGGCTTGAACATCAACAACACTCCACTTGGGTAGCAACCGCATCGCGCGGTCCCGAGCCAACCGGCCCGAGCCCAAGGGGTTTCAAGCAATGCCACGGTTCGAGCCGAAGCGGGGACGGGCCGCTGTTTCGGGCCCGACCGCGTCTGGCGCTCACGGGATCAAGGGCAGGTCGGGCAGGATCGGGAGAGGCACCGGCGCCCCGCCCGGAGTGTCGAAGAAGCCCGAGCCCGTCACCGCCTGCGCGACGATCTGGATCTCGCCCATCAGCGGGTTGTCGGCGGTCAGGAAGGCGTCGACCGCGACCGCGTCGTTGGTCGCCCCGCTATAGCCGGGCATGAAGATGTCGGCGCCGAACCGGGTCTGGATCCGAACGTCGTTCAGAAGCCCGGTGTCCCGCTGGTTGTCGATGAGCTCCAGCCATATCCCCGCGGTGTCGATCCGGCTGAGGAAGAAGCTGGCGACGCCGGCGAGCTCGCGGACGTCGTCGCCGCGGGCGACGCGCTCCTCGAGCCCGGCCTGGTAGGCGTCGGCCGCGGCCAGGTAGGCGTCGACGCCGAACAGCAGCGTGGTGTTGACCTTGATGCCGTCGGCGATCAGGCGGCGGATCGCCCGCATGGCCGCCGCGGGGCCCCGCACCGTGAT
>JAEZHP010000180.1 GCA_023416515.1 Pseudomonadota bacterium | reverse complement strand
GTTCTGACTCTAGCCCCTCCCCTGAAGGGGAGGGGCTAGAGTCAGAACAACGCCTCCACCAGCTTCCGGAACGCATCCGCGCGGTGGCTGATCCGGTGCTTGGCGTCGGGGTCCATCTCGCCGAACGTCTGGTCATGGCCGGCAGGAACGAACATCGGGTCGTAGCCGAAGCCGTTTGATCCGCGCGGCGGCCACACCAGCGTCCCGTCGACTCGGCCCTCGAACCATTCGCTGTGCCCGTCGGGCCAGACCACCGCCAGCGCGCAGACGAAATGCGCGTTCAAATTCTCGGCCGCTTCGGGGCCGAGCGCCTCGATCTCGTCATGGACCCGGCGCATCGCCAGCATGAAGTCGCGGTCACCCTCGACATGGCCGGGTTCCTCGTCGGCGGGGACGTGCGAGTCGCCGTTGAGGGCCCAGCGCGCCGAGAAGATGCCCGGCCGGTTGCCGAGCGCCTCGACGCACAGGCCGCTGTCGTCGGCGAGGGCGACCATGCCGGACAAGTCGGAAGCGGCGCGCGCCTTGAGGTCGGCATTGTCGATGAAGCTGGTGCCGGTCTCCTCCGGTTCCGGCAGGTCGAGCTCCGCGGCCGACACCGGCTCGATCCCGTAGGGGCCGAGCAAGGCCGCGATTTCCCGGATCTTGCCCTTGTTGTGGCTGGCGATGACGAGCCGGCCCGGCTCCAGCTTGCGTGCCGCTTCGATCATCGTCTGCCCACCGCTTTCTCCTGTGCCGCGAAAATCTCGGCGCAGCCGATCCGCGCGAGGCGGAGGAGGCGCAGAAGGCCTTCCTCATCGTAGCATTGGCCTTCGGCGGTCACCTGCGCCTCGACGATGTTGCCATCGTCGGTCAGAACGAAATTGCCGTCGCAGCCGGCCGCACTGTCCTCGACATAATCAAGGTCGAGCACCGCGTTGCCGTCATGGATTCCGCAGCTCACCGCGGCGACTTGGCGAAGGATCGGGTCGCGCGGAAGCGACTGCTCGGCCATCAGCTTGTTGACCGCGATCCGGAGCGCCACCCAGGCGCCGGAAATAGCGGCCGTGCGGGTTCCGCCGTCGGCCTGGATGACGTCGCAATCGACCGTGATCTGCCGCTCGCCGAGCGCGGGAAGATCGACCACCGCGCGCAAGGAACGGCCGATAAGCCGCTGGATTTCCTGGGTTCGCCCCGACTGCTTGCCGGCCGCGGCCTCGCGGCGCCCACGCGTATGAGTCGCGCGCGGAAGCATTCCATATTCGGCGGTGACCCAGCCCTGGCCCTTGCCGCGAAGCCAGCCGGGAATACCGCCCTCGAGCGACGCGGTGCACAGCACTCTCGTATCGCCGAAGCTCACGAGGCAGCTCCCCTCGGCGTGCCGGGTGAACCCGGGCTCCATGACGATGGTGCGCATCTGGTCTGGCGCACGGCCTGAGGGACGCATAAACTGGCTCCGGTTGCTGCTGGCCCGGGGCCTTTAACCGCTCCGCCCGTTCGGCACCAGTCGCGGTGGGAGGCGATATGAAGGCCTTGGTTACGTTTGTCGGTGTGCTTCTACTCGCCGCTGGTTTGTTGTTCGCCGGGCAGGGCGCCGGGGTCATCGACTGGCCGTCGAGCAGCTTCATGCTCGGCGCCAAGCAATGGGAGACCTACGGCCTCGTCCTCGCCGGCATCGGCCTCATTCTCATCATCGTCGGCTGGCGGCGCCGGAGCCTCTGACTTGCCGGACATCCGCCGTTCAGCGAGAAGCCTTCATTGCGCCTCCGAAACACTATCCGGAGGTGAAAGCGTGGTGAAACGGGTTGTGACTGCGATGCTCCTCGCGGGAGCGGCGGGCTGCGCGACCGTTCCGGACCGGCCGATCCCGATCGAATCGGAGTCGATCAGCTACGAGACCGGCCCCTGCTTCGGCGCCTGCCCGGTCTACAGGGTGACGGTCAGCCCCGATGGCACCGGCACCTTTGAGGGGCGGCGTTTCACCGCTGTCACCGGCGAGCGCAGCTTCCGCATCACGCCAGAGCAATATCGCGCCTTCGCCGCCCAGCTCGCGCCGCTGCGCCCGGCGGAGGGCTCGGTGCGTATGGCGGGCGAGGCATGCCGGCAGATGGCGACCGATATGCCCTCGGCCGAGGTCACCTGGTTCAGCCCGATCGGCAATTCGCAGAATCTCTACTTCTATTATGGCTGCGACATGGAGCGGAACCGGGCGATCGCGGAGCGCCTTACCCAGGCCCCGCGCCTGCTTCCCATCCAGGCCATGATCGGCCGCGATCGCTAGAGCGGTCCCGCCTTGCGGGGAGGATTGGCGGCGGCGGGGAAACCTCACTACATCACCCCCATGTCGTCGATCGTCGAGCAGAGTGCGCGTGCGCGGGACGTCTTCCGCCTGGTCGTCGAATCCTATCTTGATTCGGGGCATCCGGTGGGCTCGCGAACCATCGCCCGAACCTCGACCCTCAACCTGTCGCCGGCGTCGATTCGAAATGTCATGCAGGACCTCGAGGAGGCGGGGCTGCTCGCTGCGCCGCATACCTCCGCGGGCCGGATCCCGACCGAGCACGGCCTTCGCCTGTTCGTCGATGGCATCATGCAGGCGGCAGAGCCGACTCCCCAGGAACGCGCCGCGATCGAGGGCCTGATCGACCGCAACGGCCCGATCGAGGAAGCGATCAGCAATGCGACCGCGGCGCTGTCGGGCCTCTCCGCCTGCGCCGGGATCGTGCTGGTGCCGAAGGAGGAGCCGGTGCTTCGCCAGCTCGCCTTCGTGCCGCTGTCGCCGCGCCAGGCGCTGGTCGTGCTCGTCGGAGCCGACGGGACGGTCGAGAACCGGGTCGTCGATCTTCCTCCGGGGATAAGCCCGTCGGCGCTCAATGAAGCGAGCAACTTCGTCAGCGCACGCCTCGGCGGCCTGACCCTGCGCGAGGCGCAGACTCGGCTCACCGCCGAAATCCGCGACGGGCGGGCCGCTCTCGATCAGGCTGCGCAGCAACTGATCGAGCAGGGCCTCGCGGTCTGGTCCGAGGACGGCGCCCGCCGGCCGGTGCTGATCGTCCGCGGTCAGGCCAACCTTATCGACCCCGAGGCCGCCGCCGATCTGGAGCGGGTCCGCCAGCTCCTCGGCGAGCTCGAGGGCAAGGAGGAGATCGCCCGACTGCTCGACCGCGCCCGCGCCGGCGCCGGAATGAAGATATTCATCGGCTCGGAGAGCGAATTGTTCGCCTTGTCGGGCTCGTCGGTCATCGCCGCGCCCTATCGCGGAACCGACGGAAAGGTGGTCGGAGTGGTCGGAGTGATCGGCCCGACTCGGTTGAACTACGCGCGGGTCGTGCCCATGGTGGACTTCACAGCCAAGACATTGTCGAGATTGATGGGATGATTGACGAAAACGAGAACCAGAACGCCAACCAGGACGTCATCGACGAGGAGCGCGCAGGCGACGAAGCCACGGCAAGCGCCGACCTCGACCGTCTCGGCGAGCTCGAGCGCGAGCTCGAGGAGGTGCGCCAGCACGTCCTCTACGCCCAGGCCGAGACCCAGAATGTCCGCCGCCGGCTGGAGCAGGAGAAGCAGAACGCCCAGGCCTATGCCGCGACCTCCTTCGCCCGCGACATCCTGTCGGTGAAGGACAATCTCGAGCGGGCCTTGTCCGTGGTCGGCGACGACCTTCGCTCCGACGACCGGATCAAGGGTCTGCTCACCGGGATCGAGGCGACCGCGCGCGAAATCGACACGGTCTTCCAGCGCCACGGAATCACCAAGGTCGAGGCGATGGGCCAGCCGCTCGATCCCAATCGCCACCAGGCGATGCTCGAAGTGCCGAGCGACGAGACCCCGGGCACGATCGTCCAGGAGCTCCAGTCCGGTTACATGATCAAGGACCGCCTCCTTCGTCCGGCCCTCGTCGGGGTCGCCAAGAAGCCCGACTGACCTTCAATCCTTCCTGTCCCCGCGAAGGTGGGGACAGGGAGCGGTCGAGGGACTGGACTCGCGCCTTCGCCCGAGTGACGATGGGGCGTGCGCGCCGTCCTCCTCGTCCTCTCAGGTTTGTTGAGCGCCTGCGCGTCGCTACCGCAGCCTCCGCCCGCCCAAACCTATGCCTGGGCGACGTTCGACCGCTCGGGCATCACCGCGAGCGGCGCGTCGGGCCTCGCCGACCGCAGCGCCGGCCGAGTGCTCACCATCGACGATCCGGTGCGGATCGCATCGGTCAGCAAACTGGTCGTGGCGCTGGCCGTGATGCGCCTGGTCGAGCAAGGGCGGCTCGATCTCGACCGCGACGTGTCGGCCTGGCTCGGCTGGCCGCTGCGCAACCCGCACTTTCCCGACGCGCCGATTACCCTTCGCCATCTCCTCTCGCACACCTCCTCGCTCGAAGACGGCGTCAATTATGCCGTCCCCCTGGGCACGAGCCTTCGCAGCGTGGTGACCCGCCCGGACGCCTTCGGCTTCCATGAACCGGGCAGCTATTTCCGCTATGCCAATCTCAACTTCCCGGTCGTCGGCTCGGTGATGGAGCGGGCGACGGGGGAGCGGTTCGACCGGCTGATGGAGCGGCTCGTGCTCGACCCGCTCGGCCTCGATGCCTGCTTCAACTGGACGACCTGCAGCGACTCGGCGGTCGCTCGCGCCGTGGTCCTCTACCAGCCCGACGGGACCGTCATTCGCGACGATCTGCGCGGCCGGCGTCCCGACTGTCCGGTCCTGGCCCCGGAAGGCATCGCGTGTGACCTCGCCCGCTACCAGCCCGGCAGCAACGGCGCGCTCTTCTCGCCCCAAGGCGGCCTGCGAATCTCGGCCCGCGACCTGGCCACCGTCGGAATGCTCCTGCTCAATCGCGGCGCCAATCGCGGAAGCCCGTTCCTGTCGCCGGAGTCGATCGACCTGATGACCGCTCAGGCGTGGGCCTGGGACGGCATCAACGGCGACACTGAGAACGGCTTCTACTGCGCTTATGGAATCGCGGTGCAGCGGCTTCTGGGCAATGACCTCGCCTGCGCGGACGACCTGCTCGGCGACGGCCGCCCGGCCATCGGCCATGCCGGCGAGGCCTATGGAGTCCGCTCAGGATTGTGGGTCGATCCGGCGAGCGGCCGAGGCATCGCCTTCTTCGCGACCGGCCTTGGCGACTCGCCGCCGCGTGGTCGCACAGCCTATACTCGGATCGAGGAATGGCTCGCAGGGCACATCGACTAGATGCCCGCATACCATTCGTAGTCGGTGGTATCCTCCCACAGCCCGCCGCGGCCGCCATAGAGGTCGGCCAGCGAGGCACGCGCCTCGATCCGGCGGAGATATTTGGCGTGCTTGTAGCCGAGCTGGCGCTCGACCCTGAGGCGAAGCGGCGCCCCGTTGGCGATTGGGAGCACCTGGTCGTTGAGTGCGTAGGCGAGGATGGTCTGCGGGTGGAAGGCGTCGACGAGGTCGATGCTCTCATAATAAGGCCGCGGCCCGAAGCGATCCATGCAGTGGAAGACGATGTAGCGGGCCTCGTCGCGAAGCCCCGCCGCGGCGAGGATCGGGCCCAGCACCGCGCCGGTCCACTTGCCGATCGCCGACCAGCCCTCGACGCAGTCGTGGCGGGTGATCTGTGTTCGGCGCGGAAGCTGCTGGACCTGGCTCAGCGAAAGCGACAGCGGCCGCCGCACGAGCCCGTCGACGGTTAGCCGCCAGTCGGCGAAACGTCCCGCGGCGAGCTGCTGATATTCCGGAGTGCTCGGCATGATCGTGCCATTGGGACGGAACACCGGCGAGATATCCGCTGCTCCGAACTCCCGCGCCAGGGCATCGCGGGCGCTGACGAGACGCTGCGCGCGCATGTTGAGCCCCTCGGCCGAGCGCAGCACCGAACGAAAGGTCTCGTTCTCGTTGAGACGGTCGCAGCCCGCGAGGCCGAGGCCGCCTGCGCCGACGATCAGCGTTCGGCGGGTGATCATGCGCCCATCTCCTCCTCGCCGACCTGCCATGGGTGGCGGAGCGAGGGTTTGGGCTGGGGGACTCGGTACCAGCCGGTGACCATCCCCCGCAGCTGGTTGAGCGGCCCCGACAGCACCACCATGACGAGGTGCACGAGGATGAACAGCGCAAGCAGCGTCGCCGCGATGAAATGGATCGACCTCGCCGACTGACGTCCCCCGAACAGGTCGAGAAGCCACGGCCAGGCCGCGTTCACCCCCGGCGACAGGGTGAGCCCGGTCAGGATGGCGAGCGGGAGCAGGACGAAGATCACGCCGAAATAGCTGATCTTCTGGAGACTGTTGTAGCGAAGGGCAGCTTCGCCGGTGCCGAAGCGAAGCCGCGCATGGTCCTTGATCTCGCGCCATAAATGGCGCGGCGCGAGCTCGCTGAGCCGCGGGCGAAGGTCGCGCTGAGCATGCCGGTTCCACAAGGCGCGGATCAGGAAGGCGAGCAGGCCGATGCCCAGAATCCAGGCGAAGAACAGGTGCCAGCGCCGCGCCGCCGCGAGATTGTAGGTCGATGGGATCGTCGCCCAGGCGGGGAAGGCGCGGTTCTGGATCTGCCCGTCGCCATCGGTCCACCGCCCTAGCACGCCGGTCGTGCCGATCCGCGCGCTGCCGAGCTTCAGGAAGCCGCCTTGCCCGTCGCTGCCGATCTGCAGCCAGGCCGGATCGGCATTGGCGCCATATCGACCCCAATAGAGACGTGGATGGGCGTTGAAGATCATCAGCCCACTCATCAGCATGATGAAGACCGCGAGCGCGTTCACCCAATGCCAGAGGCGCGTCGAAAGCCGGTGGCGCTTGACCAGGCGCGGCGTGGCGGCGGGCTCATCCATCCACCCGCGACCTTACCCCTCTTTGTCATCCCCGCGAAAGCGGGGATCCGGCTGCCTTCAGGTCGCGGATGAAGAAAAGCTGGATTCCCGCTTTCGCGGGAATGACAGTCAGGGGCCGAATGGGAGGAGGGGTTCCAGTTCCTCCAGCGCCGGCGCCCCCAATGGCTTGCGGCCCATGCGCCACATCCACACGTGACGGACGATCTCGGCCTGCTGCTCCAGCCCGTACCAGCCGAACGGCTTTCCGGGCACGAACTGGTAATCGTAGCGGCAGAACGGGTGGCGCATCAGCGGCAGGTACCAGCGCCCTTTGGTCTGGGCCTGCCAGACATGGGTCATCTCGTGGATGAACAGCTCCTGCAGCCCGGGCCGAGCGGTCGCATAATCCTCTGCCCATTTCTCCGGAGCCCCCGGATGGACCCAGATATGGCCATCGGGCGACATCACATATTTGGGCGCCTGAAGGACGAACCATTTTCGCCGGTTCACCGTGACCGGCTCATAGTCGATCGCGTCGCCGAACACGACCCGAGCCATGTCCCGCTCGCCGGAGGTGAGATGGCGCCGATTCAACGAATCCCTCTCCGTGCAGATAGGGTGGCTCGCCGAAGGCGAGACGGGTGAGGGCACGCGAGCGTCGGAAAGGCAGATGATTGGAAGGGGAGGGGCTTGCCCTCGCCCTCCCACCCGCTGCGCGGGCGGGCCCCTCCCTCTCCCGCAAGGGGAGAGGGGATATTAGTGAGCGCCATGCGCCTGGCCGGGACCGCGCAGCTCGGCGTCTACCGTGACGGCCGGAGCGCCCTCGAAGGTGAAGGTAAGGCTCAGCCGGTCGCCGATCTTGAGCGCCGGATCGACCCCGAACAGCATCGCATGCTTGCCGCCGGGCTCGAAGCGGACCTCGCCATTGCCGACCGCGACTGGCCCGATCGCCGCCATCCGGCTCATGCCGCCTTCCTCGCGGGTCTCGTGGAGTTCGATCCGCTCGACCCTCGGGCTGGACACGGTCAGCAGAGTGCCGCCGCCGTCGGCGCCGTTCAACCTGAAATATCCCCCGCCCGGTCCCCCGGGCACGGCCGGCACCGTCACGACCGCGTCGGTGACCGTCACGGCCGGCTGTTGGGGGCCGCCCTGGCAGGCGGCGAGGATGAGCAGCGGCGCGGCCGCGAACAAACGTCCGAACATGGGCCATCCCCTATGGCCGGGGACTTCTTGTCGCAACCGGAACGGCACCTATATCGACCCGGTAACAAGCTCCCGCGCCGCTAACGGGCGGGAGACGCTGAAGTAATTCTAGAGGGGCAAAGAGGCTAAGAGATATGGCTAAAGTTATTGGCATCGACCTTGGCACCACCAACAGCTGCGTCGCCGTCATGGAAGGGGGCAACGCGAAGGTCATCGAGAATGCGGAGGGCGCGCGCACCACGCCTTCCATCGTCGCCTTCACCAAGGATGGTGAGCGGCTCGTCGGCCAGCCGGCCAAGCGCCAGGCGGTCACCAATCCGGAAAACACGGTTTTCGCGGTGAAGCGCCTGATCGGCCGCCGCTTCGACGATCCCATGACCAAGAAGGACATGGAGCTCGTTCCTTACAAGATCACCAAGGGCCCGAACGGCGACGCCTGGGTCCATGCCGGCGGCAAGGACTATTCCCCGTCGCAGATCAGCGCCTTCACGCTCCAGAAGATGAAGGAAACCGCCGAGGCCTATCTCGGCGAGACCGTCACCCAGGCGGTGATCACGGTCCCCGCCTATTTCAACGACGCCCAGCGTCAGGCGACCAAGGACGCCGGCCAGATCGCCGGACTTGAAGTCCTTCGCATCATCAACGAGCCGACCGCGGCCGCTCTGGCCTACGGGCTCGAGAAGAACGACGGCAAGACCATCGCCGTCTACGACCTTGGCGGCGGCACGTTCGACATCTCGGTGCTCGAGATCGGCGACGGCGTGTTCGAGGTGAAGTCGACCAACGGCGATACCTTCCTCGGCGGGGAGGACTTCGACGCCAAGATCGTCGATTACCTGGCCGACGAGTTCAAGAAGGCCGAAGGCATCGACCTCCGCAACGACCGCCTCGCACTCCAGCGCCTCAAGGAAGGCGCCGAGCGCGCGAAGATCGAGCTGTCCTCGGCCCAGACGACCGAGGTCAACCTGCCCTTCATCACCGCCGACCAGAACGGCCCCAAGCACCTCGTCAAGGCGATCACCCGCGCCGACCTCGAGCGTCTCGTCGGCGATCTCATCAAGCGCACTCTCGAGCCCTGCAAGAAGGCGCTCGAGGATGCCGGCGTGAAGGCGGCCGACATCGACGAGGTCGTCCTCGTGGGCGGCATGACCCGAATGCCGCGCGTCCGTGAGGTCGTGAAGGAGTTCTTCGGCAAGGAGCCGCACACCGGCGTCAACCCGGACGAGGTCGTCGCCATGGGCGCCGCCATTCAGGCCGGCGTTCTCCAGGGCGACGTCAAGGACGTGCTGCTTCTCGACGTGACCCCGCTGTCGCTCGGCATCGAGACTCTGGGCGGCGTGTTCACCCGGATGATCGACCGCAACACGACCATCCCGACCAAGAAGTCGCAGACCTACTCGACCGCCGAGGACAACCAGAATGCGGTGACCATCCGAGTCTTTCAGGGCGAGCGCGAGATGGCCGCTGACAACAAGATGCTCGGCCAGTTCGACCTGGTCGGAATCCCGCCGGCGCCGCGCGGCGTGCCGCAGATCGAAGTCACCTTCGACATCGACGCGAACGGCATCGTCAACGTCCACGCCAAGGACAAGGGCACCGGCAAGGAGCAGCAGATCCGGATCCAGGCGTCGGGCGGTCTCCAAGATTCCGACATCGAGCGGATGGTCCGCGAGGCGGAGCAGTTCGCCGAGGAGGACAAGAACCGCCGCGAGACGGCCGAGGCCAAGAACAACGCCGAGAGCCTCGTCCATTCGACCGAGCGCCAGCTCGAAGAGCATGCCGACAAGATCGACGCCGGCCTCAAGGGCGAGATCGACGGCGCGATCGCCGAGGTGAAGACCGCACTCGAAGGCGGCGACACCGAGACGATCAAGACCAAGGCCCAGGCCCTCGCCCAGTCGGCGATGAAGCTCGGGCAGGCGATCTACGAGAAGGATCAGCAGGCCCAGGCGTCGCCCGGCGGTCAGCAGACCGGCGAAGCGCAGACCGCGGCTGGTGGCGACGACGATGTCGTCGACGCCGAATATTCCGAGGTCGACGAGAACAAGGGCTGATTGAGGTGCAGGCGTTTCGTCATTCCGGCTTAGGCTGGGGTTCCACTTGGTGTGACCTTAGTGTGACCTTAGCCTCCGCCGGGATGACGGCCTGCGGGGGCTGTCATGCTTGAGGCTGATTATTACGAGCTGCTTGAGGTCGAGCGCGGCGCCGACGACAAGACCATCAAATCGGCCTATCGCCGGCTGGCGATGGAGTGTCACCCGGACCGCAACCCCAATTGCAAGGTCTCGGAGGAGAAGTTCAAGGCGATCAGCGAGGCCTATGACTGCCTGAAGGACCCGCAGAAGCGCGCCGCCTACGACCGCTTCGGCAAGGCCGCCTTCCAGAATGGCGGCAACGGCCACGGCGCCCAGGACTTCGGCCAGTTCAACGACATTTTCGAGACCGTCTTCGGCGAGTTCATGAACGCCGGCCGGGGCGGCGACCGCCGAACCAACGCCCGGCGCGGCTCGGACCTTCGCTACGACCTCGAAATCCGTCTCGAGGACGCGTTCACCGGCAAGTCGGTCGACGTCACCATCGACAGCACCGCCAAGTGCGAGCCGTGCGACGGCTCCGGCGCCAAGCCTGGCACCTCGGCGCGCCAGTGCAACCTCTGCGGTGGCCGCGGCCAGGTCCGCGCGCGCCAGGGCTTCTTCGTGCTCGAGCAGACCTGCCCGAGCTGCCACGGAGTCGGCGAGGTGATTGCAGATCCGTGCACCGCCTGCCACGGCGACGGCCGAGTCCAGAAGCGCAAGTCGCTCGAGGTCAACATCCCCGCCGGAGTCGACGAGGGCACGCGAATCCGCCTCGCCGGCGAAGGCGAGGCTGGAGTCCGCGGCGGTCCTCCGGGCGACCTGTACATCTTTCTGCACCTGTCACGGCACCCGGTCTTCCAGCGCGACGGCTCGACCCTGTTCGCCCGCTGCCCGGTCAGCTTCACCACTGCCGCATTGGGCGGCTCGATCCAGGTCCCCGGCCTCGACAAGAAGCCGCACGACGTGAAGATTCCGGCCGGGATGCAGTCCGGCAAGCAGGTGCGGATCCGCGGCGCCGGAATGCCGGTGCTCAACAGCCGCGGCAATGGCGACATGGTCATCGAGGTCCATGTCGAGACCCCGACCAAGCTCTCGGCGCGTCAGAAGGAGCTTCTCGAGGAGTTCCGCTGCACCGAGACGGGCGACGAATGCCCCGAGACTCAGGGCTTCTTCCAGAAGATCAAGACGATGCTCGGCTGACGGCAGCCGGGCGCTAATAAGTCAGACAATTGCCTTCGTCAGCGGGCGAGCTATGCCTTGCTCATGCGCCCGCTGACCCTGTTCCTCGCCGCTGCCCTCGCTCTCGCCGGCTGCGCCACGCCAGCCGTCCACGCCCCGTCCGCGGGGACCTACCAGAACCCGGTCCTCGACACCGACTTCCCGGATCCCGCGGTGCTGCGCGCCCCGGACGGCTTCTACTACGTGTACGCCACGCAGGGCCCGCACGACGGCCGCACCGTCAACATTCAGATGGCCCGCTCGCGCGACCTCGTGACCTGGGAGCATCGGGGCGACGCGCTTCCGGTGAAGCCGTCATGGGCCAGCCGGACCCAGGACTTCTGGGCCCCGCACGTCCACCACGCCGACGGCCGCTATTTCCTCTATTACTCCGCCAAGCCCGACGCGGCATTGACCGATGAGAGCCGCGGCCTGTGCCTCGCCGTCGCCACGTCCGACCGGCCGGAGGGGCCGTTCACCGACATCGGCCGCCCGCTCCAGTGCGGCGAGGGCTTCGTCAACATCGACCCCATGGCCTATGACGATCCCGCGACCGGCAAGCGGTTGCTCTACTGGGGCTCGGGCTTCGGCCCGATCAAGGTTCAGGAACTTGGCGCCGACCGCGTCAGCTTCGCCCCTGGCAGCCGCCCCATCGACCTCGTCTCAGTGATCCGCAACGAGGACCCGCTCAACTACCAGCGGCTCGTCGAGGGCGCCTGGGTCGTTCGCAGGGACGGCTTCTATTATCTCTTCTACTCGGGCGACAATTGCTGCGGGCCCAACGCCCATTATGCGATGATGGTCGCCCGCTCTCGAAGCGCCACCGGCCCGTTCGAGACCCTCGCCCAGGCGACGGGCGCGCCCAACAGCGTGATCCTTGAGCGCCGCGGCAACTGGGTGGCGCCCGGCCACAATTCGGTGTTCGAGGACGCGCGCGGCGACCACTGGGTCCTTTACCACGCTGTCGACTCCCGCCGCCCGCGCACGCGCCCGACCGACGACATCAACACCCGCCGAGTGATGCTCCTTGATCGCCTCGTTTGGCGCGACGGCTGGCCGCGCGTTGAGGGCAACGGTCCGTCGACCGGGTCGCAGCCCGGCCCGGCGCTCCGTTAGCGGCCGAACACCCGGTCGAAGATCGTGTCGACGTGCTTGTAGTGATAGCCGAGGTCGAACTTGTCCTCGATCTCTGAGGGCGAGAGGAGGGCGGTGACCTCGTCGTCGCCCTTGAGCAGGTCGAGCAGGCTCAAGGCGCCGTCGCTTTCCCACACCTTCATCGCGTTGCGCTGGACGAGACGGTAGCTGTCCTCGCGGCTGGCGCCGGACTGGGTGAGCGCGAGGAGGACTCGCTGCGAGTGGATGAGGCCGCCCATCCGGTCCATGTTGCGCTGCATGCGCTCGGGATAGACGAGGAGCTTGTCGATGACGCCGGTGAGGCGGGCGAGGGCGAAGTCGAGCGTGATTGTGGCGTCGGGGCCGATGTAGCGCTCAACCGACGAATGGCTGATGTCGCGCTCGTGCCACAGCGCGACATTCTCCATCGCGGGAATGGTCGCGCTGCGCACCATCCGGGCGAGGCCGGTGAGATTCTCGGTCAGCACCGGGTTGCGCTTGTGAGGCATCGCCGACGAGCCCTTCTGGCCCGGCGAGAAATATTCCTCCGCTTCGAGCACCTCGGTGCGCTGCAGATGGCGGACCTCGGTCGCGAGCCGCTCGATCGATGAGGCGATGACCCCAAGGGTGGCGAAGAACATCGCGTGCCGGTCACGCGGGATGACCTGGGTCGACACAGGCTCGATGGCGAGGCCCATCATCTCCGCGACATGCCCTTCGACGCGTGGATCGATGTTGGCGAAGGTGCCGACGGCGCCGGAGATGGCGCAGGTCGCGATCTCGTCACGCGCGCTCTCGAGCCTGGTGCGGGCGCGCGCGAACTCGGCATAGGCCTCGGCGAGCTTCAGGCCGAAGGTAACCGGCTCGGCGTGGATACCGTGGCTCCGGCCTATGGTCGGAGTGAGCTTGTGCTCGAACGCGCGCCGCTTGAGCACCGCCAGGAGCTGGTCGAGGTCGGTGAGCAATATGTCCGAAGCCCGGGTGAGCTGCACCGCGAGCGCTGTGTCGAGCACGTCGGAACTGGTCATGCCCTGGTGGAGGAAGCGCGCCTCCGGGCCGACCTGCTCCGCGACCCAGGTCAAAAAAGCGATCACGTCGTGCTTGGTCACCGCCTCGATCGCGTCGATCCGCTCGACGTCGATCGCAGGCTCCGTCCGCCACCACTCCCACACCTTCGCCGCCGCGTCGCGCGGAACGACTCCGAGATCGGCCATCGCGTCGAGCGCGTGCGCTTCGATCTCGAACCAGATTCGGAAGCGGGATTCGGGCGACCAGATGGCCGCCATGTCGGGGCGGGAATAGCGGGGGACCATGCGCCGAGCCTCTAGGAGGGGCAGGGGTGAGAGGCAACATCGATCCTCCCCGGAACGGGGA
>JAEZHP010000094.1 GCA_023416515.1 Pseudomonadota bacterium | reverse complement strand
GCCGCCCGCCGCCAGCGCGGCCGCCACGAGCGCCGCGGGGCCGAGCAGCTTCATGCGGCCAAGCATGTCGGTGTTCTTCAGCGTCATATAAGTCCTCCCGGCGGGCCCATGGGCCCGCTCAGCGTCTGTGCCCTTCGGGGGAGAAAACGCGGGAGGCTGGGGAGGGTTCCGCGATCGCTTAGCGGGGCGCTCAGCACCACCGAGGTTCGGACTCGCTTCCGCGTTGTCCGTAACGCGAATCGAGCTACTTTGGTTTTTTTTACGCTTGAGCCAACCAGATGACTAAGCGACCGAAATCATCAAACCCAATCATCACAAGTTCGGCGAACAGCATTGGAAATCTATCTGCCGAAGCGGATGATGAGTTCCTATTCGCATGCTTTGTTCCACATCCAGCCTTTGAAATATTGAGCGACTTCAGCAGCGCTAAGACTATTATTTCGGGTCGCACAGGTAGCGGCAAAACTGCAATAATCCGGAAAGTTGCCCACGATCAGCGCAACGCGGTACAAGTCGAGCTGCCAGAGCTATCGATGAACTACGTTGCAAATTCGGATATAATTCGATTTTTACTCTCACTCGGCCTTAATCTTGACCTGCTGTTTCAAACATTATGGAAGCACATATTCTGCATAGAGTTCATACGACTGCGTTACCACATTAAGGACAGCGAGTCTTCTTATGGGATATTTTCTCGATTTGTTGAAAGGTTCCAGCGCGATGACCGAAAAAAGAGAGCGCTTGGTTATTTGAAGGAATGGGAGGGAAAGTTCTGGATTACTATGGATGAAAACATTAAAGATTTCACAAAGAAAGTAGAGGATAAGATTACAGCCGAGGTTGGCGGAGAGATCGAGAAGTTTAGCGCCAGGGCCGGCTACGAACGGACGCTGAGCTCTGAAAAGCGGTCGGAGCTAGTCGCGCGGGTTAAGAAAATCATCAACGCCGATCAGCTTTCGGACTTGAGCAGAGTTCTCGACTTGCTGGCGGAAGCCGCCGACGATGTTGGTCAGAAAAAGTTCTACATCCTTGTCGACAAGCTTGACGATAACTGGGTTGATGAGGCGATCCGCTTCAATCTCATCGCCGCCCTGATTGAGAGCCTAAAGGTATTTCAGAAGGTCAGAAGCCTAAAAATCGTGGTAGTGATCCGAACAGACGTTGTAGAGAGGGTAGCACAGACGACGCGTGACCTTGGTTTTCAGCGTGAGAAGTTTGACGATTATTTCTTCCGTATAAAATGGACGCCTAAGCAGCTGAAAGAGCTTGTCAACAAGCGCATAAACTTCTTATACAGAAGGAAATATACGAAGGATAATGTCACATTCGAGGACATATTTACGCACAAAATCGCCAACTCAGACGCTTTTGACTATATATGTGAAAGGACCCTACTTAGGCCTAGGGATGTGATGTCCTTCGTCAACTTGATATTTGAGAAGGCCGAGGGATCTCCGGAAATCCTGCCCAATCATATTCGTGGGGCAGAACCAGAATTTTCTAGACGAAGAAAACAGGCGCTGATTGAGGAGTGGCAAAGTTCGCTCCCCTCGCTGTCTACCGTCCTGAAGTCCATGTCAAATCGGCGGTCTTCTTTCACAGTGGAAGACCTCACACAATCATCGACCTTTGGCGACGCCATACTTGAGATGTCTTCCCTAGAAAATGCCGATCATGACCCGCTCGTCAAGAGCTCCCGATCATACCTGAAATCCAACTCAAATGAGGCAATTCTTGAGGTCGCGCAAATTTGTATTGCTCAATTATACAGGATAGGAGTGGTCGGAGTAAAACTGACGCCTGCAGACAGGTTCATGTACTCTCACCGGGACGACCCGCTGATTTCGGAGACAAATCTTGAGCTTGCCACCAAGGTCTCCATCGTGCCGATGCTCCACCTTGCCCTGAACAACAGGCATTAGCGCGCGAGGGCGACCAGTTAGGTATTTTTTCCTTGACACATCCCCTCGCCCCGCGCATGATCCCAAAACCTTCTCCCGCGGGGAGGCGCGTCCGGACCGGCCGTTCGCGCGGGATGTGAGGGCGGCGCCTGCGGCGCGGAGGCCGGACCTTCGCGGCTCGGGACGTCGGCCTGGGCTCCCCGGCTGAGGTTTTTCTTCCCCTCATCCGGTCAAGACGCGATCGCCCGCCCCGCACTAGGACGGGGCCGCGCCTTCGAGCGCCTTAAGGCGCGGGATGGTCTTTCGGGTTCGGGCTTCTTCGGGAGCCCCGGGACCGGAGGCCGCAAAGGGACCGACCCCGCAAGGGGCTGCGGGCCGCCCGCGACCGGAGCGCGATCCCCCCGGCCGTCGCGAAACCGCCGCGCGTGGGGCGCCGGGCGACCGGCATTGAAATGTCAGATGCGGTGGCCCGGCGCCCTGCGCCTCCCCATCGGCTCACGCGCGGTTTTTCTTCGCGGGAAGACGCCGACGCTCGTGCGCGCGCCCGCGCCATTTTCAGAAGGAGGTTCCGGTGGCGCTCGTTCCGCAATCCGTCTGGCCGCGAAAGGCCGCCTATGTGGCCGCGCGGCGGGCGCCTCCGGCGGCGCCTGTCGCCCCGCCTTCGCCGCCGGAGGAGGAGCGCGGCCCGCCCGCCTATGGC
>JAEZHP010000077.1 GCA_023416515.1 Pseudomonadota bacterium | reverse complement strand
CCCCCTCCCCATGAGGCTTCGCCTCACAGGGAGGAATGCTGATGGCCATCGGCACCGGTCCCGTATCGGGCCGCGGGCGGCGGCGGGCGCCGATGGCGGAGATCAACGTCACCCCGCTCGTCGACGTCATGCTCGTGCTACTGATCATCTTCATGGTGACCGCGCCTCTGCTGACCAGCGGGGTCGAGGTGAACCTGCCCGAGAGCAAGGCGGAGGCGATGAACCAGGAGCAGGATCCGGTCAGCCTCTCGATGGATTCGTCCGGCGCGATCTTCGTCAACGACGAACCCGTCGACGGTGCCTCGCTCAGCGCCCGGCTCCAGCAGATCGCGGCGGCATCGACCGAAGCGGGCGGGCCGCGCATCTATCTGCGCGCCGACCAGGGCCTCGACTACGGCCGGGTCATGGCGGTGATGGGAGAGCTTCATGCCGCCGGCCTAAGGCGAGTCGCGCTGGTCGGCAGGGCGGCCCAGGAAGGGCGTTGATGGAACGGACCGAGGCATCCGGCTTCGGCATCGCGCTGGTCGGCCACATCGCGCTGATCCTGGCGCTGAAGGCCCTCCTCGACACGTCCGGCGCGCTGACGCCGCCGCCGGCGATGGAAGTGTCGTTCGCCGAGGATGTCGGGCTCGTCTCGACCGCGCCCGAGACCGAGGCTTCGGCGCCTGCGCAAGGCGAGGAGCCCGGTCCGGCCGAGGAAGCGGCGGGCGGCGAGGCTTCGGTTCCGGAGCCTGTGCCCGAGCCGACGCCCGTGCCCGAACCTGCTCGCACCCCGAGCCCGCCCACTCCCCGCGACAGGCCGGAGGAGCCGAGGCGAACCGCCCGCTCCAACGTGCCGAGCCAGCCGACACCGCAGCCGCGTCCGCAGCAGCAACGCCCGCAGCCACAGCCACAGCCCCAGCGCCAGCAGCAGCGACCCGCACAAGCCCAGCCTCAGCGCTCGGCCCAGGCGCAGCCCCAAAGATCGGCGCAAGCGCAGCGGCAGGGCCAGCCCGGCCGAGGCCAGGCGCAACAGAGCCGCGGCTCGCGCCTGCCGAGCGCCGGCAGCTTCGGCGAGGATGCCGGAAGCAACACCCGTCCGGCAGCGCAGATGACCGGGCAGGCGGCGGCCGACATCGGCTCCGCGATCCAGCGGCAGGTCCAGCCGTGCGCCATCCGCCAGCGTCCGCCGGCGCCCGAAGCGCGGGAGATCACGACTTCGGTGCGCCTCCGCCTCACCCGCGAGGGCGCGCTCGCCGCCGAGCCTCAGGTCGTCGGCCAGGACGGCATCAACGAAGACAACCGCCGCTATGCCGAGCTGGTTCGGGAGCGCGCGATCCTCGCGTTCCGCCAGTGCAGTCCGCTGCGCAACCTGCCGCAGGAGCTGTATGACGTTCCGCGCGGCTGGCAGACCTTCACTTTGCGTTTCCGTTTCCCCGGATGAGGATGATTGTGTTGAGACACCTGTTCGCCCCGCTCCTCGCCGCCTTGGCCCTGTTCGCTCAGCCGGCCCTGGCCCAGAACCCGCAGCAGCCCACACCCACCCAGGGCACGCCGCCGGACGAGCTCGTAGTCGACGTGACCGGCGGGCAGGTCGGAAGCTTCAACGTCGCGGTTCCGGTGATGCCGACCCCGCAGCCGGTCGAGACCGCGGCCGGCAACACCCAGCGGCTCGGCCAGCAGGTCGCCGAGATCATCGTGTCCGACCTTCGCAACTCGCGCCTGTTCCAGCCGCGCGGGCCTGGCGGGCTTCCGACCCCGAGCTTCGGCGAGGTCAGCGCCCCCAATTACGGCGTGTGGCAGGGCGTCGGCGCCCAGAACCTGGTCCAGGGCTATGTCCAGGCCAATGCCGACGGGTCGCTGACCGTGGGCTGCTACCTCTATGACGTCGGCGGGCAGACCCAGCTCACCCGCCAGGGCTTCACCGTTCCTGTCGCCCAGTGGCGCCGCGCCGCTCACCGCTGCGCCGACACGATCTACAGCCGCCTGTCCGGCGACACCGGCTTCTTCGACACTCGCATCGTCTATGTCTCCGAGACCGGCCCGCCCAACCGCCGGATCAAGCGCCTTGCGATCATGGACTATGACGGCGGCAACCATCGCTTCCTGACCAACGGCCAGTGGACCGTGCTGACCCCGCGCTTCGCCCCGGACCAGCGCACCATCACCTTCATGAGCTACGAGAATGACCGGCCGCGCGTGTACGTGCTCGAAATGGGCACTGGCCGGGTGCGTCCGCTCGTGCCGGGCAACTACCAGACCTTCGCTCCGCGCTACTCGCCCGACAGCCGCTTCATCGTTTTCTCGATGGCGACCAACGGCAACACCGACATCTACCGGATCCCGGTCGAGGGCGGCACTCCGCAGCGTCTGACCAACGCGCCTGGCATCGACACCGGCGGCAGCTATTCGCCCGACGGCCGGCAGATCGTGTTCGAGAGCGACCGCGGCGGCAGCCAGCAGATCTACGTGATGAACGCCGACGGCTCGAACCAGCGCCGGATCAGCTTCGGCGGCGGCTCATACGGCACCCCGGAGTGGAGCCCGCGCGGCGACCTCATCGCCTTCACCAAGATCGGCGGCGGCTTCCGCATCGGCGTCATGACGCCATCGGGCGGCGGCGAGCGAATCCTCACCGGCGGCCCGCATGACGAGGGCCCGACCTGGGCGCCGAACGGGCGGGCGATCATGTTCTTCCGCGGCGCGAGCCGGGGCAATCTGTGGTATGTCGAGGCATCCGGCGGCGGCACCCGCCGAGTGGCGACGCCGCTCGAAGGCTCCGACCCGTCCTGGTCGCCGCTCAATCCCAACTGACCTTGGCCGAATTGTTTTACCTGTCCCTTGAAGGAGAAGTTTGTTGAGTAAGACCCGAATCATCGCGACCGTGGCGCTCGGAGCGGCTTTGGTCGCCACTTCGGCCTGCTCGTCGCGCCGGCCCGAGAACCTGCCGCCGGCGCCTGGGAGCCAGAATGGCGGCGGCATTGGCGCCGACGGCAGCGGCAGCGGAGTCGGGGCGATCGTCCCGGGCTCGCGCGCCGACTTCCTCCAGCAGGTGCCGTCCGACCGGGTCTATTTCGCGCTCGACAGCTATTCGCTGACCAACGAGGCGCGCGCGGTTCTGGACTCCCAGGCTCAGTGGCTCAACGCCAACCCGGCGGTGAACGTCACCATCGAAGGCCATGCCGACGAGCGCGGCACCCGCGA
>JAEZHP010000074.1 GCA_023416515.1 Pseudomonadota bacterium | reverse complement strand
ACCAGGCGCCGGCCCCACCTCTTCAGCGCGCTTCCATGTCCTTGAAGCGCTGGCGAAGAGTCACCTTGTCGATCTTGCCGGTGCCGAGCTTGGGCAGCGGCTCGGCGGAGATGGCGATCGCCGCGGGCACCTTGAACGGCGCCAGCCGGCCGGCGACGAAATCGCGAAGCTCCTGCTCGCCGAGCGCCGCCCCCTCCTCGAGATGGACGACCGCGACCGGGACCTCGCCGAGCCGCTCGTCGGGCAGCCCGAACACGCTCGCCTCGGCAACCGCGGGATGGGCGTAGAGCTCGGCCTCGACCTCCGGACAGGCGATATTCTCGCCGCCGCGGATGATGATGTCCTTCTTGCGGTCGACGATGAACAGATAATCGTCCTCGTCGAGATAGCCGATGTCGCCGGTTCGGAAGTAGCCGTCGGCGGTGAGGGCCGCGGCGGTCGCTTCGGGCATCCGCCAATATTCCTTGAAGTTCGCCGCCGAGCGGATCGCGATCTCGCCGCGCTCCCCCGTCGGCAGCGGCTTGTCGTCCGGTCCAAGGATGGCGAGGTCGACGAGCGGCCGCTGCGGCCGTCCGGTGGAATCGGGCTTGGCCGCATAATTGGACCACACATTGCCGCAGCCGACCGCATTGGTCTCGGTGAGCCCGTAGCCGAGCGCCGGCTGGGCGGTCTTGAAGGCCTCCCGCAGCCTGGCGACATGAGCCGCCGGCCGCGGCGCCCCGCCGGCGGCGAGATCGGTCAGGGTCGACAGGTCATATTTCTCGCGGTCGGGATGCTGCATGAGCTCGAGGCTCATCGTCGGCACTCCTACGAAATAGGTGATCTTCTCGTCCTGGATCAGCCGAAGCGCCTCGCCCGCGTCCCACTTCCTCATCATCACCATGCAGCGGTTGATGACGAAGGAGTTGAGCATCACCGGAACCTCGCCGGTGACGTGGAACAGCGGAACGTTGATCAAGGTCCGCGGCGGGTTGGCCGGCGGCTTGCCCTCGCTCTCCAGGATCGCCTTCAGCGCCGCCAGCGATGCCGAATAGGTGTAAGTCCCCGTCGTCACCGCCCGATGGGTCGACAGCGCGCCCTTGCACAATCCGGTCGAGCCCGAGGTGAACAGGATGGTGGCGTCGTCGTCCGGCCCGACCTGCGGAAGCTCGCCCTCGCCGCCGCGCTGAAGCAGCGGCGCGAGCGCCTCGTCGACCGGCCGCTCGACCGGCAGAGTCACCGTCTCGATGCGGAGCCCCGTGGCCGCGACCCGCTCGGCGCGCGCCGAGTCGGCGATGACCAGCTTCGGCTCGGTGAGCTTCAGCGCATGCTCCAGCTCGTGCGGCTGCCACCAGCCGTTGATCAGAGTGGCGACGCCGCCCGCCTTGACCACGGCTATGTAGCTCAGGATCCAGGCCGGGCAGTTGCGCATCGCGATGGCGACTCGGTCGCCCTTCCCGATCCCGAAGCCTCCGGCGAGAACCGGCGCCAGCCTGTTGGCGTGGGCGAGGAGATCGCCGAACGTCAGCCGCTCGCCGTCCGCGACGATCGCCTCGGAATTCTGGTTGAGCATGCAGAAAGCGTCGAAGAAGATCGGAAGCGTGGGCGGAAGGTTGGTGACGATGGCCCGCCCCTGGTCGTCGGTGCCAAGCTTGATCGGGCCGTCCTCGCCGGTCACCGCGGCGATCATCTGGTCCATCTTACGGTCAAGCTCGGTCGACATCTTGCAATCGGCTCCTCTCTTGGCTTTTGGCTTTTTGTTTGACCCTCTATGAGGGCGGTAAGCTCAAGGGGGAAGCCCTCGCAATGACAGCAATGACCACACTCCCGGCCGCGGCGGCCACTGTCACTCACTGGGTCCACAATCTCAACCCGGTGGCGCTCAATCTCGGCTTCTTTCAGCTGCGCTGGTACAGCCTCGCCTATCTGGCCGGCATCGTCATCGGCTATCTGTACCTACTCAAGCTGGTGAAGCAGCCGGGCGCGCCAATGGCCCGTCGCCACGCCGACGACATGGTGTTCTACGCGACGCTCGGGATCATCCTGGGCGGGCGGCTCGGCTATGTGCTGTTCTACAAGCCGATGGCCTATCTCCACGATCCGCTCGAGATCGTGAAGCTGTGGGACGGCGGCATGTCCTTCCATGGCGGCCTGATCGGGACGATCGTCGCCATGCTCTATCTGGCGCGCAAGAACGGGCTGAGCTTCCTTCGAGTGGCCGATTATGTCGCCTGCTGCGTTCCGTTCGGACTGTTCTTCGGCCGCCTCGCCAATTTCGTGAACGGCGAATTGTGGGGTCGGCCGAGCGACGTCGCTTGGGCGGTCCAGTTCCGCGAATATATCGACGGAATTCTCCAGGTCGGGCCGCCGCGCCACCCGAGCCAGCTGTACGAGGCGGGGCTCGAGGGGATCGTGCTGTTCCTCGTCCTGTTCGTGCTCTTCTGGTGGACACGCTCGCGTTACAAGCCGGGCCTGCTCGCCGGCGTGTTCACCCTGGGCTACGGGCTGAGCCGCTTCTTCGTCGAATATTTCCGCGAGCCGGACGCGCACCTGATGTGGCTCGCCGAGCAGACTGGCCTGTCCATGGGCCAGTGGCTGACCGTGCCGATGATCCTGATCGGTCTCTACCTGATCGTGACGTCGAAGCGCCGCGAGCCCGTCATGGCGCCCCCGGGAGAGCCTTCGTCCGACCCGGTCGACTCGCCGAAAGCCGCTTGATGCCATGTCGGTCGCCGACGCGCTGAGGGCGCGGATCGCAGCCGAGGGGCCGATCAGCGTCGCCGACTATATGGAGGCGGCGAACGCGGCTTATTATGCGAGCCGCGACCCGCTCGGCGCGGCCGGCGACTTCATCACGGCGCCAGAGATCAGCCAGATGTTCGGCGAGCTGATCGGCCTGTGGCTCGCCGACCTCTGGCTTCGCGCCGGCAAGCCCGGTGGAGTCCATTATGTCGAGTTGGGCCCCGGCCGGGGTACGCTCGCAGCCGACGCGCTTCGGGCGATGCGTGGAATCGGTCTCCAGCCGCCGGTCGAGCTGGTCGAGACCAGCCCGGCGCTGAGGGACGAACAGCTCAGCCGCCTCGCCGCCGCGCGCTGGCATGACGATATCGATGGACTGCCGACGCACGGCCCGCTTCTGATCGTCGCCAACGAATTCTTCGACGCCCTGCCCGTTCAGCAGTTCGTGCGCGATGCCGACACCTGGCGCGAACTGGTCGTGGCGACCGCCGGTGGGGGCTTCCGCCGTCAGGCGGGGCCGCCGACCGATCGGCATCTTGCTAATGCCGAACCGGGTGGCATCGTCGAGCGGTCTCCGGCGTCGGTAGAGATCGCTGCCAAGCTTGCCTGTCGGCTTGCGGCGCAGGGAGGCGCGGCCCTGTTCATCGACTATGGCCACGAGCGGAGCGGCGTGGGCGACACGCTCCAGGCGGTGTCGGGCCATGCCTACGCCGATCCATGGGCCGAGCCGGGTGCACGCGACCTCACCGCCCATGTCGATTTCGAGGCGCTCCACGACGCGGCCAGGGCCGAGGGGGTCCGAGTCTACGGCGCGATCGGCCAAGGAGCGTGGCTTCGCGCAATGGGCATCGACCTTCGCGCCGCCCAGCTCGCCAAGGCCGCCCCGGAGCGGACCGAGGAGATCGTCGCGGCCCGCGAGCGGCTGAGCGCGCCCGAACAGATGGGACGATTGTTCAAGGTCATGGCGCTGGTCGCTCCGGGCTGGCCCGACCCGGAAGGATTTTGACGTGATCGATTACAGGGACGGCCGGCCCGACGACGCGGCGATGATGTCGCGCCTCGGCAAGGAGACGTTCGTCGAGACCTTCGGCCACCTCTACACGCCGGAGAATCTGGCGGCCTTCCTCGAGAACCATTCGGAGGAGAACTGGCGGGGCGAGCTGACCAACCCCGCCTTCGCGATCCGGATTGCCGAGGATGGTGGCGAGGCGGCCGGCTTCGCCAAGGTCGGCCCGCCGTCGCTGCCTTTCGAAGTGACCGGTCCGACCGCGGAGCTTCGCCAGCTCTACCTGCTCAAGCCCTGGCACGGCACCGGCATCGCGCATGCGCTGATGGACTGGGCGATCGACGAGGCCAAGCGCCGCGGCGCCGAGCAGATCTACCTCTCCGTCTTCGTCGACAACCACCGCGCCCGCCGCTTCTACGACCGCTACGGCTTCGAAGCGGTCGGGACCTACGACTTCATGGTGGGCACCCACGCCGACCTGGACATCATCATGCGCAAGGTCCTGTAGCGCGGGTGGCGCCGACGCGCCCTCGTCGCTACATGGCCAGCGATGAGCGATGTCCGTCAATTCACGGTGAGCGAGGAGGATGACGGAATCCGCCTCGACCGCTGGTTCAAGCGCAACCTTCCGGAAGCCAATTTCACCGCGGTCGCGCGAATGGCACGAACCGGGCAGCTTCGCGTCGACGGTAAGCGCGCCGCGCCCGGCGACCGAATCGAGGCCGGCCAGGTCATTCGGATCCCACCGATAACTCCGGAAGAGCATGCGCCGGCGACGAAGAAGCCGGTCCGGCAGCTGACCGAGGACGAGGTGGCCTTCGCGCGCTCGATGGTGATCAGCGAGGATCCTGCCGCCATCGTCCTCAACAAGCCGCCCGGCCTCGCGACCCAGGGCGGCACCAAGACGACCGAGCATGTCGATGGCCTGCTCGGCGGGCTGGTCGACGAGGACGCGGCGCGACCAAAGCTCGTCCACCGGCTCGACAAGGACACGTCAGGCGCCCTTCTGGTGGCGCGAACGCCTCGGGCCGCCGCCTTCTTCTCCAAGTCGTTCTCCGGCCGCACGGCTCGCAAGGTCTACTGGGCGGTGGTGATGGGCGTTCCGTCGATCGACGACGGCATAATCGACCTCCCCATCGCCAAGCAGCCTGGGACCGGCGGCGAGAAGATGCATGTCGACGAGGAGAACGGCCAGGCCGCGCGCACCCGCTACCGGGTGATCGAGCGCGCCGGCAACCGCGCCGCCTTCGTTGAGCTTCAGCCCTTCACCGGCCGAACCCATCAGCTCCGAGTGCACATGGCGGCGATCGGTCACCCGATCGTCGGCGACGGCAAATATGCCGGGCAGGAGAGCTATCTGACCGGCTCGATCAGCCGCAAGCTTCACCTCCACGCCCGCCGCCTGCGAATCGACCATCCCGACGGCGGGCGGATCGACGTCACCGCCGAGCCGCCCGAGCATTTCGCGGCGACCCTCGCCTCGCTCGGCTTCGATCCGGCCGCCGGCGACCTCGAGATCGAGGAAGCGCCACCGCCGAGCCGCGGCGAACAGAAGGCCAAGGCCAAACAGCACGCCAAGCAGGTCCGCAAGGAACGCCGCGGCGAGCGCCGCAACCGCAGCGGGGGCGCAAGGCGGCGGTGACTGCCCGAGCGACCAGGATTGGCTGCTCTGTGGCGACTGGTGCGATCATCCTCGGCCTGGGCGGGGTGCTGTATCAGTCGCAGCGTCAGGATATTGCGCGCTCCAACGATCGGGTTGTCGCGCACAAGGACTCGCCCGACGGCCGCATCACTGCTTTTGTGGTTATGCGTGAGGCAGACTCCCTGAGCGCGGACGTGATGAAAGTATTTGTCGCTCCACGCGGCCGTTCTTGGAGCGACGGCAGGATGGTCATGGTCGGTCGTCGCTTCTCCAGCTTCGGCGAACTGGACTGGCTTCGCGACGATCGGCTGTGCCTCCTCGCCTCGGCTGACGGGGTGGAGGAGAAGGTTGATCGGGTGAGGATGGAAGATCGCGAGCTGCGCTTCCAGGTTCACCCAGATGCGGATGCCTGTGAACGAGGAAGCTGGGCCTGATGCACCCGAACCGGATTTTTCACTGGACCGACGAGCAGGAGATACTCGACTTCGTCGCCGAGGTGTCGTTCGCGACGATCTGCGTCGACGGGCCGGCGGTGGTGCATGCGCCATTGGTGGTGGCGGGCCCGGACCGGCTGCTTTTCCACGTGTCCCGCAGCAATCCCGTCGCCCCGAAGCTCGAAGGTGCGCGGGCGGTCGCCTCGGTGATGGGGCCCGATTTCTACGTGAGTCCCGACTGGTACGGCACCGACGACCAGGTGCCGACCTGGAACTATCTCGTGGTCGAGGCGGAGGGGCCGCTGCGGTGTATGGACGAGGCGGAGCTTGCCGCACTGCTCGACGACCTCAGCGCGGCGCATGAGGAACGGCTCGCGCCCAAGAAACCCTGGTCACGCGACAAGATGACGCCCGGCCGGTTCGAGGCGATGCTCAAGGCGATCATTGGATATGAGCTCCGAATCGAGGCGCTTCGCGGCAACCGCAAGCTCGGCCAGAACAAGAAGGCCGAGGAACGTGAACGCGTCGCCGAAGCGCTCACCGCTCTCGGTCGCGCCGATCATGCGGGGCTGATGCGACCATGAATCGCCTCGCCATTTTCGATTGCGACGGAACGCTCGTCGACAGCCAGCACAATATCTGCGCGGCGATGGAGGCGTGTTTCGACTCCGTGGGCCTGCCGAGGCCGCCGCAGGAGAAGACCCGCCGGGTGGTCGGCCTCAGCCTGGTCGAGGCGATGCAAGCGATGGCGCCCGACGCGCCCGGCGACCTCCACGTCGAGATGGCCGAGGCCTACAAGACCGCCTTCCAGCGGATGCGCCTCACCGGCTCGGTCGACGAGCCCCTGTTCGACGGCGTTGCCGAATTGCTCGACGCGCTCGAGGCGGACGGCTTCCTGCTCGGAGTCGCAACCGGCAAATCGGACCGCGGCCTCGACCTGTGTCTCGACTGCCATGGCATCGCCCACCGCTTCGTGACCTTGCAGACCGCCGACCGCCATCCGTCGAAACCGCATCCGAGCATGATCGAGCAGGCGATGGCGGACGCGGGAGCGGCGCCGGAGACTACCTGGATGATCGGCGACACCAGCTACGACATCGCCATGGCCCGCGCCGCCGGGGTGATCGCGGTCGGGGTCGCCTGGGGCTATCACGATCCGCACGAATTGTGGGAAGCCGGCGCTCATCACGTCGCCGCTCACCCTCGGGAGATCATCGAGCTGATGAGGAAACCGGCATGAGCGAGCTCGACCAGCGGACCTGGCGCAACCGGTTCATCGTGATGAACCTGGTTCAGATCGGCGGCACCATCGTCGTTCTGCTCGCTTTGCTGCTGTGGCAGAGCGATGTGTTCGTCCGCGGCGGCCACTGGATCGGCTTTCCGATCGCTCTGGCCGGCCTCGTGGTCAGCTTCTTCGGCCCGCGGACGATGGCGAAGCGATGGAAGCGGCCGCCCAATCCATGAAGCGCTTCTACAAGCAAGTCAGCCTCGCTCCGGAAGGCTCCGGCTTTGCCTTGCGGCTCGACGGGCGCGGGGTGAAGACCCCGGCGCGCGCCGGCCTTGTCCTTCCCTCCGCCGCACTCGCCGACGCGATCGCGCAGGAATGGTCGGCACAGGGCGATGAGATCGACCCGCGAACCATGCCGCTCACCGGCCTCGCCAATGCCGCCATCGACCGGGTTGCGCCGGATCTGCAGGCCTTCGCGGCCGCTCTCGCCGAATATGCCGAAAGCGACCTGCTCTGCTATCGCGCCGAGTCTCCCGACAAGTTGGTCGAGCGCCAGTCGGAGCGCTGGGACCCGATCCTCGCCTGGGCCCGCCAGCGCTTCGACATCGAGCTCGCAACCGTGTGCGGCATCATGCACCGCAAGCAGAGCGAAGCGGCCGTCCAGCAGCTCGCACGCGCGGTCGCGGCGCGCGGGCCGTTCGAGCTTGCCGGCCTGTCGCCGCTGGTGACGGTGAGCGGCTCACTGGTCATCGCCCTGGCGCTGGCCGAAGGCGCGATCGACCTCGGCGAGGCCTGGGCCGCGGCGAGCCTCGACGAGCAATGGCAGCTCGAAACCTGGGGCGAGGATTCCGAAGCGAGCACGGCGCTCGACTCCCGCCGCCGCGATTTCGAAGCGGGCGCGCGCTTCCTCGACCTATTGGGCCAATAAACCCTTAGCTCGCGAAGCTCGGGTCGAGCCTGTACGCCTTGCGCAGAAGCGCCGGCCAGGCGAGCGCCTGGGCGACGACCTTGAGGCCGACCTTGCCCTGCTGGGCGGTGACTTCGGGCGATCCCTGCGGCGGATGGCCGACATTGGCCTCGCCGGCCGCGAGCGCCATGACCTGCGCCTGGCAGGCGCGCTCGAGATAATAGAGCTTGATGAAGCATTCGCCGACGCTCTCGCCGATAGCGAGGGTGCCGTGGTTGCGCAGAAGCATCAGGCTCTTGTCGCCGAGGTCGGCGACCAACCGCTCGCGCTCGTCGAGGTCGACCGCCACCCCTTCATATTCGTGGAAGGCGATCTCGTCGCGGACCAGCATCGCCGTCTGGGTGAGCGGCAGAAGTCCGTCGCGATGCGCCGCCACCGCCTGGCCCTGGGGCGTGTGCAGATGCATCACCGCATGCGCGTCCTCGCGGGCCATGTGCAGCGCCGAATGGATCACGAAGCCCGCCGGGTTGGTGATGAACGGCGTCGGCTCGACCGGATTGCCGTTCGCATCGACCTTCACAAGCGACGAGGCGGTCACCTCTTCGAACATGAGGTTGTAGGGGTTGAGCAGGAAGTGATGCTCCGGCCCCGGCACCCGCGCCGACAGATGGGTGAAGACGAGATCGTCCCAGCCATAATGGGCGACCATTCGATAGGCGGCGGCGAGGTCGACCCGAACCTTCCACTCCTCGGCGCTGACCCGCCCTTCGAGCGATGGGACCTCGACCGAAGCGAGCGGGCTCAGCTGCTCCATGCCGCGGTTGATGGCGTCGACCCGTCCCATGTCCGTCTCCTCGTTTCTCAGCCCGCGACCCGATCGGGATGGGCGGCGGCGAAGGCATCAAGCTCGTTCGCGGCCGAGTCCACCCGCACCAGCAGCGGGTAATCGTCAAGCGGTACGTCGAAGCGCCGAGCATTGTACATCTGCGGCACTAGGCAGACATCCGCCACCGTCGGCGAGTCTCCGAATAGGAAGCGGCCGGCGCTGGGCCCCGCAAGCTGCTCGAGCGCAGCGAAACCCTCGGCGATCCAGTGGCGGTACCACTCGTTGCGGACGGGCTCGTCCTGCCCCAGCCCGTTCTTGAGATAGTTGAGGACCCGAAGATTGTTGAGCGGGTGGATGTCGCAGGCGATGAGCAGCGCCATCGCCCGGACATGGGCCTGGTCGGCAGGATCTCCCGGAAGCAGCCGCGGCTCCGGCCGCACCGCGTCGAGATAGGCGATGATTGCCAGGCTCTGGGTCAGCTTGTGCCCGTCCATCTCGAGCATCGGCACGAAGCCCTGCGGATTGCTCGCCTTATACTCCTGCGCGCGCTGGTCGCCGGCGCGAAGATCGACGCTGACGCTGTCATGCTCGACGCCCTTGAGGCCAAGCGCGATACGCACCCGATAGGAGGCGGAGGAACGGAAATAATCGTGGAGCAGCGGCCGTGACATGCCGGCTGCTTAGCGCGCGGCCACCGTCCAAGCCACACCTGTGGGACGCCGTGGATGAAAAAGGGGGAGCCGAAACTCCCCCTCGTTCAATAGCTCAGGCCGTACCAGCCGTGGACCCGCTCACCATAGGCGGTGTCGAAGCGCGGCTCGCTGTTGCGGTCGAAGCTTGGCGCGCGCTCGAGGTCGCGGTGGGTCATCTCGACCCGATACCCGCCGATGCGCGTGTCGTATTTCAGAAGCTTCCAGGGCAGCGGAAAGTAGCGCGTGCCCATTCCGAGGAAGCCGCCATAGCTCATCACGGCATATTCGACCTTGCCGGAATATTTATCGACCATGAAATTATAGACGCTTCCGAGCCGGTCGCCGTCGAGGCCGTAGACCGAGGTGCCTTCGACTTTGTTCGAGGCGATCAGCCGGTCGGTCTCGTCGATCGCAAGGCCTTCGCGCTGATCGTCGCGGCCGTAGCGCCCGCGCTCGTCGTCCGATGGGCGACGGCCATGTTCCTCGCCGCGGCCCGAGCGGCTGCGGTCATCGTCGTGCGACCAGGCGCGGCTTCGACCCTGCTCGCGCCGGCGATCCTCATGGGGATCCCACAGGTCGCCCCAGCCGCCGCGGTCGCGCTCGAGCTGATCGTCGCGGTCGCGCGAACCCGATCCGAACATCGAGCCGCTCCCGCGGCCCCGGCCGGAATTGCCGACTCGACCGCGCTCGAAACCGCGATCCCGGTCGATTTCTTGGGTCCAGCCGCTGCCGCCCCTGTCGTCCTCGCGATAGCGTCTGTCAGCCATCATCCTGCTCCTTCATCGTTGCTGAAATAGATGGTGGGCGGACGGCATCGCGCCGCCCGCCCAGCCTCGCTCAGCGCGTGCGCGAACGGCCGCCGCGGGTTCCGGCGTCGGCGCCCGCCGTCTCGGCAGTGCCGCCGCTGCTGCCGGTGCTCGACGTCGCAGCGGAAGCATTGCCGGCGCCCGCGGTTGTCGAGCCCGCATTGCTTCCGGTGCTGCTCTCCGTGCTGGTTCCGCTGGCGCTCGATCCCATCGAGTGAGTGCCGGTCGAGCCGCCGCTCGCCGATCCCGACATTCCGGAACCGGTCATGCCCGAGCCCGACATGCTCGATCCGGACTGGCCTCCCATCTGGCCGGCTTGCCCGGACTGGCCGCTCATCTGACCGCTTTGGTTCGAACGGGATTGGCGGAAGCTTGAGAAGTCCTGCTCGAACTGCTGCTGCCGGTGGCGGCAATATTCGTCATATTCGCGGTCGAGCTGGGAAATCTGCTGGTCGCGCCAGCGGCGGTAATTCTCGTCATGGGGAGTGCTTCCGCGGCTGCCTTCGCCGAAGTCGCGATCGGCCGAGCCCATGACCTGGCCCGACTGGCCGAACCTCAGTCCGCCATAGCCCTCGCCGCCCGACGAACCGGACGAGCCGCGCGAGCCGAAGCCCTGGCCCGACTGACCGTATGAGGATTGGCCGGACGAGGAGTAACCACGGCTGCCCTCGTAGCCGCCGAAGCCGCCTTCGCCGTAGCCACCGCCGCCATAGCTGCTTCGGCCAGGACCCTGGCTCTGCCCGCCTTGCGAGCGATAGCCGGACATGTCGCTTCGTCCGTAGCCGCTGCTGCTCTGGCCGAAACTGCCGCGGCCGAAATCGCCGCCGCCGGTTCCGCCATGGCCGCTCTGGCCGTAGCTGCCGCGTCCGAAGTCGCGATGTTCGTCGCGGTGGGACATCGAGCGGCCGGTCCACTGGTCGTCATGGCTTCGCCAGTCGCCGCGGCTGGTGCCACGTTCCTGCTCATACTGGCGAGCGTCCATCTCGCGGCGGCGCTCGGCCTCCTCGTCACCGAACCATGAGCGCACCTCGTCGCCCGCGCGCTCGAAGAAACCGCGATCGTCATTGCCGCGGCCCTGCTCCCGGCCATGACCCCAACCGCGGTTGCGGTCCTCGTCGCGGCCACGCCAGCGGTCGTTGTCGTCGTTGGAGAAAATCGAGCTTCTGGAACGCTCGTCACCATATCGATAGTCGGCCATTTACTGCCTCCTCATGACTTCCCGGAGTGGAAGAAAACTGCTCCGGATCAACGGTCGAGCCGGCCTGGCCGTTCCGGATTCGCGAGGAGGCGGGACGGTGGGAACGGCTGTGCCGTTGCCACCGCCCGATCAATGGATCAGGGGCCGTAATCCGCGCCGCGCTGGCGCTGCGCACGCTTCTGCCGAGCGCGCTCGAGCGCCTGGCTGCTCGCGCCCGGCGCCCGAAGGCCAAGGCCCTCCGCGACCGCGGCGTCCCAGCCATAAGCGTCGGGCGCGAACATCACCTGGCCATTGTCGACAAAGGCGGTGTGATAGAGCAGCCGCACCGGAATGCGCCGGTCGAGGTTGATGAAGGTCGGCTCCAGCTCGCCGCCCGACTGGCTGTTGCCGCGCTGGGCCCGCTCGAACTGTTCGAGCTTGCCTTCATGCTGCGCCAGAAGCCGGGCGAAGCCGAGCGCGTCCTGAACCCGCACGCAGCCGTGGCTGAGATGGCGGTCGTCGCGGCCGAACATCTGCTTTGCTGGAGTGTCGTGGAGATAGATGGCGTGGTCGTTCTGCATGTCGAACTTGACCAGCCCGAGGGCGTTTTGCGGCCCCGGCTGCTGAACCAGCCGCCCGTCCTCACGCTTCATGTTCTTTCGGGCAAGCTGAGCCGCGCTCAGGTTGGCGAGTTCGTCCTGCTCGATCGAGTCCGGCACGGTCCAGGTCGGGTTGGCGACCAGGCGGAAGATCGGCGAGCCGAGCTGCGGCGTCTCCCATCCCGGCTCGCCGACGACGACCACTCGGCGGTCGGCCAGATTGCCGTCGCGGAAATAGCGCAGGAACGCCGCCGCGGTGTTCACGTCGATGCGCGTGTTCGGAGGCTGCCTCTCGAGCCAGCGCCGCCGCTCCATGTTCACCGCCAGGATGACGGCGCGCTCGTCGGCCGGGAGATCGCTGGCCTGGGCACGACGCTCGTCGTCCCTCGCCCTGCGCTCGCCTTGCGCGTTCCCGTCCGCCTGGGCGTTGCCCGAGGCTTGTGAATTGCCTTCGGCCTGGGCGTTGCCCTGGACATTCTGCTGGGCCGCGCCGGTCTGCGGCTGCTGCTGTTGCTGCTGCGCCTGGACGAGCTGGACATAGGCGTTCGACAAAGCGCGATATTCCTCGTCCTGAGGCGCCTGCGCTTCGATCCATTGCCCGACATTGTTGCCTTGCACGGCTTGGGCGAGGCCGCGCGCGACGTCGACCTGGTTGCGCGGGATTTCATAGACTGTGCTCAACCGCGTTGGATTGGTCGCGCCGTGGGCGAGAGTCCCGGCATAAGCGAGAGCCGCCTTGGTCAGCGCAACCTCGCGCTCGACCGGCGAGCCCGCTCCTTCGACGTCCCTCAGCAAAGTTGCGGAATTGAGGCCGTGGCGAACGGCGCCGCGGAGCGTCTCGACGAGCTGATCCCCGCGTTGCTGGTCCCATGCGGGCTGCCACTGCCGCGCCTCGTAGAACCGGCGCACCTCCGCGTCCTGGGCGGCGCCCTGGATTGCCTCGGCGGTGACTCCGGCAGGGGCGCTGCCCTCGCTTCCGCTTACGAGATTGCACCCGCCGGTCGCCATCGCCATTGCCGCGGCGGCCGCGAGCCAGCTTTTGTTGAGACGCACAAACCACTCCGCTGATTGATAAAGTTTTGCTGCGGAACGTACCGGGTCGCGATTTGGCTCCGCGTTAACCAACAGGCTTCAGCAATGCCTAAGGGGCGGCAAGGCAAGACCGCGTCCGGAAATCGGCGGAGAAGATATGTACAAGGGTCAGCTGGCCGTGTTGCCGGCAGCGGAAGGGCGCCGCACCGAGCGGCGGATGGTCAACCTGGCGGCGAGCCTTCGCGAACCCGGGGCGGCGGTGGCCGACGCGGAGGTGCGAAACCTCTCGATCGAGGGCTTCATGGCCGAGTGCGACATGCCCCTCGAGGCTGGCCAGAACCTGTTCCTGAAGCTCCCCGGGATCGAGGCGCTCAATTGCACGGTCGTCTGGGTCGACGGCGGCAAGGCCGGATTCGAATTCACCACGCCGCTTCACCAGGCGACTCTCGACCAGCTCACTGCGGCAACGCGCAAGGCGCCGCCGCGCAACCATTTCGGACCGCGCCGCTAGACCGGGTTCAGGCTCGACTTTGCGGAGTCGACCTTCTCGCTCGGAAGCGGCGGGGGCGTTGGCTCGAGCGGCACCCCGCGAAGCAGCGGCAGAGCTGCAACGAGAATGATCGCGGCGAGAGCGGCGATCAGAAGGATCGAGCGGAATCGAGGAGTCATCGGGACGGGCGTCATGCTCGCCCCGGCATTGCACCCGTCTGAACGGACTAGATCACCGGGTCGTGCCAGGGGCCGCTGATCGCAAGCGTTCGGCCCGGGCTGTAGATGTTGACGAACAAGGTCGATCCGTCCGCCGAGAAGCAGGCGCCGGCAAGCTCGGTCTGGACGTGGAGTTTGGCGAGCGGATAGACCTCGCCCTGCGGAGTCACTCCGCGCAGGTGGTTGCGGGTTACCTCGGTATACTGATCCTCGCACACGACCAGGTGACCGTTCGGCCCGACCGTGATGTTGTCCCCGAAATTGAGCATGTCCGGCCGCGTAGACTCCACAAAATTCTGCACCCGGCCGGGCTCGCGGGACTCGCCGCTCTGCCCTTCGAAACGGGACGGGCGATAGCGCATGATCTGGCCGAGCTTCATCGCTCCGCCCGACGTGCAGGCGAAAAAGAGCTCGCCGTCGCCGAACCACATGCCCTCGCCTCGCGCGAACAACACCGCGCCTCGGGCCGCCCCGCGCTCGCGGAGATCGTCGCCGTCGGGAGAATCGACATGATCGAGATCGATCCAGCGCACTCCGCGCCAGCTTCCGGCCGGAAAGTCGACCGACTCCCAGTTGCGGGTGTCGCGGCCGTCTGAATCCCCGGCGAAAGCGAGCGCCTGAAGCCGACCGCCACGCGCGAGCTGGCCACGGACGTTGGGCAGGAAGCGGTAGAGCAGGCCGTTGTCGCGGTCCTCGGTCAGGTAGACGATGCCGGTCCGCGGATCGACCGCCGCCGCCTCATGATAGAAGCGGCCGAGACCGGTGAGGGGCACCGGATCGGCGAGACGGCGCGAGCGCGCCGGGACCTCGAACACCCAGCCGTGGTCGCGCCCGAGGCCGCCCTCGCCGGCCGGGCTGACATCTTCCTCGCAGCTCAGCCAGCTTCCCCATGGAGTCACTCCGCCGGCGCAATTGCGGATCGTTCCGACCAGGCTGAGATGCTGCGATTCAACCGCGCCGGTGCGGTGATTGTAGACGAGGGTCGTGGTTCCGCCCGGCAGGGGCCCGGAGTCGTTGCGATCGAAGGCCCGAACGTCGCCGGGTGGAGCGCTGGCGAACGGGCCGGTGTCCGCGTTGCGCGGGCGAAGCTCGTGATTGCGAACGAGGATGGTGCGGTTCGCATCCAGCGCGAAGGCGCCCATGCCGTCGAAGCGGTCGGGAACGCCGAAGCCGTCGTCCATTCGCTCGCCGCGGCTGGAGATGACCCGGTAGGAAAAGCCGCTCGGAAGGTCGAGGATCCCGGCCGGATCCGGGAGGAGCGGCCCGTGCCTCCTCGTCCCCGGAGCCCGCACCAGCCCGTCGGGCCGCGCCGCACAGGCCGCCAGCCCTGTGAAGGCGAGCGAGGCCAGGCCGAAATTGAAGGAGCGGCGGTCGAGCATCACCATCGGGGAGACGATGTGAGGGAATGGTGCCGTTGAAGGGACTCGAACCCCCGACCCACGCATTACGAATGCGTTGCTCTACCAGCTGAGCTACAACGGCGCCGGTGGGGCGGGGCCTTACCAGCGGCCCTTCGCTGACACAAGCGCCCCAAGCTTTTCCGCGGACTTAACCATATCTCAACCACGTGGAGTGCACCTACGCAGGCTGGAACGCTGTGGGACGAACGGCAGCATGGACAGCTTGCGCGGGTTTGACGAGGACAGTGGCTGGTCGCCGCATGGCGAGGACGAGCCCGCGATCGAGCGTCCGCCGTCGATCGGCTTCGACGAGCGCCGGATGCATGTCCGCGCCTACAACCATTGGGTGTCGCTTCTCGACGGCCGTCCCTACCCTTCGATCGAGGATTTGAAGCCCGAGAAGATCGGCGACTTCGGCCCGCACAGCGTGCTTCTCGACTTCACCGGCGACCGCGACGATCCGGTCATCGCCTTCCTCGGAGCCGAGCTAAAGGCGGAGTGCGGGATCGATTTCTCCCGCCAGCGGATCAGCGAGGTGCCGGCCCGCTCTTTGCTGTCGCGGCTCACCGACCATTATATGCAGATCATCGCGAACCATGCGCCGATCGGCTTCGAGGCGGAGTTCCTGAGCCACCGCGGGATCAACACCCTGTATCGCGGCATCCTCATGCCGTTGTCGTCCAACGGCGACGAGATCGACTTCATCTACGGCGTGATCAACTGGAAGGACCTGGCCGACAACGGCACCGCCAACGGCCTTGCAAGCGCCATCGACCGCGCCATCGCCAAGGTGCCCGAGCGGGGCGACCTGCCGGTCTGGGCCGACGGTCCCAATGCCGAGCATGACGATCTGCCGGCGATTGCCGAGCAGCGCGACGGCAGCACGCTCAGCCTGTGGCCCGAAAGCGACGGCGACGACGCGCTCGAGGATCTGCCCGAGGATGCGGCGCTCGCCGATCGTCTCGGCCATGCCCGCGCCGGCGCCGAATATGCCCGTTCGGCCGATCATCGAAGCCGAACCGCGCTCTACCGCGCGCTCGGGCTTGCCTATGATTTTTCGCTGGCAGCGGATTCGGCCCCGGAAGAATATGCCGAGCTTCTCGACGATTCCGGACTGAAGGCGCAGCAGCGCGCGCCGATGACTCCGCTGATCAAGCTCATCTTCGGAAGCGACTACGACAAGACCCGAGTGACCGAGTTCGCCGCGGCCTTGTCCTGGGCGCGCCGCTCGGGGATCGAGCTGGGCGGCTTCGCTCAGGTGCTCGAAAGTTTCGACGGCGGCCTCAAGGGAGTCGTCGCGGCCGAGCGCGCCGCTCGTCGCCCGGAGCCGAAGCCCGACCGGTCGGCAGAGCGCCGCGCCAGGCTGGAGGCGGCGCCCGCGCTTGCCCTTGTCGACGGCGTCGATTCGGCAGGTGCCGAGGAAGGCGAGATCGTCCTTCTCGTCGCCCGCCGCGAAGGCGATGGGCGGCTCGCGGTGATCGCGCCGGCGCTTCGCGACTCGAAGCTCGTCGACAGCGCCATCGCCCGCTCGACGGACTGATCTCTCTCAGCCTTGAAGCGCCCGCTCAGGCGGGTCTATAGCCGCCGCGAACGGAGCGGCGCCCAGTGCGTCCCCAGCGATTTCGGGAGCGGCCCATATGAACGCGGACAGCATGGGAGCGGACGTCGCCGCTCGCCAACGCCTCCTCACTTCCCTCAGCAATGCCTTGTGCGATGGCGCCCTCCCCGGCGAAATCGAGGGCTTCGGCGAGGCCGATTGCCTGGAGGCGGCCGAGTTCGTCGCGAGCTGCGCCGCACGCCGGCCCAAATGCGTGCCTCTGGTCAGCATCGAATCGTCGGGAGGAGCGATCGGCCACCGCCGGATGCGGATCTGCATCGCCAACGACGACATGCCGTTCCTGGTCGATTCGACGTCCGCCGCGATCACCGCTCGCGGGCTTCTGATCCACCGCCTGCTCCACCCGGTCATCAACGTGGTTCGCGACAAAGATGGCTGCCTCGTCTCGGTCGGCGGCCCGGCGGGCGAAGGGACGACGCGCGAATCGATCATCTACATGGAGGTCGACCGCGCCGACGCGCGGATCCGCCGCGAGCTCACGCTCGAGCTTCACAAGGTGCTCGCGGACGTTCGCTCGGCGGTGACCGACTGGGCCGCGATGCAGAAGCAGATGCGTGCCGACGCGGCGCTCGCCGAGGATCCGGAAGGGCGCGACCTGCTCGAATGGTTCGCCGGCGGCGCCATGACCCTGCTGGGGTATCAGGTCGAGCGCCCGGGCGAACCCTCCTCCGGGGGCCTCGGAATCTTCAGGGCACCGACTCCGCCCGACGACGAGGGCGGCTGCGAAAGCGCCATCGCTTATTTCAAGAAGGGCGGCCAGGTGCCGCTGGTCGCTAAGGCCGAGCGCAAGTCCAACGTTCACCGCCACGTGCCGCTCGACCTAATCGCGGTGCCGATCGTCGAGAATGGCGAGATCGCCGCCATCGGGGTCCATGCCGGCCTGTGGACCAGCAAGGCCCTCAAGGCCCCTGTCGAGAACGTGCCGGTGCTTCGCCGCCGCCTGAACGAGCTCGAGCAGTCGTTCGGCTTCGATCCCAAAGGCCATAGCGGCAAGGCGATCCGTCACGCGGTCAGCTCCCTGCCGCATGACCTTCTCGTCAACCTCGGCAGCGATTCCGTGAAGGCGCTTGTGTCGACCGCGATGTCGCTCGCCGACCGGCCGCGGCCCACTCTCCTCCTCGTCCGCTCGACTCTGAAGGGCCATCTCTTCGCCTTCGTCTGGCTGCCGCGCGACGAGCTCACCACCCGTCGCCGGGTCCAGATCGGCGAGATGATCGAGCAGGCCGCCAAGGGCACGATGACCAGCTGGTCGGTCGACCTTGGCGATGGCGATCTGGCGTCTGTCCGCTACACTCTGATCGTCGATCCGAAGCGCCCGACCCCGGATTCGGCAAAGCTCGACCAACAGCTCGACGCGATGGTGCGCGGCTGGGAGCCGAGCCTCGAGGAAGCGCTCGGTGCGATCGTCGGCCCCCGCCGGGCCGCGACCCTGGCGATGAGCCGCGCCCAATATTTCCCGCCGGCTTACCGGTCCCGCTACCCGATCGAGGACGCGGCCCAGGACGTCGTTCGGCTCGAGGCCCTGGAGGATTCCCAGGACCGCTCGGTGCGCCTCTATCGGCTCCCGATCGACCCCGAAAACCAGCTTCGGCTCAAAATCTATCGCGCCGGCGGCCTCGTCGTCCTGTCAGACGTCGTCCCGGTGCTCGAGAATTTCGGCTTCCACGTTCTCAAGGAAACTCCGACCCGGCTCGAGGATCAGGCCAGCAGCCACATCCACGAATTCGCGGTGGTCACCGCCGACGGCGCCTCGGCAGCGCCGATCCTGGAGCGCGCCGAGATCATCGAACGCGTCGTCGCCTCGGTGCTCGAATGCGCGTCCGAGAATGACGTCTTCAATCAGCTGATCGTCGCCGCCGGCCTCGAGCCGCGGGCGGTCGTCCTGCTTCGCGCCTGGTTCCGTTACCTGCGCCAGACCGGCCTTTCCTATTCGATGACCACGGTCGTCGAGGCGTTGCGCCGCGCCCCCGTCGTCACCCACGGCCTCGTCGCCCTGTTCGAGGCAATGCACGATCCCGCTCTCGGCGAGGACCGCGAGAAGGCGGTCGCGGCCGCCAATCGCAAGATCGAAAAGGGTCTCGCCGACGTCGCGGCCATCGACGAGGACCGGATCCTTCGCCTGATCCGCGGAGTGGTCGCAGCCACCCTTCGAACCAACGCCTTCTCGCCTGCCGCCGAGGAAGCGCTCGCCTTCAAGCTCGACTCCTCGCAGGTGCCGGGCCTTCCGGCGCCGGTGCCGTGGCGCGAGATCTGGGTCTATTCGCCGCGGGTCGAGGGCATCCACCTGCGCGGCGGGCCCGTCGCCCGCGGCGGCCTGCGCTGGTCCGATCGGCGCGACGACTTCCGGACCGAGATTCTCGGCCTGATGAAGGCGCAGCTGGTCAAGAACGCGGTGATCGTTCCGACCGGCGCCAAGGGCGGCTTCTATGCCAAGCAGCTGCCCCCCGCGTCGAACCGGGATGCCTGGCTCGCGGAGGGGACGGAGAGCTACCGGATCTTCATCCGCTCGCTTCTCTCGGTCACCGACAACATCGTCGAGGACAAGGTCGTCCATCCCCCCCAGGTCGTGATCCGCGACGGCGAGGACCCTTATTTCGTGGTCGCCGCCGACAAGGGGACCGCGACCTTCTCCGACGTCGCCAACGCCATTTCGGCCGAGCGCGGCTTCTGGCTCGGCGACGCCTTCGCGAGCGGCGGAAGCAACGGCTACGATCACAAGGCGATGGGCATCACCGCCCGAGGCGCCTGGGTCTCGGTCCAGCGTCACTTCCGCGAAATGGGTGTCGACGTTCAGAAGGACCCGATCCGGGTCGCTGGAGTGGGCGACATGTCGGGCGACGTGTTCGGCAACGGAATGCTTCTGTCCAAGGCGATCAAGCTCGTCGCGGCATTCGATCACCGCCACATCTTCCTCGATCCCGATCCCGACCCGGCCAAGAGCTGGAAGGAGCGCGACCGCCTGTTCAACCTGCCGCGGTCGAGCTGGGCCGACTATAATGAGAAGCTGATCTCGAAGGGCGGTGGCATCTTCCCGCGCAGCCAGAAGTCGATCCCGCTTTCGGCCGAGGTGCAGGCGATGCTCGGGCTCGAGGCCTCGGAGATCGAGCCGACCGCGCTCATCCAGGCGATCCTGCGCTCGTCCGTCGACCTCCTCTGGTTCGGAGGCATCGGCACCTACCTGAAGGCCTCGACCCAGAGCCATGCCGACGCGGGCGATCCGGGCAACGACCCGGTCCGGGTCAACGCCGACGAGCTTCGCGTCAAGGCGATCGGCGAAGGCGCGAATCTCGGCGTCACCCAGGCCGCGCGCATCGAGTTCAGCCAGCATGGCGGCCGGATCAACACCGACTTCATCGACAATTCGGCGGGCGTCGATTGTTCGGACAACGAGGTCAACATCAAGATCCCGCTCAATCGCGAGATGCAGGAGGGGCGCCTAAGCCTCGAAGACCGCAATTCCGTCCTTTCCGAGATGACCGGGGAGGTCGCGCAGATCGTTCTGGAGGACAACCGCCTTCAGACGCTGGCTCTGTCCATCGCCGAACAGGGCGGCGCCGAGGCGCTTCCCTCGCAAGTCCGCGCGATCGAGATTCTCGAAGAGGCGGGGCGCCTCAACCGTGCGGTCGAGGGCCTGGAGGGGAATGAGGAGCTGCTCCGCCGCGCCCAGGAAGGCCGAGGCCTGACCAGGCCGGAACTGGCGGTATTGCTGTCGAGCTCGAAGATGGCGCTTCAGTCGGCGATCGAGCAGACCAACATCGCCCAGGACCCGACCATGGCGGCCGAGCTTGCCGGGGCTTTCCCGCAGCTCATGCGCGAGCGCTTCGCCGACGCTGTCCAGCACCATCGCCTGCGCTGCGAGATCATCGCCACCAAGGTCGCCAACCGCTTAGTTAACCGGCTCGGAATCACCGCGTCCTTCGCTCTGACCGAAGAGGAAGGAGCCTCCCTCGGCCAGGCGGCGGCTGCCTTCGTTGCCGCCGAGCGGCTGTTCGACATGGAAGGGCTGTGGGCCGACCTCGACACGGCGGACATTCCCGAACAGGTCCGTCTTCAGCTGTTCGCGGAAGCCTCGCGCGGCCTGCAGATGCAGATCGCCGATATCCTTCGCTGCACCTCGCCGAGCCTGATGCCGGGTCAGATCGTCGAGCTCATTCGTCCGAGCCTCAGCAAGCTCGATGCGGCCCTCCAGGACCTGCTTCGGCCGGAGCCGCGGGCCGACGCGGCGGGTGCCCGCGCGCGCCTGATCGCGCTCGGCGGTCCTGCCGAGCTGGTCGATCGAATCGTTCGGCTTCAGGAGCTCAACGGCGCGATCGGCCTCGCCAATCTCGGCCAGCGCGTCGGAGTGGACGAGATCGCCCTCACCAAGGCCTATACGAGGCTAGGCGAGGCGCTCGGCCTGGATTGGGCGCAGAATGCCGCCAATCATTTCCGTAGCGGCGACCAGTGGGAGCGGCTTCTGACCGCGGGCCTCGCCCGCGATTTCGAGGAGCTCCGCCTCGGCTTCCTCGAGCGGCGCTCCGGCGGCGGCACCGACCCCCGAACCGAAGTCGAGAAATGGGTGGTCGACCAGGGCGCCCGGATCGAGCAGTTCCGCCGAACCGTCGAACGCGCCCGAACCGCGTCGGTGACCACCGCCCCGATGCTCGCCCAGATCGCAACCCAGGCCCGCGTCCTCCTCGCGAGGTAACCTTTAATTCCTCCCTGTGAGGCGAAGCCTCATGGGGAGGGGG
>JAEZHP010000067.1 GCA_023416515.1 Pseudomonadota bacterium | reverse complement strand
CCCCCTCCCCGAGACAAGCTCGGGGAGGAATTGTTCGGGCGCGTCGTCGTGGGGGTGGAGCCGCCGGTGTCGGCGGAGGGGGATGCGTGCGGGATCGTGGTGTGCGGGCTCGATCGTCTCGGCGTCGGCCATGTGCTCGCGGATTGCTCGGTGGCTGGGCTGAGGCCGGAAGGATGGGCCCGGGCGGTGGCGCGGGCCGCGGAGGCTTGGGAGGCCGGCCGGGTGATCGCCGAGAAGAACCAGGGCGGCGACATGGTCGAGGACGTCCTTCGCGGCGCGGATTCGGCGCTTCCGGTTCGGCTGGTCAGCGCGAGCCGAGGCAAGTCGGCCCGGGCCGAGCCGGTGGCGAGCTGGATGGAGGCGGGGAAGGTGAAGCTCGCCGGTCACTTCCCGCAGCTCGAGGACGAGCTTGCCGGGCTGCAGGCGGGCGGGGGCTATGAGGGGCCCGGGCGCTCGCCGGACCGGGCGGACGCCTGCGTGTGGGCGCTGAGCGCCCTGATGAAGCCGGCGCGGCAGCCGCGGGTGGTGGCGATGTGACGGGGCCGAGTGGCGGCGCGCTAGCCGACGCCCGGCATTCGGGGTAAAGCCCTGTGCATGCGCGACTCTTTTGCGGCTTAGCTTGAGCTCGCTCGCTCTTCAGGCGGGGCTGTGGGGGCTGTTGAGCGGCTCCGCCTTGCTGATCGGCGCCCTGGTCGGCTGGTTCGCGCCGCTCCCGCGCCGGGTCGTCGCCGGGATCATGGCGTTCGGAGCCGGAGTGCTCATCTCGGCGCTGTCGTTCGAATTGATGGACGAGGCATGGCAGCGGGGCGGCTTCGGCCCCGTCGCCGGCGGCTTCCTCGCCGGGGCGCTCACCTACACATTGTGCAATTTCGCCCTGTCGCTGTGGGGCGCGCGCCACCGCAAGCGCTCGACCGCCGAGCATCGCGAGAAGGACACGGCCAACAATCCGAACAATGGCGGGGCGCTCGCGATCGGAGCGCTTCTCGACGGGATCCCGGAATCGATCGTGATCGGAGTGAGCTTGCTCAAGGGCGGAGCGGTTGGGTGGGTCGCGGTCGTTGCGGTGTTCCTGTCCAACCTGCCCGAGGGCCTGTCGAGCGCGGCCGGAATGCGCAAGGAGGGGAAGAAAGCGAGCTTCGTGTTCCTGCTGTGGAGCGCGATCGCGCTGAGCGCAGGCGTTTCCGCCTGGCTGGGCTATGTCCTGTTTGCCGGAGTGGGGCCAGGTGCGATCAGCGCGGTCCAGGCGGTCGCGGCCGGAGCGATCCTCGCGATGGTGGTCGACACGATGGTCCCCGAGGCGTTCGAGGGCACCCATGACGGCGCCGGGCTGATCGCAGTCGCCGGCTTCATGGTCGCCTTCACCATCTCGAAGCTGAGCGGTTAGGGCCCCGCGGATTTGGAGCCCGCGCTTTTTTGCCAGGGCCAGCGGCCTTCGATCTCGACCTCCAGCGAGAAGCTCAGGAAAGTTCGGATCAGGACGATTCCGGCGAGCACGGCGAGGCTTTCGAGAGTCGGCTCGATGGCGACGGTGTTGATGATGTCGGCGGCGACGAGGAATTCGAGCCCGAGAAGGATCGACCGGCCGAGATTCGAGCGGAACTCGGCGACCGAGCGGCCGCCGTCGCTGCCCGGAAGGCGGCGGAGGAAGGCCAGCAGAGCCGCGGCGGCGCCGACCACGATGATGCCGATTCCAATGAGCTCGACTCCGCGCGTGATCCAGTGGACTCCGGCAAGAAGGGCTTGCTCGTTCACTGGCGCGGCGCTCCCGTCTGGTTGAGCTCGATCGTCGGCAGGCTGGTGATCTCGTAGGTCGCCGAGGCGACTCCGATCCCGGCCTTGTCGAGCTCCGCGAGAAGCTCGCGCGAGATCAGGTCCTTGATGTGCCGGGTGCCGTGGTCGGGGGTGAGGAAGCGCACCGACAGCTCCAGCCAATTGTCGGTGAGCCGCCAGTAGACCCGAGGCTCGATGTCCAGCCCGCGCAAATTATAGCGGCGGTCGAGCTCCCGGAGGTCGTCGGGCGGAAGTCCGTCAGCGCGGATGGCGTGCTTGCGTGCCGCTGCGAGGAGGATCTGCTCGGCCCTGTCGCGGTCGTCGCCGTAGCGGACCGGCAAGCGGATCTCGTCCCAGATGTAGGGGAAATGGTGAGTGTAGTTGTAGACTGGCTCGTCGAAAATCTTGTCGTTGGTGACGGTGCATATCCGGCCGGTGAACTGGCGGCTGTGAACCCACACGGCCGGCTCGGCGGACTGGACCGGCGGCGGCTCGCCCATCTCCATGATCTTGGTCTGCATGAAGGACAAGGAGATCACGTCGCCTCGCACCCCTCCCATGACGATCCGATCACCCACGTTGAAGGTCTTGCCGCGAAGGATGACGAAATAGCCTGCGACCGCGGTGATCACGCGCTGTAGGGCAAAGGCGACTCCCGCGGTGACCAGGCCGAACACGGTGCCGAGCCGAGCGGGATCGTCGAACCAGATCGACAGGATCCCGAGCAGGAGAAGGACGGCGAGTGCGATCGCGATCGCCTGGCGCGACCAGAAGCGGAAGCGCGGGCTGTCACTCGCGTGACCGATCAGCCCGACAAGCTTCCTGAGCAGCATGGCGACCAGCCAGGCCGCCACGATGAAGGCGACCGTCAGCAACAGCTTACGGCCGTTCTCCGCGTTGGCGCCGATCAGCCGGACGCCGAACAGTTCGATTGCAGTTCCCGCAGAGCCCATGCCGCACCGGCCGCTGTTGACGCTCGCCGGGTGAACATCACCCCGGGAGTGAAGGTTCCGGAACCGTGCCAATCCGGGAGAAGGGCCAGGTCACAGCGACCCTCTTTCTCACGGAGATTGCTGTTGGAAACCGAGTGCGGAAAAACTCCCGCCGACGCGGGAGTTCAGGATTTCACGGAAAAGGACGGTCCGCGACGAACTCAGTCGGGGACGGCGTCGCCGACCGCCTCGGCAACGTCCTCGGCGGCGTCCGTCGCCGTTTCACCCGGGGTTTCGACGTCGCTTCGGCCGTTGGGCGCATTGCCCCTGATGACGCTGTCGCCGATCCTCACGGCGGTGCCGTTCGTGTCGATCCGGACACGGGCGCCATCGGGATCGACGCGGTAGCGGACTCCGTCGGTCACGACGATCCGGCTGTCATTGGGACCGAGCTGAACGCGGGTGCCGCTGGAATCGACCCGATAGACGACTCCGCGTTCCTCGACGATGCGGCTGCCTTCGGGCCAGGCCGAAG
>JAEZHP010000049.1 GCA_023416515.1 Pseudomonadota bacterium | reverse complement strand
GCATTTCTTTTGCCTGAAGCGGATTAGCGGCTCGGCGGCGGATCAAGCTCGAAGGTGACGTTGATCGTGGTTCCGACGACCTGCTCGCCCGGCACGATCTGGGTCGAGGCGTCGCTCGCAACCGCAGCCATTCGTGCCTCTCCCATGATGATCCCCGGCTGGCCGGTCTCGCTGATCGCAACGATCCGGCGCACCCGGGTTCCGAGTGTCCGGGCGTAGAGATCGGCGCGGGCGCGGGCGACGCCGATCGCTCGGGTGCGCGCCTCGTCGACGGCGCCGTCACGATTGGCGAGGCCGAACATCGGTCCCTGCACATTGTTGACGCCTTCGGCGACGAGCGCATCGATGATCCGTCCGGCATTGGCGACGTCGCGGAAGCGGATGTTGAGCTGGTTGCTCGCGACATAGCCGCTCGGCCGCGCCCCTTCGGGCGACCGCTCGTAATCCTGATTCAGCGAGATCGTGCCGGTCTGGATGTCGCGGTCGGCGATCCCGAGCCGGCGAAGAGCGGCGCGAACGCGCTCCATCTGCGCGGCATTGTCGCGAAGCGCCGCCTGGGCCTGCGGCGCCCGGCTGGTGACTCCGGCGCTGATCGTGACCTGGTCGGGAACGCGGGTGACTTCGCCGGTCGCGACGACATCGAGCCGAACGCCATTGATCGGCGCGGTCAGCGTCGCCGGCACCGTCGGCTGTGCGAACGCCGGCACGGCTGCGAAAGCCGCCACAGAGACGAGGAAGAGACGCTTCATGACCGATACTCCTATACTGTCCGTCCGCTGCGGATAGCGCGGAGTGACCGGCTCGAAGATGAACGAGCCGGTCCCGAAACGAGGAACCGACTCGTCTTGTTTCAAGCGGCCGCTAGAGGCGGGTTCCGCGCCGGCCTGCAAACAGCCGGTAGATGAACAGGATGATCAGCGCCCCCACGATCGCGGCGATGAAGCCGGCGCCGGTGTCGCTCGCGTCGTACCAGCCGAGCTGCCGTCCCAGGAACCCGGCGAGCACCGCGCCCGCGATGCCAAGCAGGATGGTCACGATGCACCCGCCCGGATCCTTGCCCGGCATGATCAGCTTGGCGACCCCGCCCGCCAGACCGCCGACGATGATCCACCCGATGATGCCGTAATTGGCCATGAACTGATCCATGTTTGCTCCTCCCGCTTTTTCACGCGTCTTCCGCGTAGATCCGCCACATTCATGCGTAGTCAACGAGAAACAAGCCTAGTAAAAGGCGGTTCCGGCAGGAATTGTTCGGCGAATGGCATCAGGTGTGAATCACCTTGCCTGGGGTGATCTAGTCAGCTAATACAGCAGGGAGCCGTCGGGGCAGGAACCCGATTGGGCACGTGTGGGCAGGGGACAATGAAGGTTATGAACGTCGAGACGACCAGCTGGCGCCGCGATGGCATCGAGGAAGTTCCGGTCGACGAGACCGTGGTCGTCGTAAGGCGTCGCCGGCGGCGCAACATCATCATCGCCGTCGTTGCGGTGGTCGCGCTGCTCGTCGCGGCTTTGCTCATGTTCGGCAGGTCGAGCGAAGAGCCGGCCAAGGCTCCGCCCAAGGGCGCCGCGGGCGGCCAGGCCCCGGTCGTCAGCGTCATCGTCCCCGGCCGTCAGCAGGTCGGCCGCACCATCACCGCCACCGGCTCGCTCGCCGCCCGCCGCGACATGCCCGTCGGAATCCCTGGCGAAGGCGGCCAGGTCGCCCGGGTCCTCGTCGAGCCCGGCCAGTGGGTCGGCGCGGGCCAGGTGCTCGCGGTCATCGACCGCTCGGTCCAGTCGCAGGAAGCAGCCCAGCTCGCCGCCCAGGTCCAGGTCAACCAGGCCGACCTTCGCCTCGCCCAGTCCAATCTCGACCGCGCCCAGCGGCTGCTTCCGCGCGGCTTCGTGTCGCGCGCCGACATCGACCGTCTGACCGCCACCCGCGACGCCGCCGCTGCGCGGGTCCGTGTCGCCCAGGCGCAGGTCAACGCGACCCGCGCCCGAATCGGCCGTCTCGACGTTCGCGCTCCCACCGCGGGCCTCGTGCTCGAACGCAATGTCGAGGCCGGCCAGGTGGTCGGCGCCGGCTCCGGCGCGCTGTTCCGCATCGCCGCCGGGGGCCAGATGGAGCTTCTCGCCCGCCTTCCCCAGGACGATCTCGCCCGACTCCAGGTCGGAACGCCCGCAATCGTCACTCCGGTCGGCTCTGAGCAGACCTATCAGGGCCAGGTGTGGCAGGTATCGCCGATCGTCGACCCGCAGACCCGCCAGGGCGAGGCGCGAATCTCGGTTCCCTATAACCGCGAGCTTCGTCCGGGCGGCTTTGCCCAGGCGAGGCTCGAGACCGGAAGCGTCACCGCGCCGCTCCTCCCGGAATCGGCCGTCCAGAGCGATGCCCAGGGCAACTTCGTCTACATCATCGACAACGACAACAAGGTCGTCCGTCGCAACGTGCGAGTCGGCGACGTGTCGGATCGTGGCGTCGCAATCGCCGAGGGCCTCAACGGCAACGAGCGCGTGGTGCTTGCGGCCGGCGCCTTCCTCAACCCGGGCCAGCGCGTCCGGCCCGAGCGCGCACGCGCCAACTAAGGCTGGATCGGACTCGCCATGAGCCTTCGCAATATCTCCGCCTGGTCGATCCGGAACCCGGTTCCGTCCCTGGTGCTGTTCGCCTTCCTGACCGTGGCCGGCATCATGAGCTTCATGCGCATGGAAGTGCAGCAGAGCCCGGACATCGATTTCCCGGTGGTGATCGTCACTGTGGCTCAGCCCGGCGCCGCGCCGACCGAGCTCGAGACCCAGGTCACGCGCCGGGTCGAGGCTGCGATCCAGTCGCTGAACGGAGTCGATGAGATCAACTCGTTCGTGAACGAGGGCAGCTCGACGACGGTCATCCAGCTCGACATCGGTACTCCGATCGACCGCGCCGTCGACGACGTGCGCGATGCGATCACTCAGATCCGCAACGACCTGCCGGACGGCATCCTCGAGCCGCAGATCCGGCGCGAGGACACGAGCAGCGACGAGATCGCCTCCTTCTCGGCGGTTACCACCAACATGTCGCTTGAGGAGCTGAGCTGGTACATCGACAACACCGTGTCGCGCTCGCTGCTCAGCGTGCCCGGTCTCGCCACCGTGTCGCGCGAAGGCGGCGTGTCGCGCGAGATCCGGATCATGCTCGATCCGGCCAAGCTGCAATCCTACGGGATCACCGCGGCCCAGGTGAACCAGCAGCTGCGCCAGGTGAATTTGAACACCGCCGGCGGCCGCGCCGAGATCGCCGGCTCCGAACAGTCGATGCGAGTGCTCGGCAACGCCCCGAGCGCCTTCGCGCTCGGTCAGACCCAGATCGCGATCGGCGGCGGCCGCACCGTCCAGCTGGCCGACCTCGGCCAGGTGCGCGATCTCTATGCCGAGCAGCGCTCGTTCGCGACCCAGAACGGCCAGCAGGTGCTGAGCTTCTCGTTCACCCGCGCCAAGGGCGCCTCCGACGTCAGCGTCTACGACGCGGCCCTGGCCAAGCTGCACGAACTCGAGGAGCGCAATCCGAACGTCCGCTTCGAGCCTCTGTTCACCAGCGTCAAATATACCGTCCAGCAATATCACTCGGCGATGGAAGGCCTGTTCGAGGGCGCGGTTCTCGCGGTCCTCGTGGTGTTCCTGTTCCTTCGCGACTGGCGGGCCACTCTCATCTCCGCCATCGCCATCCCGCTGTCCGCGGTGCCGACCTTCTACTTCCTCGACCTGATGGGCTTCAGCCTCAATCAGATGACCTTGATGGCGCTCGGTCTGGTCGCCGGCGTTCTCGTCGACGACGCGATCGTCGAGATCGAGAATATCGTCCGCCACATGCGCATGGGCAAAAGCGCCTATGAGGCCTCGATCGAGGCGGCCGACGAGATCGGTCTCGCCGTCGTCGCGACCACCTTCTCGATCGTCGCGGTGTTCCTGCCGGTCGGCCTGATGCCTGGCGTCGCGGGCCAGTTCTTCAAGAATTTCGGCTTCACCGTCGTCGCCTCGGTTCTGATCAGTCTCGCCGTGGCGCGATTGATCACGCCGATGCTCGCGGCCTATTTCCTCAAGCCTCATGGCCAGCGGCCGCACGGCGAAGGCTGGCTGATGGACCGCTACATGGGCCTTCTTCGCTGGACCTTGAAGCACCGCTGGACCACCGTGGTCGGCGGCGTGATCGCTCTGGTCTCGACCGTGTTCATGTTCATGACTTTGCCTTCGGCGTTCCAGCCGACCATCGACATGGACCAGTCGACGGTGTCGATCGAGATGGCGCCGGGCACGACCCTTGCGCAGACCGACCGCGTCGTCCGGCAGGTTGCCGACATGCTCCGCGCCGAGCCGGAAGTGGCCAACGTCTTCGCCCGCACCCGCGTCGGCGGCGGCAACGTGACCGCGATCTACCATGAGGAAAAGGACCGCTCGAGCACCGAGTTCGAACGCGCCATGACCCCTCAGCTCGCCAGAATTGCCGATGCTCGAGCGACCTTCCGCTCGCAGTTCGGCGGATCGCGCGACATCATGGTCACTCTCGGCGGCGAAGACCCCGCGGTTCTGACCCGGGTCGCCAATCAGCTGGTCGAGCAGATGGGCAGCGTGCCGGAGCTGGTCGCGCCACGCGTGATGGGCGACCTTCAGCGGCCCGAGATCGTCATTCGACCGCGCGCCGATCTCGCCGCCGAGCTCGGAGTCACCACCGCCGCGCTCAGCAACGCGATCCGGATCGCGACGATCGGTGACATCGACCAGAACAGCGCGCGATTCTCGCTGTCCGACCGGCAAATCCCGATCCGGGTGTCGCTCGGCCAGGATGCCCGGCAGGAGCTGTCGACCATCCAGAACCTGCCGGTGCCAACCACCACCGGCGGCTCGGTTCCGCTCAAGCTCGTGGCCGACATCGGCTTCGGCGCCGGTCCGACCCGCCTCAGCCGCACCAACCAGACCCGCACGATCAACATCGGAGCGGACCTGGCGCCCGGCGCGGTCAGCGGCCCTGCGCGCGAGAAGATCGCTCAGCTGCCGGTGATGCAGAATCTGCCGATCGGGGTGGAGGAACTGGTGCTCGGCATGAACCGCTGGCAGCAGGAGATGATCCGCGATTTCGCGGTGGCGGTGTTCGCCGGCATCTTCCTCGTGCTCGCGGTGCTGGTGCTGCTCTACAAGCGCGTGCTTCCGCCGCTGGTGAACATGGGTTCGCTTCTGTTGGCGCCATTGGGCGGGCTTCTCGCGCTATGGCTCACCGGCAATATCGTCTCGCTTCCGGTCTATATCGGCTTGCTGATGCTGCTCGGGATCGTCGCCAAGAACTCGATCCTTCTGATCGACTTCGCGCTCGAGGAGATGGACAAGGGCGTCGACAAGTTCACCGCGATCATGGACGCCGGCCACAAGCGCGCCCAGCCGATCGTGATGACCACAGTCGCGATGTCCGCCGGCATGGTGCCAACCGCGATCGCTCTGACCGGCGACGGTGCCTGGCGCGCGCCGATGGGGATCACCGTGATGGGCGGCCTCATCCTGTCGACCGTGCTCACCCTGGTCCTGGTGCCCGGCACGTTCAGCCTCGCGCTCGGAATCGAGGAGAGGGTCGGTCCGAAGCTCAAGCGCTGGCTGACCAACGGCGGCAAGGACGCTCCTGCCCCCGCCCCGTCCAATCAGCCCGCTGAATGAGGTTACGGCCGGGGCGTCCGATCCGCGCCCCGGTTGAACCCATCCCTTCGCCGTTTATTGATGGGGCATGACCCCGCTCGCCATCCGCTACGCTCCGCCTGACAGCGGCCGCCGAATGCGGGTGATCGCGACTGCGATGCTCGCCGCGATGGCGGCGGTGTTCATCGCCGCGTCCGGCCTCGAGGACGTCCATCCAGCCTGGGGCTTCGTCAAGGCGTTCGCCGAGGCCGCGATGGTCGGCGGAATCGCCGACTGGTTCGCGGTCACCGCTCTGTTCCGCCATCCGCTCGGACTGCCGATCCCCCACACCGCGATCATCCCGCGCAACAAGGATCGCATCGGCGACACCCTCGCCCTCTTTCTCCGTGACAATTTCCTGACCCCCTCGGTCGTCGCCCGCCGGATGCAGCGGGTCGACGTCGCCGGCGCCGCCGGCCGCTTCCTCGCCGAGCCGCCTCAGCAGGGCAGGCTGTGGCGCGGCGCCGCCCGGATGCTCGAGAATATGCTTGAGGCGCTCGACCCCGAACGCTTCGGCACCATGGTCAAGGGAGTCCTCGCCGATCGCCTTCGCTCGTTCGACGCCGCCCCGCTGATCGGCGAGGCCCTCGACGCGGCGATCGCCGAGGACCGCCACGTGCCCCTGCTCGACGAGCTCGTCATCGCCATCGCCCGGCTGGTCAACAACAACGAGGACCTGATCCGCAAGCTGGTCCACGACCGCTCTGGCTCGATCCTGCGCTGGACGGGTCTCGACACCACCGTCGCCGACAAGATCATCGACGGCATCGACCGGCTTCTGACCGAGCTTGCCGCCGACCCGGCCCACCCGCTTCGCCAGAAGATCGAGGAGCAGCTTCGCGACCTCGCCGAGAAACTTCGCACCGACCCGGAGATGCGCCAGCGGGTCATGGACCTGAAGGCCGGCCTTCTCGACAATCCCGCGGTCGAGCAATGGTGGCTCGGCGTTTGGGAGCGGATGCGCACCGGCCTCATCCGTCGGGTCCGCGATCCCCAAGGCACGCTCGCCGGCGAGGTCGGAGTGATGCTCCGCGAGCTCGGCGAGGCGCTCGAGCATAACGACCGCTTCCGCCACGGGATCAACCGCTTCGCCCGCCGCGCCCTGGTCGGGGTCGCCGCCGATTATGGCGACGGCATCGTCCGCCTGGTCTCCGACACCGTCAAGAAATGGGACGCCGGCACCATCACCGCCCGGCTCGAATCGGCGGTCGGCAGGGACCTCCAATATATCCGAATCAACGGCACCGTCGTCGGCGGCCTCGTCGGCCTCGTCATCCACACCATCGAGACCGTCTTTTGACCGCGCTCGTTCGCGACGCCGGACGCGCCGACGTCGCGAGCCTCGTCAAATTGATCCGCGACCTCGGCTACGACGTCGACGAGGAGGGGGTGAGCCAGCGCCTGGCCGGGCTGATTGCCGAGGGGCACCCGCCGCTGGTCGCGGAGGACGGCCGGGTGATCGGCTGCCTGACCTGGTCGCTGATGCGAGTCCTCCATCGCCCCCGCCCGGTGGGGCGGATCAGCATGCTGGTCGTCGAGGAAGGCCTTCGCGGCCAAGGCATCGGCCGGCTCCTCGTCGAAGCCGCCGAGGAGCGTCTCCGCGCCGAAGGCTGCGGCCTCGTGGAGGTCACCAGCAACCTCCGCAGAGCCCCCGCCCACGCCTTCTACGAGCATCTCGGCTACGAGCGCACCAGCTACCGCTTCTACCGCCCGCTCGCCGACTGACCGCATCGGTCTCCATCCATATCGGATGTGATCCAAAGTCCATTCCGGACCCGACCTTCATTTCCTCAATGAATATGCGGTCCTAGCCTTTCCCGGCGACTCGTTAAGGCCAGGGGGAAAGGCGATGGGGGGCTCCAAAGCCGAGCAATCCAGCAGATACCGCTCGATGCAGGTCCTGCTGTTCGTCTTCTCGATGATCTTCTTCTCGATCATCGCCTACGGCTATTTCTACCTGTTCGTCCGGTCGGGCTGGTTCATCGCCCTGATCGGGGCTCTGATCGTGGCCGTGTTCGCCTGGTATCTCGCCCGGGTCATCGGGACGAGCCCCGGCGGCATCCGCAAACATTGGGTGCTCCTCGTCCCGCTGTTCATCGTCAGCGCGGCGGGCGTCTACAATTCGCTGATGCTCTATCTCGAGGGCGACCAGATCCTCACCGATGCGGCCAGCGAGTCTCAAACCCAGTTCGCCACGCTTCAGAGGTCCGCCGAGCGAAAGCTCGCGGAAACCGGCGTCACCGCCCGGATCAATCGCGTTCGATCGCTGTCGGAAGCGCTCTACAGCGAGATCAGCAACCCGCTCAATTGCGGGCAGGGAGCGGAAGCGCGGCGGCTCATCGACCAGCTTCAGCGCGAGCTGCCCGGCTTCACTCCGCTCAGCAGCCCGGGCCAGGACTGCGCGCGCAACAACGAGATCATCGAGGACTATCGCCGGCGAATCGATCCCCTGATCGAACGGGCTGACTGGAACGTGCCGGAACTCGGACGGGTCGCGACCCGGGCGAACGAGGCTCGGCGGCAACTCGACCAGCTCAGGGCGAATGCCGCGACCAACTACAATCCATTGCTGCTCCAGCAGAGCCTGAGCGAGTTCGAGCGCCCGGACGGAGTCTATCGCAACCTTCGCCAGGAGCTCGAGCGTTACGATGTGGACGTTCGCGACATCCCGCCCGGGCTTCACATCTCCGAGGTCCAGAGCCTCGGCAATGCCTTCAAGCTGCCTGCGCTCATCATCGAGCGGCTCGATCAGCCGGTGACGATCATCTACCTCCTCGTCGCTCTCGGCTTCGACCTCTTCATGGTCCATTGCTTCCAGCTGGTCATGGCCAACCGGGTCCGCCGCGCCGACGCGAGCGGCTCGCTCGCGGGGGCCTGGTGATGTCGGATGAGACCCCGAAGAAGTTCGAACTTCAGCAGCAGCCCGCGATCCTGACTCCGTCCGAGGGCCGGGGCGGCAGATCGTCGGCACGTGCCGAAGCCTCGGACCGGCCGGAGCGGACGAGTCCTGAGCCGGCGCGCGAGGGCGCCGCCGAAGCGCGTCCCAAACCCTCGCCGGCTCCTCCGCCGGCCGCCGCACCCTTCGATTCCCCCGTCGTGGAGGCGGACGACGTCGCAAGCCTGGGCCCGAACCTCGCCCGCGCGCTCCTCGCCGGCGGCTATCATCCGGTGATCCTGTTCGGCACCAACTTCAGCGGCAAGACGTCCCTGCTTTTGTCGCTCTTCTCGGCGCTCGTCTCCGAACCGCGGCTGGAGACCGGACTGGTCCTATGCGATCCCATACTCGGCTCTGGCAGCGGCCTCGGCCGCAAGCTCCACGACGACGCGGTTCGGCTGTTCGAGGTCGGCACCCAGGCCTTCATCGCCGGCGAGCAGACCCCGAAGACCAGCCTCACCCTTCCCTTCTTCATCCCGGTCGAGGTGCGCCCGGCCGGCAAGCCCGTGCAGCGCTTCGCCTTCCTCGAGAGCAGCGGCGAATGGTACCGCCCGCTCGGCGAGCGCGGCCAGCGCGTCGGAGAGCTCGAACGGGTCTTCCCGAAACTCCGATCCGAGATCGAGACCTTCATCGCCAGCTTCCAGGGCGGCATCAGCTTCATCTACCTGACGCCCTACACGCAAAGCTTCGTCGGCTCGTCGAGCGACAGCGTTCACGAGGCGAGCGAGATCCGCAGCGCGTCGCTCGCGATCAAGGGCGTGCTCGAGGCCTATGACCGCTGCCGCCTCAACCACAGGCTGAGCGACCGCCACCTAATGCTCGTCAGCAAATGGGACGCCCACTCGACCCATCACACCGACCGCGTCGAGGGGGTGCAAGAGGATCGCTCCGCGCTCCACAGCTTCTGCATGCGCAACTACGCCCAGGCGATGACCGCCTTTAAAGGGATCAGCGTCGATCCGGGTCAGCGCCAGCTCAACGCCTATTGCTCGGGAATCATCAATGAGCGCGGACTGCTTCAGCTCCAGCATGACGACGATCTGCGCGGGGTGGTGATGGGCTATCCCATCCGCCTATGGAACTGGCTCTACCAGAACGCGCTGCGTGCCGCCGACGAGTTGCCGGTGCCGCTGTTCCCGGAGCCGCCGAGCAAGCCGGCCCTGTTGAAAGCCTGGAGCCGTCTGCTCGACTTCGTCTCCGGGCGGTGAGCGCGATGCCTGGAGGTGCCGCCTCGCCGCAAGCCGCCATCGAGGGACTGGACGACGAGCGGCCCTTCGTTCTCGAGGCACATTCCTATGCGGGCGGGCTTCGGGTCCAACTGCTGGGCCACGACCCCAACCGCCCGGCTTGGGTGCCGCCACACGATTATGTCGGATTTCGCAACGAGATCGCGCTGGCGCCCGGCGACCATGTCGTCGAGTTTGCCCGCTTCAGGCATCGCGGACGCCGGGTGACCTGGGTCGGCCTGTTCGGGCCGGCGGTCGACCAGGTGTTCGGGGACCGGCTCAACCATGCCGGGGTGGGCGTGTGGCTTCTCGAGCGCGACATCCTCCACCCCGACACTCTCCTGCACGGCCTCAAGCGGCTTGCCGACGCTCTCGTCGCGGAGAGCGGCGACCTGCTCCGCGACAATTCCGAAGCCTTTCTTGGGGAATACCTTCCCACCTATGTCATGCCGACGCGCGATTTGCCGGCGGGGCTGGGCGGCTGGGCGTTTGTCGCCGGCCCATTGCCGGAAACCGGCCTGTTCGCCGCGACCGGCGCGGATCGGGAGCGGGCCTGGGCGCTTGCGGCCGAGCAATTGCTGCGCGTCTCCACCCTTCGTGGCCCGAGCGATGCGCATGGCCGAGCACTGATCCTGGTCCGCACCGCAACCGCTGCGGGCGAGAGCGGCCTCGAGCCCGTCAGGGACAATCTCGCCGGTGAAATCGTGAAGGCGCTCCCCGCCGCCATGCGGGAGCTTTCGGACGAGAGCCGATCGGCCCGAATCCAGGCCGAGCAGCTGATCGCCCGCTGCAGCGAACTCGAGACGGCGTTGGAGTCCGAGCGCGCCCGCAACAGCGAACTGGCCGATCGTGTGCCTGCCCTCGAAGCGGAGGCCGATACGCTTCGGGTGCAGCTTGAAGGCAACGAGACCTACCAGGCATGGTCGTCGCTGAAGCAGGAAATCCTCGACGTCTCGCGCCAGGTCGGCCGCACTGAGAACGCGATCGAGAACGCGCGGCAGGACATCGTCAGCCGGATCAAGACCCTTCACTCACGCCCCGCGTCGCCGCCTGAGCGCGCGCAAACGCGAAGCGTGGACCATCGCGAATTTCTCAGCGAAGCCAAGCGAGGCCGCTCGGCTCGGCGCGGCAGCATTCTGATGTGGTCGCTGATCGGCATCGCCGCGCTGCTTCTTCTCGTGGTGGCGGGATATATCGGCTGGGCTAACTGGACCTCGGATCCGACTGCGAAGGTGCAGGCGATGGACGACGTTTCGGCCGGTTACGAGCGCTAGCGGACGCGGCCGATCTGCCTTGATCGACCGCTTGCGAAATAGGATTTCGCCTGATCTATTGAGGCCGTGAGGCATTGAGTCACCCGGGATTCGGTCATGCAGATTGCATGAGCGGCCGCCGGGGAACCGAAGTTCACGATTTTTGCGGGAGACCGTGAACTTCATGAACTTTGCCGGGGCGAAACAGGGGATTTGACATGAAATTCGCGACTTTGCTCGCCGCCGCGGCCGCGATTGCCTTTCTTCCGACCGCCGCTTCCGCGCAGGTGCAACCCGCGCCGGCGCAGCAGAGCGAGCCGTTGACGGCGATTCATGCCGGCACTCTTCTCGCAGTTCCCGGTCAGGCGCCTCGCCGCAACGTCACCATCGTCACCCGCGGCCGCAGAATCGCGGAGATCCGCGACGGCTTCGTGGATGTCCCGGGCGCCCGAATCGTCGACCTTCGCGACCAATATGTGCTTCCGGGCCTGATCGACATGCACGTCCATCTGCGCGGCCTGGACGACCGGATCCAGGCACGGCTCCAGGAGCCGACCCGCGACTATGAGGACGAGGCGTACACGGCGGCGATCCATGCCCGAAGCACGCTCCAGGCCGGCTTCACCACCGTCCGCGACCTTGGCAACGATCCGCACCTCATCTTCTCGCTTCGCGACGCGATCAATTCGGGCGAGTTCGAAGGTCCGACCATCGTCGCTGCCGGCCGCGCCATTTCGGTTTCGGGCGGCCATGGCGACGTCAACGGCCTCAACCGCGAGCTCACCCGCATTCGCGAGCCGGACGCAATCAACGTGTGCAACGGCGCCGACGACTGCCGGCGAGCGGTTCGCGAGCAGATCTCGCGCGGCGCGGAGGTGATCAAGTTCGCCGCGACCGGCGGCGTTCTCAGCAACGTCGCCGGCGGGCTCAACCAGCAGATGATGCCCGACGAGATGCGCTCCATCGTCGAGACCGCCCACATGTTCGGCCGCCGCGTCGCCGCTCACGCCCATGGCGTCGACGGAGTCAATGCGGCCCTCGAGGCCGGAGTGAACTCGATCGAGCACGGGACCTTCACCAACGACCGCACCTTCCAGCTCTACCGCCAGACCGGCGCCTATTACGTCCCCACCCTTCTGGCTCCCGCGGCCGCACTCGCCGACGGTCAGCGCGGCGCTCTCACCCCGGCCCAATATCAGAAGGCGCAGGAAGCGGCCGGCAATGCCGAGCGAAGCTTCGCCCGGGCGTTGCGCGAAGGCGTCAACATCGCTTTCGGCACCGACAGCGGAGTGAGCCCGCATGGCCGCAATGCCGAGGAATTCGCGCTGATGGTCCGAGCCGGAATGACCCCGATGGCGGCGATCCGCTCAGCGACCGTGAGCGCCGCCACCCTGCTCGGCCGTCAGGACACGGTGGGCACGATCGAGCCTGGCAAGGACGCCGACATCATCGCCGTCGCCGGCGACCCAACCGAGAATGTCCGGCTGCTCGAGAACGTCCAGTTCGTGATGCGTCACGGCCGAGTGCACCGGCAGTCCGGCCACCGGGTGTTGCCGGACTGACGGCTTAGCCGTCGCCGACCCGCTCGATGTCGGCGCCGATGCCCCGGAGCTTCTCCTCGAGCCGCTCGTAGCCGCGGTCGAGATGATAGACTCGGCCGACCTGGGTCTCGCCCTCGGCGGCGAGGCCGGCGATAATCAGGCCCATCGAGGCGCGAAGGTCGGTCGCCATCACCGGAGCGCCGACGAGGCCGTCGACTCCGCGAACCACCGCCGAGCGGCCGCGCACCTCGATGTCGGCGCCCATCCGCGCCAGCTCGGGCACGTGCATGTAGCGGTTCTCGAAGATCGTCTCGGTGAGCAGGCTGGTGCCCTTGGCCATCGTCAGCATGGCCATGAACTGCGCCTGCATGTCGGTCGCGAAGGCCGGGAACGGCGCGGTCGACAGCGACAGCGGCTTGATCTCGCCGTCGGCGAAGATTCGGATGCCGTCCTTCGTGTCCTCGACATGGATGCCCGCATCGTGGAGCGCCGCCAGGGTCGCCGCCATGGAGTCGCGCCGCGCTCCGACCAGCTCGATGTCGCCGCCAGTGATCGCCGCGGCGCAGGCATAGCTGCCGGCCTCGATGCGGTCCGGCATCACCGAATATCTGGCGCCGTGGAGCCGATCGACGCCTTCGATGGTCAGAGTATCGCTCCGGATACCCTCGATCTTGGCGCCCATCGCGACCAGGCATTCGGCAAGATCGGTGATCTCGGGCTCGCGGGCCGCATTCTCGATCACCGTAACGCCCTTGGCGAGCACCGCGGCCATGAGCGCATTCTCGGTCGCTCCGACCGACACGACTGGAAAGCTGATCGTGCCGCCGGTGAGCCCGCCCTTGGGAGCGGTTGCCTTCACATAACCCGCGGCGAGCTCGATCTCGGCGCCGAGCGCCTGGAGCGCCTTGAGATGGAGATCGATCGGACGGGTGCCGATCGCGCAGCCGCCCGGAAGCGACACCGTCGCCTCGCCCGTCCGCGCAAGCAGCGGCCCGAGCACCAGGATCGACGCGCGCATCTTGCGGACGATGTCATAGGGCGCGACGGTCGAGGTGATGTTCGCCGCCTTGAAGGTCATCGATCGGCCGAACTCGGCGGGGCTGGTGCCCTTCACCATCGTCGACACGCCGAGCTGATTCAAAAGGTGCATGAAGCTGTCGACGTCGGCGAGCCGCGGCAGGTTGCGAAGCTCCAGGATCTCGTCGGTCAGGAGCGCGCACGGCATCAAGGTGAGCGCGGCGTTCTTGGCGCCCGAGATTGCAATTCGGCCGTTGAGGCGGCGGCCACCGCGGATGAGGATTCTGTCCATTTGGCGCCGGGCTATGAAAGCTTTGCGGCGTGGGTGCAAGCGGCGGCCTCCGCACGGAAAATCCGTCCCCGCAACGAAAGCATTGATTTCGTTTAAGGGCAGCCGCCGCATCTGCGACTACACTGGCGTCATTGTTCGAAGCGTTTGAGTTCCGGGGGGTTTACGGGCGTTGGGGGGTAGCTGCCTAGCTGAGCGTCTCAGCCACTATATTGCGTTGACCGAAGCCGAGCAGGACATGCTTGACCGGCTCGAGGCGCAGCAGCGCACTGTCCGGCGCGATACGGTCATCATCAGCGAGGGTGAGCCCGCCCGCGAGCTCTATGTCGTCCAGAAAGGCTGGCTTCAGACCAGCGTGCTGCTCGGCAATGGCGGCCGCCAGATCATGCGGATCAACTTGCCCGGCGATATTCTCGGCTGCCCGTCGCTGGCTTTCGACGACTCGCCGGAGACGGTGACCGCGCTCACCGACGCGACGATCTGCCCGTTCGACCGGGAGCGCCTCGCGATCCTGTTCGCCGAGCATCCGCGTTTGGCGGCTCTGCTGTTCGGTTTAACCGTCGCCGAGCGCGCCCAGCTTGCCGACCGCCTCGCCTCGATCGGCCGCACCTCGGCCCGGGCGCGCGTCGCCTCACTGCTGTGCGAAATTTTCTCGCGGGTAAGGCTGGTCAACGGCCCCGACAGCAACACCACCCACATCCCCCTCACCCAGGAGGAGATCGGCGACGCGACCGGGCTGACCGCGGTTCACGTCAACCGGATGATCCGCAACCTGGTCGAGGACGGGATCATCGACCGCAGCGGCAACAGCTTCCGGCTGCTCGACCGCGCCCGCCTCGAGAGCGAAGCCAATTTCGTCGATCGGTCGAAGATCGCCACCGGCTGGCTGCCAGCGGCGAAAAGCTAGCTACGCCTTCTCCAGGGTGCACTGGAGCGGGTGCTGGTTCTCCCGGGCGAAGTCGATGACCTGGGCGACCTTCGTCTCGGCGACCTCGTAGGTGAAGATCCCGCACACCCCGACCCCGCGCTGGTGCACCGCGAGCATCACCCGCGTCGCATCGTCCACGCCCATCTTGAAGAAGCGCTGAAGGACGTGAACGACGAACTCCATCGGGGTGTAGTCGTCGTTGAGCATCAGCACCTTGTAGGGCGCCGGGGTCTTGGAGCGGGTGCGCGTACGCGTCGCGACGCCGAGGCCGGTGCCGCCCTCGTCATCGCCGCCGCTTTGGTCGGACATCGCTTTGATCACAGAGTCGTCGGTACGCATGGCCTGACCGATAATATGCGAACGCCCGCGAAACGGGCAAGGGCCGGACATGGTTTCCAAGGCCCGGCTCGGCGCAAAAAGGAGAAGGGCGGCCGCTCCGTGAATGGAGGACCGCCCTTCGAACTCGCCTGGCGCCGACTGGGCGCCAGGCATTTTCCGTCGCTGGTTAGGCGGCGAGCGTCTTGATGCGCTCGGCGGCGACCGAATAGCGGCTGGTGATCGGCTCGACGACGTCGCCGGTCATCTTCACGACCGTCTCGGACACCCGGGCGCTCTCGGCGACCAGCTGATCGAACGCGCTGCGAGCATATTCGCTCTGCAGGCGGAACAGGTCGGTCGGCGACTTCACCTCGGCGAAGCTCTTCAGAGCGGCCGAAGCCTCCTCGAAGCTGCGGCGGCCATAGTCGGCGGCGCCCTGGCTCAGGGTCTCCGCGTACTTGGCGGCGGTCTTCTGCGAAGCGACCAGCGCCTCAATGTTGCCGCGGGTGAGGTCAGCCAGCTCTTCGGCGACCCGAGCGCTCTTCTCCATCGCGGCCTTCGACTGCTCGTTAGCATTGCCCATGGCGGCGCGGATCTGCTCGGCGGCCTGCTCGGTGGCTTCGCGGGTCTTGTTGATGGTCTCGGTCATGCTGTTTGCTCCTGTCTGCTTGGTCACGGGCTGAGCGGGCGCGGCGGTGTTCGCCTTCGGCTGCTCGGCCTTCACGATCTTCGGCTCTTCGACCTTGGCAGCCGGTTGGACCGGCTTGGCCTTGGCAACCGGAGCAGCCTTCGGCTCCGGCTTCACAGTCTCGGCCGGCTTCGCTTCCGGCTTCTGGTTCAAAATCGCGGGCTTCGCCGGCTCGGCCGGCTTTGCCGCCTTGCTCGGCTCGAATGCCTTCGCGGGAGCCGAAGCGGCGGAAGCGGGCTTCGCCGGGCTTCCGGCCGCCTTCGTCTTGGCGGGCGTAGCTTTCTGGTCACCCATGATGCACGACTCCCTTGTTGCAGTGCAGCATTTAGGGGCGACATAAACAGGTTTCAAGCATTATTTGTGCAGTGCAGCATACGCATTTCTAGCGGGCGCGGACATAACTCCCAGGAGCGTCCTCGATCGCCTTGAGCTTGCCCCCGCCCGGGATTCGGGCCCCTGTGGCTGGCACTTCCGCGCCGGAGATGCCGCGGATCCAGCGGATCCAGTCGGGCCACCAGCTTCCCTTCACTTCCTTCGCGCCTGCGATGAAGTCGTCGAGGCTGTCGACCTTATCCTCGTTGATCCAATGCTGATATTTCTGCGCTTCCGGCGGGTTGACCACACCTGCGATATGCCCGGAGCCGGCGAGCACGAAGCGCAGAGGTCCCTTGAAGTGGTGAGTGATCTTCCACACGCTTCGCGGCGGCGCGATGTGATCCTCGCGTCCGGCCTGGACATAAGTTGGCACGGTCACCTTGGTGAGGTTGATCGGCACGCCTTCGACTTCGATCGCGCCTGGCTGGACCAGCTTATTCTCGCGATAGAGCTGCTGGAGATAGGCCAGGTGCCACTTGGCAGGCAGGTTGGTCGTGTCTGAATTCCAATGGAGCAGGTCGAAGGGCGCATAGTCCTGGCCGAGCAGGTAATTGTTGACCACGTAGCTCCAGATGAGGTCGCGGCCGCGAAGCAGGTTAAAGGTCGCGGCCATATAGCGCCCGTCGAGATAGCCTTTCTCCGCCGACAGCTGGCGGATCGTCTCCATCTGCTCGTCGTCGAGGAAGACCTGGAGGTCGCCGGCCTCGGAGAAATCCACCTGGGCGGTGAAGAAGGTCGCGCTTGCGACCTTGTCCTGCTCGCCCCGTGCAGCGAGCAGCGCCAGGGCGGCCGCGAGGTAGGTGCCGGCGACGCAATAGCCGATCAGGTGCGCGCTCTCGACCCCGAGCAGCTCGCGCACCGTTTCGAGCGCCTCGACCTGAGCTGTGACGTAGTCCTCGAAGCCGATGTCGGCGAGGCTCTCGTCGGCCGACTTCCAAGACACCACGAACACGGTCAGCCCCTGCTCGACCGCCCATCGGATGAAGCTCTTCTTCGGGTTCAAGTCGAGGATGTAGTAGCGGTTGATCCAGGGCGGGAAGATCAGCAGCGGGATCTCGAGCACCTTCTCGCTCGCCGGCTCATATTGAATCAGCTGGTAGAGCGGGGTCTGCTTGACCACCTTTCCCGGAGTCATGGCGATGTTGCGGCCGACCTCGAAGGCCTCGGGATCGGTCTGCGTGAGCTGCCCCTGCCGCATGTCGCGGAGCATGTGCTCCAGGCCCTTCAGCAAGTTCTCGCCCTTGGTCTCCAGAGTCCTCTGGATCACCAAGGGATTGGTCGCCGCGAAATTGGACGGCGCCATCGCGTCGACGAACTGCTTGGTCTGGAAGCGGAGCTTGGCCTTCTGCTTCTCGTCGATGCCCTGGAGCGCATCGACCGAACCCAGCAGCCGTTCCGAGACCAGCAGATAGGTCTGCCGGATCATGTCGAACATGGGGTGCTCGCCCCATTCCGGCGCAGCGAACCTCTTGTCCTTCTCCGCTTTCTCCTGAAGCTCCGTCTTCTCGCCAATTCCCTGGCCGAGCACGCGCTGCCAGATGTTGAAGCCCTCGGTCCACAGCTCGGTCTGCATCTGCGCAAGCTTCGCCGGATCCGCGAACATCTCCATTCCCGGCCAGCGCGCCGTCGCCTTCGAAGGATCGAACGCGGCCGAGGCGCCTTCCTTCATCTGCTCGGCGACATGCTCAAGCATGAGCTGCTGCGCCCGGCCCATGGCGAAGGTCCAGTGCTGCATCTCCTCCAGGCTCGGAAGAGGCGGCATGCCCGGCATATCGGTCCCACGCTCGGCTTGCTTGCTGTCCTGATCGGCCATGTGCGCGGCATCCTCTCCCTCACCTGCGCTTAGCCAACGCGGCGGCAGCGCGGAAGTCTCCAGCGCATCTCGCTCGCTCGACTCCTGCAGGGCGCTGGCCTATCGCCGCCGCAAACAAATCTACGGGAGCCCTATGACCGACACGATTCCGGCGGCGACGGCCGCCACCGCGAAAACGACTTCGAACGCGCTCGACCGCGTGCTGGTCCTCGAGATGGTGCGCGTGACCGAAGCTGCGGCCGTCGCCGCGTCCCACCTGATTGGCCGAGGCGACGAGAAGGCGGCCGACCATGCCGCTGTCGAGGCGATGCGCGAGGCGCTCAACCAGCTCGACTTCGACGGCACCGTGGTGATCGGCGAGGGCGAGCGCGACGAGGCGCCGATGCTGTTCATCGGCGAGCGGGTGGGTGCCCGCCGCGACGACCCCACGGCGGCCCATATCGACATCGCGCTCGATCCACTGGAAGGCACCACCATCACCGCCAAAGCCGGACCGAACGCGCTCGCGGTTCTGGCGATCGCCGAGCAGGGCAACCTCCTCAACGCGCCCGACGTCTATATGGACAAGCTGGCCATCGGCCCGGGCTATCCTGAGGGAACGATCGACCTCAACAAGTCGGTCACCGACAATATCCGCGCCATTGCTGCCGCGAAGGGCGTTCAGCCGGGCGAGATCATCGCCTGCGTCCTCGACCGGCCGCGCCATGCCGAGCTGATCGCGGAATTGCGGTCGCTGGGATGCGGAATCAACCTCATTCCCGACGGGGACGTCGCCGGGGTCATCGCGGTCACCAACCCTGACACCGGAATCGACGTCTATATGGGTCAGGGCGGCGCCCCGGAGGGCGTTCTTGCCGCGGCGGCCCTACGCTGCGTCGGCGGCCAGTTCCAGGGCCGGCTCGTGTTTCGCAACGACGATGAGCGTGCACGCGCCGCTCGTTGGGGCGTAGAGGACCTCGACCGGGTCTATCACCTCAACGACCTCGCCAAGGGCGACGTGATCTTCGCAGCGACGGGCGTCACCGACGGCAGCCTTCTCGAAGGCGTCAAGCGCCGCGGCGGCTGCGTCACGACCGAGAGCGTGGTGATGCGTGCCTCGACCGGCACCGTGCGCCGGGTGAAGGGAGAACACCGCAAGGAGCCCGGCCTCCACTGCGACTAGGGCTTGAGCCTCAGGCCGTGGCGGGCTTCCTGAACCGGCGGCTGGCCTCGCGGCGGCCGCCGGCGCGGGGACCGGTCTCGATCGCGACCCGATAGGTGTCGATGACCCGGTCGAGAATGCACGACCAGCGATAGGACCGCGATTCCTCGTGGGCCGCGCTGCCCAGCGACGTCCGCCGCGCGGGATCGCAGATCAGTCCTTCCACCGCATCGGCCCAGGCGCCGACGTCGCGCGGCGGCACGAGCAGACCGGTTCGGCCATGCTGGATCATCGCCTCAGCGGCTGGAGCGATTGCGCTGACCACGGCGAGGCTGCAGGCCATGGCCTCCAGATTGACGTTGCCGAACGCCTCGGTGGTGCTCGGATTGACGAGAACATCGGCGCTTGCGACGGCGCGGAAGAGTTCGTCACCCTCGACATGGCCGGTGAACACCGCCTCGCCGAGACTCTTGGCGAGGTCCTCGCCGGCCGGTCCGTCGCCGACGATCAGCGGGCGGACCTTGTGCCCGCGCTCGCGAAGCTCGTCGACCGCCGCCTCGAAGATGTCGAGGCCCTTCTCCTTCACCAACCGGCCGAAGAAGAGCAGCACCGTATCGTCGTCGGAGTAGCCCAGCGTCCTCCGCCACGCCATGTCGCGCCGCCCGGGGTTCCACTTTTCGTGGTCCACGCCCCGGCTCCAGATGCGGACATGGTCGCCGAGCTCGGCGTCACGCTTCAGATCCTGGGCAAGCGGCTCGTTCGGCACGAGCACCCAGTCGCAACGCCCGTAAAAGCGGTTGAGCCCGCGCTCCATCGCCGGGCGAAGAAAGCCGAGATGGTAATAGTCGAGATAGGTCTGGAACAGCGTGTGGAGGCTGGCGACCACCGGCACGCCGAGTTCGCGGGCGAACCCCTGCGCCTTGTGGCCGAGGAGGTCCGGCGCCGACAGGTGGAAGAGGTTAGGATTGAAGGCGCGGATGTCGTCCCGAACGCCCTTCGGCAACCCCGTCGACAGGCGGTATTCGGGGCGGAAGGGGATGGGCACCGACGGCACCGACACGATATCGCCGACCGCTTCGAATCCGCCATTCCGAACCGTCGGCGAGTAGATTCGGACCTGAGCGCCATTGTCGATCAGGTAGCGCACGAGCCGGCTCAGCGCCTTGTTGGCGCCGTCGCGGGTAATATTATAATTGCCCGAAAACAGCGCGATGCGGAGACCCGCTGCTTTCCCTTTCGTATCATTCATTCGTCCGACGCCTCCTGCGCCGCACCTGCCAACGGCAGGGTCAAAGCAACGTTCCCGATTCATGTAGGGGACTCACGCGGCAGAAAAATGGCGGCTTAGCGGCCTGACGGCGCAATTGTACGCAGCCGGGTGACGATCCGGACCTCGCCGCCCGCCTCGGCACGCTCCTCTTCACGGACGAAACCGCGCTCCAACGCGAGGTCCTGCGGGTGGAAGCTGTCGGCGCTTGCGACATGGCGCTTCGAGGCGCGCGGGGCGCGAACGAGGCGATCGGACGACCGAAGGCCGGTGATGCGGTCCTGGATCTCGACACCCTGCGAGTTCCAAGAGATGCGGCGGACGAAACCGAGCCCGGTCCCGCCGCGCTTGAAGATCAACACCCGCTTGAGGAGCGCGGTAAGTCGGCGGCCGAGCACGAAGCTCAGCACGCGCAGCACCATGTGCTTCGGCGGCGTCGACAGCCGCTCCTTGTGCGGGAACAGCTCACCTTCGACGGTGATTGCGTCCGCCTCTTGCGTGAAGCGCCAAGCGTCGCTCCACCAGTGGCTGACATATTGCTTGTCGCCGCGCTCGACGATCCAGCCGAAGTCGCTCGCCTCCGCCTCGCCCCGAGTGACAGTGAGGATGCCGCCCTTGCGGCACGACACGACGAGGCTCGGCTCGAGATAATGGCCGCTGCCGGGGATCAGGCGTGGCTGGGGTGGCGCGGGCCGGATTGTTTCAAGCTGGCGGTCGCGCAGCAGCAGGAGCGCGCGGAACACCGACTGACCGATATAATGGCAGATGTAGCGGTCATCGACGGCGGCGAAGAAGTGGTCGGGCCGGTCCGCGCCGGCGAATGCCGAGCCCGCGATAAGGGTCGCGTCACGCCTCTCTGCCCCCTCGCCTTCCAGGGCCGAGCGGACGATTCCGTAGGGCACGAGATAATCGGTGTTGCGGCTGTTATGCTGCCCCACGCCGCCGGGCGATGCGGCCAGGAACTCGGCGGTGAAGCTCAGCGCGCGGGCGATGCTGACGCGGAAATCCTGGTCGCCGGTGGCATCGTAGAGGTCCCACAGGCAGTCGATCGTAACGGCGAGATAGCCGAGGTCGGGGCCGTCATATTCCCAGTACCAGCCTTCGTCATGCTGGAGCGCGAGCGTGCGCCTCTTCTGACGTGCGAAAGCGGCGGGATCGGCGTCGGCCGGCAGCACCTTGCCGATCCAGCCGAGAGCGGCGAGGCCGGCGACCTGCTGGTTGCCGGCTTTCTCCTCGAGACGGCTGCGCAGTTGCCGCGCCGCGACGAGCAGCCCGGGGCGGATCTCCTCGACCGGTACGACCCCAGTCGCAGCGAGCTTGGCCATCGCCAGCGTGGAGAAGGCGAGCGGCGGATAGCCCTGCTCCCAGGGATAATATTCCTCGAAGGCGTAGTGCTTCTTCGCCCGCTCATTCCAGAAGCGCGCGCTCCCCGCGGCCACCGCGTCCAGCGCCGCTGCGTCCGCGCTCCACGCCGGGTGCTGGCCCGCGAGATGCATGGCGTAGCCGGCCTGCTGGAGGATGATCGAGGGAAAGTCCCTGATCTTGTAATGCCACCAGTTGCGGTCCGCGCAGCCGTAGAGCGGCGAGGTCGCATCGCGGCACAGCTGCGTCAGGACGCGCGGCGCCCAGCTCCGGGCGAGCCGCTCAAGCGGCGTGTGGAGGTCGAGCCCGCTCACTCGCGCTCGTCGACGATCATCTTGAAGTCGGCCAGGCCCTTGCGCTTGGTCGGCTTGCTGAGGTTCTTCCAGGACAGGCGCAGCTTGTTGAACACCGGCCCGATCACCTTCTCGGGGATCAGTCGGAGCACGCCGCGGGCGAGGCCGGTGCCGCCGACGACGAACAGGCTGGAGATGGCGAACTCGACCGCCTTGCGCGACGCCGGCACATGCTCCGGCCGCATGCCATAATCCGGCGCGGCGCGGCCCCAGCGCCGCCGCCATGTGTTGCGGATGTGGCCGCCGCGTTTCTTGAAGTCGATCATGTGGCCGTGCATCTCGGTCGCCTTGAGGTTGTCCTCAGGCTCCAGAGCGAGCTGACCGGCGGCAACCATTTCAGTGATCACCGCCTCCATCTTAGCGCTCCGAGTGACCGCCACCGAATGGCCGCCCCCCTCAGCCTCGAACTTCGGCGACCAGGCGTCGCCGACCGACAGGTCGCAAAACTCGTTGGCGAAATCCATGCTCTGCAGGCTGGCTCGGGTGACGAAGAAGGGGATGAGGAAGTTGTAATAGACCTTCTTCGACCGAAGCACCTTGCCGCTCTTGGTGCGGATCTCGAGATAGCCCGGCCATTCGCCCGCGCGCCATTCGAGGCTGGTGACCGGATCGTTCCTCTTCACGCCATGCGAGCGCAGGAAATTGTCGATCGCCGCCGGATAGAGCGCGGTGCCCGTATAGGGTCCGAGCACATATTCGATCTGCTGCGCCTTCGGGTGGCCCGAGGCCTGAAGCCGCCGAAGCGCTGCCGCCTGCTCCGGCACGAGGGTCATCGCATAGCGCTTGCCCGGCTCGAGCCGAGGCAGGATGTCGAGCACCGACACGGGGATATAGACCGACTGAGCCGCGGCGATGATCTCGTCGCGGCTCGTGGCGATCACCGCGCTGGCCTCGAGCGGCTCGGGGACGCCCTGGCGAACCACGATGGCGCCGTCGATGAGCCCGCACTCGAGCAGGTGGATGAGCACCGCGGTGGTTACCCCGCCCGAAGCGCCGACTGCTCGGATCGCCGGGTCTGCGGCGTGGCCCGTGCGGGTGGCGACGATGTTGCCGACCAGCCAGCTGTCCGGAAGCCGACCATAGTGGTCGATGTAGAGCTTCGGGTAGTCGACGCCCTTGCCCGGGCACGCTTCCCAGGCGAGCTCGGGCAGGTCCGCGCCCGGCGCATAGACGGGCTGCGGCCCGCGCGGCGTCCGCTCCATGCGCGAGCCGCCGGTTCGGTCGAGGGCGACGCAGGCACCGCAGCCGACGCAAATGCCCGGCCGGACGACCTTGCGCTCAAGCCGCTCGGCGACCCTATTTTGAACCTCGATTGTAATGGCAGGACTCCGCTGGCTGCCGGCGCGTCTAGAGCGGCTGCGCCCCTCCCGGCAACTTTTTGATTGGACAGCGGCGCGGGGCGGGCGATAGCTCGCGCTCAATTCTCAACCTCGCAAGCGACCAATCCTCCCGATGAAGCTCATCATCCAGATCCCCTGCTACAACGAGGAGGAGTCGCTTCCCGAGGCGCTTGCATGCCTGCCGCGCGAGGTTCCTGGGGTCGATGTCGTCGAGTGGCTGATCATCAACGATGGCAGCAAGGACCGTACGGTCGAGGTCGCCCGTGCGCATGGGGTCGATCATATCGTCGACCTGCCGGTCAACATGGGCCTGGCGCACGGTTTCATGGCCGGGCTCCACCGAGCGCTTGCCGAAGGTGCCGACATCATCGTCAACACCGACGCCGACAACCAGTATAATGCGGACGACATCCCCAAGCTGATCCAGCCGATCCTGGACCGCGAGGCTCAATATGTCATCGGCGCCCGGCCGATCCCGGACATCGAGCATTTCAGCAGGACCAAGCGCTTCCTCCAGCGCCTCGGAAGCCGGGTCGTGCAGATCGTGTCGCGAACAGATGTCGCCGACGCCCCGAGCGGCTTCCGCGCCCTCCACCGCGACGTTGCGCTCAGGATCAACGTCTTCGACAGCTACACCTACACCCTGGAATCGATCATCCAGGCGGGCCTCAGCGACTTCCGCATCGTCTCAGTGCCGATCCGGGTGAACGGCGAGACCCGGCCGTCGCGGCTGGTCAAGTCGATCGGCGACTATGTCCGCCGCTCGATGTCGTCGATCCTCAAGGCCTTCTTCGTCTACAAGCCGGGCAAGACCTTCTTCCTTCTCGGGCTCATCCCCGGCCTCCTCGGCCTCATCCTGACCATGCGCTGGCTGATCCTCTATTTCGGAGGGACCGACCGAGCGCACGTGCCGAGCCTGGTCGCCGCCGCGGTGCTGTTGATCACCGGCCTCTTGTTCTGGGTCGCGGGCCTCTTGGGCGAGCTGTTCGCGATCAACCGGCGCCTGTTGCAGGACATCCAGTATATGCACCGCCAGGATCGCGCCGCGCGCGATACCGCGGCACGGCTTCTGCGCGAGCGCGGCGCCGGCCAGCCCGACGTGGGGCCGCCAGGCCGCATCATGGGCGCTCCGCCACGTTAGCCCCATGAAGAAAGCGATCGGGCTGCTGGTCAGCCTCGCCCTGCTGGCCGTCATCTGGTGGCAGGTCGACCTCGACGCGATTCTCGCCGCCACCGCCGCCGCCAATCCCTGGTGGCTGGCCGCGGGCCTCGCGACGGTCGTTCCGCTGACCGTGGTCACGGCCCAGCGCCTGCGCATGCTGTCGCGCTCTCCGATCAGCCTCGGCTCGGCCACCCGACTGATCCTAGGGGCCTCGACGCTCAACCTCGTCCTGCCGTCCAAGATGGGCGACGTTGCCAAGGGAGTCGTGCTCACTGGCCGCCACGGTTTCGGCACCAAGCTCGCCGTCGCGCTGGTCGTGATGGAGCGCTCGCTCGACATGGCTGCACTGCTTTTCTGGGGAGTGCTCGCGCTGATGTGGGTCGGATTCGGCGAGCCGGTCTATCTGCTCGCGGCCATGGGCGTCGCCACCCTCCTCGCGATGCTGGTCGTCTTGCTGTCGCCGGTAAAGCTCGCCTTGCGGACGATCACGCTGATCGGCCGCTGGGCTCCAGGCAAGACCGGCCGCTGGATCACCGGCTTCGCCGACGAATGGCAGGCGGGCACCCAATGGTTGTGGGCGGAGCCGAGCCGAGCGCTCAAGGTCGTCGCGGTGTCGCTCGCCATATGGGGCGGCCATCTCGCTCAATTCTGGCTGTTCGCTCAGGCGCTCGCCCCGGTGCCCTTCCTCGACAATATGGCCTTCGCGACGCTTGCAATCCTCGCGGGCCTCCTCCCCTTCACCATGGCCGGCATCGGCACCCGGGACGCCGCCATCCTGTTCCTCTATCGGGAGTTCCTGACGCCGGGCCAGGCGGCCGTGCTCGGAGTCCTCGCGACCCTGCGCTACCTCCTCCCCGCCCTCGCCGGCCTGCCTTTCATGGGCGACTATCTCGACCGCAAGGGCAAGCAAGGCGCATGAGGACGATGTTCCAGCTCTCCGACGAGAGATCGTGGCGTGGCCTGCTCTACGCCCTCACCGCCGTCACCGCGCTGATCTACACCTATCTCGCCTTCTTCGAGCCGGGCACGCTCACCTATGCCCCGTTCACCATCCAGGACGATGCGCGCCAGTTCCTCGCCTGGATGAGCCGCCTCGGCGACTCCGCGGCGATGCAGGGCGACCTCATCGCCGATTACTGGCAGTCGGTATGCCCGCCATTCTACCGGGCGATCTACGCCGCTGCTGAAGCGATCGGCCTGACACCGACCATATTCGCCCGGATCCTGCCGCTCTTCCTTCTCGCCTTTTCCACCTGGATTGCTTGGCGGGTGGCGATGCTGATGAGCAAGCGGCCGCTCGCGGCCTTCGTCGCGTCGGGGCTCGTCATCGGCTTCCTCATCCACGAGGATTCGATCTACAGCGCCACGCCCCGTGCCTTCTCGGCCCCGCTGTTCCTGCTCTTCCTCGACGGCCTGCTTCGCAATCGCGCGACGACCATGGTCCCGGCGCTGTTCGTGCTCGGACTCCTTTACCCGAGCACGGCAATCGTCGGAGTCACCATGATCGGGCTGTCGCGGATCGGCTGGCGGCCGTTCCAAATCGACTTCGGGCTTCGGTCCTGGCTGCTGGGCGGCCTCGCCGCCGCCGCGGTTCTGCTCGCCGCTCTGCCCCTCGCCGACTCCGCGGATCGCTGGGAGCCCTCGCTCACCGTCGGCGAAGCGCTGGCCATGCCGAACCTCGGGACTCCCCAGGGCCGAAGCACGATCGTCGGTCTCGACGGGAAAATCGATTATCTCTGCTCGGCGCGGATGGGCGTGTTGCCGGAGATCGTGCCGTGCTGGTCCACCCGCTGGGCGGTTGTCCCTAACATCCTGCTGCTCGTGCCGATGCTGATCCTCGCCTGGGCCGCGGTCCGGCGCACCCGCTACCAGCCCGACGAGGAGCCCGGCGACCTTGTCTATGTGTGGGTGATCGTCGCGGGCGTGGCCTGGTACCTCGTCGCGCTTGCGGTGGCGTTCAACCTTCACCTGCCGAGCCGGTTCACTCAGCGCACGCTTTCGATCCTCGAATTCCTCGCCATCGGGCAGATGCTCGGGCTGCTTCTCGACCGCTGGGTCACCGAGGGCCGGCGCAAGGGGCTCGCGATCGTCGGCAGCCTGACCGGGCTGTTCCTGCTCGGCTCGTACGCCACCCCGCTGCCAGGCTTCAACCGGCCGGCCGATCCCGAAGCCCTGAAGCTTATCGCTTCTCTCCCCGAGGGGTCGGTGGTCGGAGGGGTCAGCGACGAGCTCGACTTCATCCCCGCGCTGACCGGCGAGGACACGCTGGCGACGATCGAGCATTCGATCCCCTATCATAAGGGCTATTTCGGCCCGCTCGAGCAGCGGCTGGAGGCCAGTCTCGCCGCGGTCTCAAGCCCGGACCCCGCCGCCCTTGCGGACTATGCGCGGCGCTACAGCGTCGACGTGATCGTGGTCGACCGCGCGCTCGTCGAAAGCGGAGTCCTGCCGGAGCGCTGGAATACGGTTGTCCCCGAGGCGTTCGCCGAGGCCCAGGCCATGCTCCGGCGCCGGCCTTCCGTGCTCCAGCAGCGCGCCGGCGGATGCACCCTTCACCGCGGCGAACTGGTCCTGCTCGACGCGCACTGCCTCGAAAGCGGGAACGGCAGCCCCATATAGGGGCCATGGTACCTTTCTCAGTTCTCGATCTCGCGCCCGTCGCCGAAGGAAGCGACGCCGGCACGTCGCTGCGCAACTCGCGCGATCTCGCCGTCCATGCCGAGGCGCTCGGCTTCAACCGTTTCTGGATGGCCGAGCACCACTCGATGCCGGGTGTCGCCAGCGCCGCGACCGCCATCTGCCTCGCTTATGTCGCCGAAGGCACCTCAACGATCCGAATCGGTGCTGGCGGGATCATGCTTCCCAACTGGTCGCCGCTCCAGGTCGCCGAGCAGTTCGGAACTCTCGCTGCGCTCCATCCCGGCCGGATCGATCTCGGCCTCGGCCGGGCACCCGGCACCGACCAGGCCGCCGCGCGGGCGCTTCGCCGCAACCTCGCGACCGACGCCAACCAGTTTCCCAACGACGTCGTCGAGCTAATGGAATATTTCCAGCCGTCCGAGCCGCGCAGGGTCCGCGCCATCCCGGGCGAAGGCCTCGACGTGCCGATCTGGATTTTGGGCTCAAGCCTGTTCGGCGCGCAGCTCGCGGCGATGCTCGGCCTGCCCTACGCCTTTGCCTCTCACTTCGCACCCGACGCGATGATTCAGGCGATCCAAGTCTATCGTTCGACATTCCAGCCGTCGGCGCAGCTGGCCGAGCCTTATGTCATGCTCGGCTACAATGTCTTCGCCGCGGACACGGACGAAGAGGCGGAGCTGCTCGCGACATCGATGCAGCAGACCTTCGTCGCCCTTCGCACCGGCAATCCCGGCAAGCTCAAGCCGCCGGTCGCAGGTTATCTCGACACGCTCGGGCCGGGGGAACGCGCAATGGTCGACAATGTCCTGTCCTGCTCGGCGATCGGGAGCCCGGACAAGGTGCGCGCTCAGGTCGAGGATTTCGTCGCCCGCACGGGTGCCGACGAGCTGATGATCACCAGCCAGATCTTCGATCATAAGGCGAGGCTGAAGTCCTACCGACTGCTGTCCGAGGCGTTCGCTCCGGTCGCCGCCTAAGCAGCGGCCTCGGCGGGAATGTCCGGCACCGCGCCTTCGGGCAGCGAGCCAATAATGCCCTTGAGCTCGGTGAACTCCTCGAGCCCGTATCTGCCGAACTCACGGCCGTTGCCGGACTGCTTGTAACCCCCGAACGGAATGTTCGGATCGAGATTGGCGGAGTTCACGAACACGCTTCCGGCGCGGAGCTTGCGGACCACCTCCCGCGCCTGTGCCGGGTCGCCCATCACATAGGCGGCGAGGCCGTAGACGGTGTCGTTGGCGATGCGGATCGCCTCTTCGACGTCGTCATAGACCATGAGCCCGAGGACCGGCCCGAAGATCTCCTCGCGGGCGATGGTCATGTCGTTGGTGACGCCCGCGAACAGGGTCGGCTTCACATAGAAACCCGAATCCTTGCCCTCGACTCGACCGGGGCCGCCGGCGACTAGCTCGGCGCCTTCCTCGATGCCCTTGGCGATCAGGTCCTGAATCTTCTCATATTGCGGCCGGTTCACGACCGGTCCGATATGCTGGCCTTCCTTCAGCGGCTCGTCGACCGCCGCCTTCTCGAAGAAGGCGCGAAGATAGGCGACCGCCTCGTCATATTGGCTTCGGTGAACGAGAAGGCGCATCGGCGCGATACAGCTCTGGCCCGAATTCATCAGCAGCCGAAGCGCCGCCCCCTTGAGCGCCTTGTCGAGCGGCGCGCCCGGAAGGATGATGTTGGCCGACTTGCCGCCAAGCTCCTGGTGAACCCGCTTCACCGTGTCGGCGGCGTTCTTGGCGACGAGGATGCCAGCGCGGGTCGAGCCGGTGAAGCTCACCATGTCGACATCGGGATGCTTTGACAGTGCGGTGCCGACCCCGGGTCCGTCGCCCTGAACCAGGTTGAACACTCCCGCAGGAACGCCCGCCGCATGGACCGCCTCGGCAAAGATCGCGGCGCAGCCCGGAGTCTGCTCCGACGGCTTGAGGACGACGGTGTTGCCCGCAGCGAGCGCCGGCGCGAGCTTCGCGGTGATCTGGTTCAGCGGCCAGTTCCAGGGCGTGATCAGGGCCACGACTCCAACCGCCTCGCGAAGCACCCAGTTCGGACCGACCTTCTCCTCTAACTCGAATTCCTTGAGCGCCGATATGCCGGTCAGAAGGTGACCAAGCCCCGCCCCCACCTGCGCAGTGCTCGCCATCGAGATCGGAGCGCCCATCTCCTCGCTGATGGCCCGAGCCATCTCGGGCATCCGCGCCTGATATTCCGCGACGATGCGCTCGAGCAGTGCGATCCGCTCCTCCTTGCTCGTCGCCGAGAAGGTCTCGAAGGCGCGCCGAGCCGCGGCCACCGCTTGGTCAACGTCGGCGTCGCTGCCGAGAATCACCTCGGACACCGGCTCCTCGGTTGCGGGGCTGATCACCTCGTGCCGGCGACCGCCGTCGCTCTCCACCCACTGGCCGTCGATATAATGCTTCATGTAGCTGTTCATGGCCACCGCTCCGACTGAAGATGTCGGCGACCCTCTGCGACTCCGCCCCGAGCGAGTCCAGCGCCGGGAGCGACTAGAACGCGGCCGCCGAGCCTGTGCTGGTCCAGGCAGCGCCGAGGAGCCCCAGCGCCGCCTGGACCAGCCATTTCATCGGGCGACGGCCCTCGCACCCGGGCGGCGCGGGTCGGCGGCGCCGAGGAAGAGGCCGTCCTGGATCATGATCGACTGGGCGCTGCCCATCGTCTGGTCGACCGTGATCCTATGACCGCGCGCGCGCAGCGCGGCGATCGTGTCGGGGTTGAAGTTGGGCTCCACCTTCATCTCGTCGCCGGCATCCTGGAAGATTCGGGCCTGATGAGTCGCTTCCTCGACATTGAGATTGAAGTCGATCGCGTTGACGATGAGCTGGAGAACCGTGTCGATGATCGTGCTTCCGCCGGGCGTGCCGGTGATCAGCCAGAGCTTGCCGTCCTTGAAGACCATGGTCGGCATCATCGTCGACAACATTCGCTTGCCGGGTGCCAGCGCATTGAGCGGCGCGGGCTCGCCTCGGGCGGCGGCGCGAACCGCCTGCTCATGGCTGAAATTGTTCATCTGGTTGTTGAGGAGGATGCCCGTTCCCTCGATCATCACGCCCGATCCGAAGTCCGACCCAAGCGTGTAGGTCGTGCTGACGGCATTGCCTTCCGCATCGGCGACCGAGAAATGGGTCGTGGACGGGCTTTCGTAGGGCAGCGGGTTGCCCACTCCGAGTTCGCTCGCCGGCCTCGCACGCTCGGGCGAGATCAGGCGGGCGCGCTCGGCGGCATATTCCTTGGACGTGAACCCGCGCACCGGCGCAGTCACGAAATCGGTATCGCCAAGGAAGCGATAGCGGTCCGCATAACCAAGCTTCATCGCCTCGGCCATCAGGTGGAGCGAGGCCGCGGAGCCGGCACCGTGCTGCCTGAGGTCGAACCGCTCGAGGATGTTGAGCATGTTGATGAGCGTTGCGCCGCCCGCGCTCGCCGGCGGAGTCGTGTAGATGGTGTGGCCGCGATAGGTGCCGACCAGCGGCTCGCGCTCGACGGCGCGATAGGCGGCGAGGTCCGCAGCGGTGATGAGGCCACCGCGACGGCTCATGTCGGCAGCGATTCGACGCGCAATCTCGCCCCGATAGAAGGCGTCGGCGCCTCCGCGGGCGATCTGCTGCAGGCTCCAGGCGAGCTCGGGCTGCCGAAGCGTCTCGCCCGCGCGGTAGGGACTTCCGTCCGCCTTGTAGAAGGTGCGGCGTGCCGCATCGCTAACGGAGAGACGCTCGCGTCCCCAGGTGAAGACGAAGGCTTCGTCATGGGTGAGCACCACGCCGTCGCGCGCCAGGCGGACCGCCGGCTCGACCAGCCGCCGCCAAGGCAGCCGCCCATAGCGGCGATGGGCGAGTTCCAGCCCCGCAACCGTTCCCGGCACTGCCGGCGCGATGTAGCTCTGGCTGGCTTCCCGCCGCTCGCGCCCTTGGGCGTCCACATATTGGGCGAGAGTCGCCGAGGCCGGCGCGATGCTTCGGAAATCGATCACATGCACCCGGTTCGAGCGTGCGTCGTAGATCGTCATGAAGCCGTCGCCGCCGATATTGCCGGCGCGCGGCAGGGTCACCGCAAGCGCGAAGGCGATGGCGACCGCCGCGTCCGTCGCGTTGCCGCCCTCGCGCATGATCTGGGCCCCGACCTCGCTGGCGATGGCGTTTTGCGACACCACCATGCCACGGTCCCCGACCGTCGGTGAGTGGATGCTCGGATATTCGAGAAGCTGCCGGCGCTGCGCTTGAGCGGCCGGCGCGAACGCGAGCGAGAAGGCGGAGAGGAAGAGAAAGAAGGTGCGGAGCAAGGTCATTCGTCCTTCGCTGAGAGATATTCGTCCACGTCCATTTCGTTCTCCCAGCGAGCGACGGCAGTCGCGATGGCGAGATCGGCAGTGACGTTGGGGACGGTGCGGATCATGTCGAGGACACGGTCGAACGGGAGGATGAAACCGACGACCAGGGCCGTCTGCTCGGGCGTGATCCCGATCGCCGCAAGCACTGCCGCGAGCACGAACAGCGAGCCTGAAGGAACCGGGGCGACCCCCATCGCGACGATCGTCGTGGTGGCCGCGACCACCGCGTAATCGGCGAGCGTCAGGTCCACTCCGAAGGCCTGGGCAGCGAACAGCGTGAGCATCGCCACGTACATGGCCGCGCCGTCCATGCCGATGGTCGCTCCCAGCGGAAGCACGGTTGAGGCGACCGGCGGGGAGATGCCGAGATTCTTCTCCGCCACGCGGATCGCGACAGGGAGGGTCGCGGAGCTCGACGAGGTGGAGAACCCAACCATGATCGCGTCGGCCACACCCCTGAAGAAGGGTAGCACGGGGAGCCACGCGAGCAGCCTCACCACCCCGCCATGGACGATCAGGGTCTGGACCAGCGACCCGGTCAGCACGCAGATCGCCAGCCAGAAGATGCTGACGAAGGTCTCCGGACCGTTCGCCCCGACGACGACGGCGACGAGGGCGAAGACCCCGAACGGCGCCACCTCCATGACGAAGCCGACGATACGAAGCATGACTTCCGATCCGGCCGCGAGCACGCGCCGCACCGGCTCGGCGGCTTCGCCCGCGGTGATCACTCCGGCACCCACCAGGACGGCGAAGAAGATGACCGCGAGCGTGTCGCCTTCGGCCATGGCCTGGATCGGGTTCATCGGGACGATGCCCAGGAAGATCTCGGCGGGGGTCTTCGGCGACGTGATGACGCTTGGGACCACGCCTCCAAAGGTGGCCCCGGCGCCAGGCATGAACAGGCTCGCCATGGTGAGGCCCACCGTCACAGCGAGCGCCGTCGTGAAGACGTACATGGCAAGCGTCTTGATGCCGATGCTTCCGAGCCGCTTCGGATCGGCGAGCGCCGCTACGCCCGACGCGATGGTGAGGAAGACGAGCGGGGTCACCAGCATTCGGATCAGGCGCACGAAGAGGTCGCCGATCCACTTGATCGCGCCGGCGTCCTCGCCCCACAGCAAGCCGGCGACAATTCCAAGCACAAGCGCGACGAGGATGCGCTGCCAGAGCGCTATTCCGAACCACAAATGGAGAGGTCCGCGGCGCGCGGGCTCGGACGCGGCAGGCGGCGCGGCGGATTCAGGGACGTCGGTCAATTGGGGCAACTCCATGATGGATTGCGCGGCTTCGCCAAGGGGCGTCCCGCGAGAGCTCCGGTCGGCCGTCCCTCGTCCACCGCGACCGTTCCGTTGATCAGGACGGTGCGAACGCCGGCGGCGAGAGCGGTCGGGTCGTCGTAATTCGCCCGCGCCGCGAAGGCCGCCGGGTCGAAGAGCACGATGTCGGCAAAGGAACCTCGGCGCAGGACGCCGCGGTCGGTGAGGCCGAGGATCTCGGCCGTGAGGCCGCTTGACCGGCGGATGAAAATGCCCGGAGTGAGAAGACCGCGCTCGCGAGCGAACAGCTCCCATGCGCGGGCGAAGCTGCCGAACTTGCGCGGGTGGCCCGCGCTGGCGTCGGACCCGGTGACCACCCAGGGTTGAACACGGAAGGCGGCGACGTCGGCCTCGGACATGTTGAAGGAGGCGATCGGCGCGTCACCCTCCTCGGCGATGATCCGAAGCGCGGCGGCGGCGGGTGAAAGCGACCATTCGCGCGCGATGTCATCGAGACGGTGGCCGCGATGGCTGCCACCGGTAAGCAGTGCTGCCTGCGCGCCGCCGCGCCTGCGGATGCCCTCGGCCACCTCACGCTCGAGCTGCGGGCGAACGCTCGCATCGGCGATTCGGGAACGGAGCGAGTCGCGGCCGCCATCGAGCGCCCAGCCTGGCACGAAAGCCGAGGTCAGGCGGGTCCCGGACGCCGTCCAGGGATAATGATCGGCGGTGACCCTAAGGCCTCTCGCCCGCGCCGCTTCGATCCGCGCGATGGCGGCCTGGGCCTGGCCATGGGCCTCGACGCCGAGCGCCTTGATGTGGGCGATGTGGACCGGCAGGCCTGCCGAACGGCCGACCGAAATGGCTTCGTCGATTGCTTCGAGGAGGCCGATTCCGGCGGAGCCCTCCTCTCGCAAATGGCTGTCGTAGATCCCGCCGCGGAGGGCGGCTTCGCGGGCGAGCGCGACAACCTCGTCGGTGCGCGAGTAGCTCTGGGGGACGTAATAGAGGCCGGTCGAAAAGCCCAAGGCACCGTCGCACATGGCCGACGCCACCAGCTGCCGCATCGCCTGCAACTCAGGATCCTTGGGGCGGCGGTCGCCTTCCCCAACGACCCTGCGCCGGACAGCACCGAAGCCGACATAAGTCGCGACGTTGGCGCCGGCGCCGCGCTCGCGCACCCGGTCGAGCCGCTGCCCGACCTCTGGCGACCCGTTGCCGTCGTTGCCGGTGACGATCGTCGTCACCCCCTGCATCAGGTGATTGGCGAGGACTCGGCGCTGCGGGTCGTCGGAAGCCAGATCCTCGTCGGAGTGGGTGTGAGGATCGATGAAGCCTGGCGCGACGACCAGGCCGGCCGCATCGATGGTGCGCACGGCACGCATGCCACGCGCGCTTCCGATGAAGCTGATCCGGTCGCCGGTCACCGCCACGTCGACCCGGCGCGGCTCCTCGGAGACGCCGTCGTAAACGGTGCCGCCGACGATGAGCAGATCGGCCCGTTGCGGGGCTGCAACGGGAACGGTGGCGCAGCTCGCCAGGCTTATGAAGCCCGCGGCGAGCAGCAGCGCCTCGAGTGCGGAGCCGGGTCGCGCGGGCTTCATCCGATCAGAACCGCTTCGAAACCTCGAAATAGACGAAGCGGCCGACTGCGCTGTGAAGCGAGCCCAGGAAGCCGAAATTGTTCGAGTAGAGCGGCGGATCGACGTCGAAGACGTTGCGCGCGCCTGCCCTCAACACGGTTCCCGCGAGCGGCCCATTGCGCCCGAAATCATACTGGGCGGAAAGGTTGACCGTCGTAAAGCTCTCCACCTCGAAGAGCCGTCCGTTGACAACCCGCGGGCCGGTGTCGTCGACCGGGTCGACATAATTGATCAGCGCATTGAGGCGGAAGCCTCCGAGGCGCCAGTTGAGGTTCGTCGCCCAGCGCAGCTCGGGATTGCCGTTCTGGCGCAGGAGGTCGCTGGCCCCCGCGATGATGATTCCAGGACCGAAGGCGCCTTGGGCGTTGGCCGCGATAAGCTGCGCCTGAATCTCGGACGGCTCCTGGTTGAGCTTGATCAGGTAAGCCGCGGAGAAGTCGAACCCGAAGGTCCCGAACCGCGTCGGGGCCGTCCGGTAGCTGACCTCGAAGTCGACGCCTTCGGTGTCGCGCGGCCCGAGGTTGAAATAATCGTCCTGGACGAGTGACAGCTGTCCGACCGTCTGGCCCGCGGCCGGATCCAGTCGAACGACGTTCGGATTGCTGGAGCCCTGCTGGCGCAGAAGCAGATCGTAGAGGATCTGGTTCTGGGCGCCCTGGATCCCGATCGCGCCTTCCTGATGGATCGACCAATAGTCGAAGGTCACCAGCAGACGGGGGATGGTCGGCGGCTGGATGGCCACTCCGAACGAGAAGTTGGTGGCATCCTCGGGCTGGAGGTTCTGGTTGCCCGACCGCACCTCGAGCGTGCTGACGCCGCTGCAGGTCGTGTTGTTGAGGCGGCAGAAGGCGTAGTCGGTGCGGGTGTTCGAAACCTGCGTCCCGGCGCTGTAGAATTGGGGCAGGTTGGGAGCGCGGAAGCTCTGCGACCAGGAGGAGCGGACGCGGAAGCCTTCGATCAGGTCCCAGGCAGCGGCGATCTTCGGCTTCAGGACGTTGCCGAAGTCGGAATAATATTCGTCGCGCGCCGCGAGCTGCAGGTTGAGGGCGTGGACCAGCGGAATGTTCATGTCGGGGGACACGAGCGGGACGGCGAACTCGATCCAGCCTGAGGTGATGGTGCGATCCGCCCTCACGTCGGGCGACGGGCTGGCGCCGAGAATGTCGGTTCCGTACGTCTTGCCCGTCACCATGTCCGTATAGGTGATGGTGCCGTCGAGGCGGTCGTCGCGATCGTCGCTATAGGTCTCGCGACGGACCTCGCCGCCCGCCGCGACGCCCACGTCTCCTCCCGGCAGGGAGAAGAGGCGCGAGTTCGAGACCTTGAAATCGGCCGTAGCGAGCGAGGTCTCGCTGATGCGATGCACCTCGACCAGGAAGGATTGGATGGTCGCAGGATCGCTGGGCGTCGCGTCGCCGAGCGAATTGCCCGGCTGGGTGCCGCCGTTGAAGGGATTGTAGGCGGCAGGGGTCGTGAGGGCCAGCGCCCGCTGGAAAAGCGTGTTGCTGACCGCGTTGTGAGTGTTGTCGTCGGTGCGCGCCCAGGAATAGCTCAGGGCGCCTTCCCACGTGAAATTGCCCCAGTCGCCGCGAAGTCCGCCGAGCAGTCGGACCATGTCGTCAGTGACGGTGAAGGTGCGCGGGCCGGTGTCCACGAGACGATAGTTGGTGATGGTGAGCGGGAGGCCCCCCACAGGAACGCCCGTAAGGTTGGGCAGCCGGTTCGGGTTGGGCGCTCCGTTCAGAGTGACGGGGCCGAACGGATTGTAATAGCTGTTCGCCGGAATGCTGATCGGGGCGCTGGAGATCGGTGCGGACTGTTCGCGCTGACCCTCAAGCTCGGCATGGTAGTAACCCGCCTCGCCGAAAAACTCGGTACCTCCGAAATCGTGCGAGATCGTCGCGAAGGCATTGAAGCGGTCGAGGCCGCCGCGGATGGTGCGGTCGGGATTCTCGTCATAGCGAAGCTCGCGGTCGTTGGCCCCCGTGATGCCGCCGCTGCGCAGGCACAGATTGCCGTTGTAGACGGTGCTCGAGCAGCCGGCGGCCGTGTTCGACGTCGGCTCGACGTGGAACACTCCGGAGGAGGTGAGAGCCGTCGTGCCCTGCCGTACCGTGGTGTTGGGCGGGATGACGGTAAAGGAGCCCCAGGGCGACGATGTCGAACGGTTGTCGAAGCCGGTGTCGCCTTCCCACGGCGTTCCGGTCACAAGCGAGCGATGGTCCTCGCTCGCCGAGAACTCGCGCTCGCTCGCGAACAAGGGCGTACGATGCGTATAGCTGCCGAACGCCATGACCCTGGTGTTGCCGCCGATGCGCGTGCCCACCTTGAAGGCGGCGGTCCCCTCCTCGGTACCGTCCGCGAAGCCGTAGCGGGCGTCCAGCCGCAGGCCGTCGAACCGGTTGTCGAGAACGATGTTAACCACGCCCGCGACGGCGTCCGAACCGTAGATTGCGCCGGCGCCTTCGCGAAGGACCTCGACCCGGCGGGTCGCGCCGATCGGAATCGCATTGGTATTCGCGGTCTGGACCGGGACGAAATTCTCGGTCTGAGTACCCGGCGAGGGCACCATGCGCCGGCCGTTCAGAAGGACCAGAGTGTTGCCGGTGCCGAGGCTGCGCAGGTTGATCGACGAATTGTCGCCGCGGGCATCATTGAGATTGCCGGTGGTGCGCGCTTCCTGGAACTGGACGTCGCCGGCCTGCGGGATCGACCGGAACAAGTCGTCGCCGGACACCGAGCCGGTGGCCGCGATTCGGTCCTGATCAACCACCGTCACCGGGAGAGCGCCGGCGGCATTCGGACCCCTGATGTTGGTTCCGACGACGACGATCTCATTCTCGCGGTCGGCGGCCGCCTGGGCGGGGGCAGCGGACTGTTCCTGCTGGGGGACGCAGTCGACGCCGGCGGGGGTCTGATCGGTGCAGACCGGGAGTTGCTCCTCGGGCGCCTGGGCCATTGCCGTCGAGGCGGCGAACAAGGAGATGCCGGCGAGCAGCGCTCGGGCGGTGACTGATGAACGCATAGCTATTGTCCCCCTGAAAGGATCGGCAGCCTGGGCTGCTCGGAGATTGCGATTTCGGTAGCAGACGGCCGAGTGACGGCCGTTTTCCCCCTGCAGACGGCGATGTTGCACGCGATGTCTGCCGTGGACAAGACGGTTCAGCATGGCCGCTCCGTCACCAGGTCGGCGGCGCGTTCGGCGGCACCCATGGCATAGGTCCAGCCGAGCGCTCCGTGGCCGACATTGAGGACCATTCCATTCTGCTCGCGGCGGATGATCGGGAGCGACGACGGAGTCATCGGCCGAAGGCCCGCCCAGGCCGACTTGATCCTCGAATAGTCGACCGCCCGCGGCAAGGACGAGCGCGCGGCGCTGACCAGGCTGGCGAGCCGCCGCTTGTTGACCCGGATGTCGCGGCTGCCGAGGTCGGCCAGCCCCGCCACCCGGATCTTCCCCGACAGGCTGCAAAAGACGACCTTGCGGGAGACGTCGGTGATGCTGATACGTGGCGCTTCAGGTCCCGGATCCGCGGTGACCGAATAGCCCTTCATCGGCCAGATCGGCACCTTGATGCGGTTGTGCCTCAGCAGGCTCTGGGTCTCGATGCCGGTGCACACGACGACACTGCGGGCCTCGATCCTTTGCCCCTCGCTGGTTACGGCGCTGCTGCCGCCCGGGTCCGACTCCAGCCGGTCGATGCGCGTGGAAAAGCGCGTCGTGACTCCATATTCGGCGCGAAGGCGGTCGACTAAGGCGGCGCAGAACAGGAAGGGATCGCCGACTTCCTCCTGGGGCGAATAGACGGCGGCATCAAAATCCGCGACCCGGCTCGCGATCGCAGGCTCGAGCCAGGCGGCTTCCTCGGGACCGATCAGTTCCTGCTCCGCTCCGGCCTGTCGCTTCAGCCGCACCAGGTCTCGCGCGGCATCCACCGCGGCTCTGCCCTTGAGGAGGTGCAGCTTGCCCGAGACGCTGTGTCCGAATTCGAGCGGGTGGCGCTCCAACAGCCGGTCCATCGCCGCCCGCGATTCGAGGCCGAGCTTCAGCCCCTCGAGCGTGTTTCGGCGAAACCGAAGCGTCGTGCAGTTGCGCAGAAAAGTCAGACCCCACCGAAGAAAGTCGGGATCGACGCTCGGTCGCAGGCGGAAAGCCGGATCAAGCGCCAGCGCAAGGGTGGGAAGGTTGCGAAGGAGCCCCGGCGAGGCCAGCGCGTCGGTATAGACGTAGCTGAGCTGAGCCCCGTTGGCATAGGAGGTGCCTCGTGCCGGCTCTTCGGCGGCGTCGACCAGCGTTACGGAGAGGCCGCGCGAGGCCAGCGCATAAGCGGTCGTCACTCCGACCACCCCCGCACCGACCACGAGCGCGTCGCAAGCATCACTCACGCCCCGCCCTTCCAGCGGAGCCAGCGTGGCGCCACGATCCCATAATGCTTTCAGCCCCTCGTTCGGCTGCGCTTGCCGCAGCTCTTCGATGGACCGATCCTATCAGTCTAGTGGAGCAGGGTTACTTCAAATTCTTTGGAGCCCTATAGCTGCCGGCTATGGGCTGTCGACGACGCCAGTTCCCTCGCGAGCGTCTCGACGAAGCGGGTCTGGACCTTGGACAGCGGCCGTTCCTCCAGGGTCACGCAACTCACCGAGAAACGCAGCGGCGGGTCCAGATACCTGAAATCGAGCTCGCCCCCGGCCCAGGCCCGCGCGGTGAACTCGTCCACGACCGTTGTCCCCGCGCCATATTGGACGAGCGCCGCCGCGATGTAGAACGTCTGTACGGAAACAGCTTCGCGGACCGACAGCCCTATTCTTGAAGCGGCTTCGGCGAACAGGTCCCCGATCGGTCCGCTCGTGGTGACTCCGATCAGTTCCTGCTTTTGCAGGACGGAGAGCGGCAGCCGAGCCGGCGCCGGTGAGATGGAGCCTTTCCGGAACAACACCGCAAGCTCACCTGAGCCGATCGAGCGGGCAGCGAGCCGCGGATGCGGCGGCGGGTCATAGGCAATGGCGATGTCGCTGCGCCGCTCGTGGAGCGACCTCACCAGGTCGTCATGGTGAAGCGTCTGCACTTCGAACGTCACATTGGGATTGCTTCGGCGGAAATCGGCGATCGCGCGCGGCGTCACGCTGAGCCCGAGCGACGGAACAACCGCCAGTCGCAGGTGACCAGCCCCCGAGCCGCGAAGGTTGCGCGCCGTCTGCTGAAGCGACGCGAGGCGATCGAAGACGTCACCCGACTCCCGGAACAGGAAGTGCGCCTCGTCGCTGGCGACCAGTCGCCCCCGCACCAGCTTGAAGAGCGGATAACCGAGCTGGTCCTCGGCATGACGAAGCATCTTGCTGACCGATGGCTGCGAAATTCCAAGCGACCGAGCGGCCGCGCTGATCGAGCCGCTGGTATAGACGGCGTGGAAAATTTCCATGTGCCGGAGGCGCACTGGCGAACCCTTCAGTCTGTCTGGATTTCCTGATTGGCGAACAGATTGGACGGGTTCGCCACGGATTTGAAGCTGGCCGGCCTTATCGAGCAGCTGGACGCGATTGAAAGGGTGCGGCTTGCAGGGTTTGCGCCGCTCAGGCGCTGTGGTGACCCCTACGGGAATCGAACCCGTGTTTCAGCCGTGAAAGGGCCGCGTCCTAACCGCTAGACGAAGGGGCCGTTTAGCCGGAGCCGGGGCACTTAAGGCGTGTCGCGGAGGGGGTCAAGCCGCCGTCAGTCGGCGAAAGCGGCGTCGTCGAGATGGAGTTCCGCCGAGGCGCGCCCGTTCCAGTCGTCACGCTTCATCCGGCCGGCGAGCCATAGCTTGCGTCCGCCCGCGGCGAGCAGTGCCTGGCCCAAATCCTGGTCGGCCATTCGGAAGCCGACCGCCTTCACGCGCCGGCCGTCCTCGCCGCTGACCAGAAGCCTGATATGGCCGCTTCCGACAACGTCCGCCTTGATCACCTTGGCGGGGCCGGCGACGACGCGAGGCGCCGGCCAGCCCGCGCCATAGGGACCGCCCGCCTCAAGCGCGTCGCACAGGTCCGGGCAGATGCCCCCGCAGGCGAGCGCAGCGTCGATCAGCAGGCTTCGGTCTTCGCGGGCGCGGGCGACGTCGCCTGCCAGCCGCTCCTCCAGGAAATCGGACAGCGCGTCCACCTTGTCCGCCGCGACGGTGAGTCCGGCCGCCATGGCGTGGCCGCCGCCTGCGATGAGCAGGCCGCTGTCCTTCGCCGCGAGCACGGCCGCGCCGAGATCCACGCCCGAAATCGAGCGGCCCGAGCCCTTGCCGACGCCGGCGCCGTCGAGCGCGATGACGATGGCAGGGCGCCCGGCCTTCTCCTTGAGGCGTCCGGCGACAATTCCGATTACGCCCGGATGCCAGCCGGCGCCGGCCGTGATCACGACCGAGCGATTGTCCTGGTGCGCTGCTGCGGCCTGCGCCGCCTCGGTCACCAGCATCTCGATCGCGCGCCGCTCTTCGTTGTGATGGTCGAGCTCGACCGCGATCGCCGCCGCCTCGAGCGGATCCTCGGTGGTGAGCAGGCGGACCCCGAGGTCGGACGTGCCGACCCGGCCCGCAGCGTTGATCCGCGGACCGAGGGCGAAGCCGAGATCGGAGCAGGCCGGTGCACGGGTCAGCCGCGAGGCATCGATCAGCGCCGCCATGCCGATGTTGCGGCGCTGTGCCATAACCTTGAGCCCCTGCGCCACGAATGCGCGGTTGAGGCCCCGCAACTGCGCCACGTCGGCGACGGTGCCGAGAGCGACGAGGTCGAGAAGCTCAATCAGCTTGGGCTCGGCGCGCGTTCCGAAATAGCCTCGGGCGCGCAGGGTGCGAAGCAGCGCGGCGCCAAGCAGGAAGGCGACCCCGACCGCGGCGAGGTGTCCATGCGCGGCCGCTTCCTCCGCTTCGTCAAGCCGGTTCGGATTGACGAGCGCATAGGCTTCCGGAAGCCGTGAAGCGCACTGGTGATGATCAACGACGATTACTTCGGCGCCGGCCGCCTTGGCTTCGGCGAGCGCATCGAAGGCCTGAGCGCCGCAATCGACCGTGACGATGAGCCTGGTGCCGCCCTCGACGATTCGAACCAGGGCCGCTCCGGACGGACCGTAGCCCTCCATCAGCCGGTCGGGGATATAGGCGCCGGGCTTGAGTCCGAGTTGGCGAAGCAGGCGGATCAACAACGCGGCCGAGGTCGCGCCATCGACGTCATAATCGCCGAAAATGGTGACAGGCTCGCCAGCTTGGACCGCGTCGGCGAGGCGCGCCGCGGCGGCCTCCATGTCGCGGAAGATCGCGGGATCGGGCATGAAGCCGCGGATGGTCGGCGTGCGGTGACGCGGCAGTTCGTCGCGCGTGACCCCGCGCGCCATCAAGATTTGATCGATGAGATCGTCCGGCTTGAAGCTGTCGTCGGTCGCGTCGGCGGCGCTGTGACGCCAGCGCCATGCCTGGCCGCCGAGCGACCGCTCAATGCCACAAACCAAGGTAGACGCCATCAGCATGGCACCAACCTAACCTACTGCGACTCGCAGGTGAATCCCGCGCGAGGGTAAAGGCGGCTTTGATTGTGGATAAGCCGCTCAACGGCGGCGCGCGGTTTCCAGCGGCTCGGCGGTGACCGGGTAGCCGAGATCGTCGGGGATGCAGACCCAGCGGCGCCCGTCCCGTTCCTCGACCCAGGGCGTGATCGTGCGAAGCTCGTGGCGCTCGGAGTCCTCGCGCGCCTCCGCGAACGAGCCGTAGAGCGCCAGCCGCTCGAGGTTGCGGCGGGTCGGGAAGATGGCGTGGGCGCGCCCAGCATCGAGATCCGCGAGCACGCCGCGAGCGCTCGCCCAAAAGGCGCGGGTCACCTCGCCCGGCTGCGGCGACGGCTCCCCTGCCCCGTCGGGCGCGGCGGCGAGAAAGAAGGTCGCGTCGAAGCGGCGGGTCTCGCGGAAGTTCGGGCACCAGCGCGCGAACGGAACGAGGCCGGTGAGATCGATCGGCAAGCCCGCTTCCTCGAGCAGGCCGGCGAAGTCGCGGCCGCCGAACAGACCGCTTCGAAGCGTCTCGAGCTTCTCGGTGCTTATTCCGGGAACCGGCGCGATGCCGGTTTCCTCGATCGTCTCGCGCACCGCCGCGATCCGCGCCGCAAGCATCTCGCTGCCGTCGCCGAGCCGGTTGGCCGCTTCCAGGTCTTGAGGATCGATGCGTCCGCCCGGGAAGACGAGCGCGCCGGCGGCGAACGCCATATGGCCGGGCCGCTCCATCATGAGCAGTTCGGGCGGGCCGCCAGGCACCTCCCGCATCAACACCAATGTCGCGGCGGGAACGGGGGGCGGCAGCTCATCCATGCCGCCTAGCTAGGTAGCGAGGCCGCGTTTGGCAAAAGAGCGCCTCTTTCTGTCGCGCTTGCCGGGCCGGCGAGTGACTGCACTTGCCTCGCAACGGTTCCTAGATCTCGAACTCGAGTAGCGCGGGCTCCTGCTTGCCCGGCTTATGGCCCTTCTTCAGCTCGTCGTTGAGCCGCACGATCGTGTTGGTCGCGGTCGCCGTGAAGATGCCTGGAAAGATGGCGTGGACGAGGCAGGCGCCGCCCGCCGCAAGCATGCGAGTGCCTACTCTGGTAGCCCGCTTGAAATGCGCGCCATAGCCCATGCCGGCCTCGTCCAGATGGCTGCGCCCGGCCCCGAAACGACCCCTGCTCGACATTCCCGACCTCATGTCTAGAACGGCCGGCGAAAGGCTCGGCCCCTTGCCGCTTCCATAGCGCAAGGGGCGGCCTGAGGACAGGGTGGACAGGAGCGGCCGGTGACCGGGCATGTGGCGATCATCGGCGGCGGCTTTTCCGGAACGATGCTCGCGGTGCAGCTCCTTCGCCGGGGCGACACCCGCGTCACCCTGATAGAGCCGAGCGGCAAGCCGGGGCGCGGCCTCGCTTACGGCGCTGCCCATGCCATCCACCTGCTCAACGTCCGGGCCGGCGGAATGAGCGCCTATCCCGACGATCCCGGCCATTTCGCGCGCTGGCTGGAAGCGCGAGGAGGCGGGGATGCCGCCACCTTCGCGCCGCGCCTGCTCTATGCCGAATATGTGCAGGAGCAGCTGCGCGAGGCGGTCGCCGGAGCGGCGGGCAAGCTGACGCTGATCGAGGACGCGGCGAGCGACGTCGCCGCGACGGCAGCTGGAGCGACGATCAGCCTGGTTGGCGGGGGGCGGGTCGAGGCAGACGCCGCCGCACTGGCGGTCGGCAATTCGCCTCCCAAGCCGCCGCGAATGCTTGCAGAGGCAGGCCTGCCTCCGGAGCGCTTCTTCGCCGATCCCTGGCTTCCCGGGGCGGCCGACGGGCTGGCGAGCGACGACCAGGTTCTGGTGATCGGAACCGGCCTCACCATGGTCGACCTCGTCCTTCTGCTCGACCAGCGCGGCTTCACCGGCCCCATCCTTGCGGTGTCGCGCCGCGGTCTACTCCCCCGCGCCCATGCCGCCGGCCCGCCGCCCCAGCCGCGAAGCGAAGTTCCGACGACGATCGCCTCGGCGCTCCTTCGCGAGGTCCGCGACCAGGGCAAAAGCGCGGGATGGCGACAGGCGGTCGATGCACTTCGTCCGGTCACCCAGGATTTGTGGCGGACCGCGACTCCCGACGTCCGTGGCCGTTTCCTGCGTCACCTGCGCCCGTGGTGGGACGTCCATCGCCACCGAATTGCGCCTGAGATCCATGACCGCCTCCAGGCCATGATGGATTCGGGCCAGTTGCGGGTCGCGGCCGGAAAGCTGGCGAGCGCCGAGAACCGACCCGACGGGGTCGACGTCGCCTGGCGAGCGCGCGGTGCGGCCGAGGTGGAGCATGTGACGGTCGCCCGAATCGTCAATTGCACCGGGCCGGAGGCGGATCTGCGCGGCAGCAGCGATCCCCTGCTTCGGGCCCTTGTCCAGGCCGGGACGATCCGCCCCGATCCGCTTGGAATCGGAATCGACGTCGACAGCGAATCCAGGGTGATCGCCGCCGACGGCCAGGCCCAGCAGCGCCTCTTCGCGGTCGGGCCGATCACGCGTGGCACTTTCTGGGAAATCGTCGCGGTTCCGGACATCCGGACCCAAGTCGCTGGAGTCGCTTCAAGACTGGCCAAAGACTAGCAGCGCCATCCGGCAGGGCAGACGGCAGTAGATTCCCGGGATTGGCCGTTAACCATTCGACGCCCCATAGCTTCGGCCGAGTCGTGGGCGGGGTACATGGTTGTGACGGATAGCGTTTTTTCTTTCGCCAAGCGGGCCAGCGGGTCTCGGGCCGAGTCGCTGGAGCCGGAGATCGTCGTCATCGGCGTCGGCGGCGCGGGCAACAATGCCGTCGAGGCGATGATCCGCAAGGAGTTGCTGGGAGTCCGCTTCGTCGCGGCCAACACGGACGCCCAGGCGTTGCGCGCCAGCTCGTGCGAGGAGATCGTCCAGATCGGCCGCTCCAACCGCGGCCTCGGCGCCGGCTCGGCCCCGGACCTCGGCCGAATCGCAGCCGAGGAATCGGCCGGCGACATCGAGCGCGCGCTGGACGGCGCCCATATGTGCTTCATCGCCGCCGGCTTGGGCGGCGGCACGGGGACCGGCGCAGCGCCGGTGGTGGCCCAGGTCGCGCGCCGATTGGGTATCCTCACCGTGGCGGTCGTCACGAAGCCGTTCGCTTTCGAAGGCCGTCGCCGAATGCGCTCCGCCGACGAGGGCCTGGCTCGCCTCGCGGAGCAGGTCGACAGCCTGATCGTCGTTCCCAACCAGAATCTGTTCCGCGTCGCGGACCCGGCGATGACGCTGAAGGACGCCTTCAATCATTCCGATGAAGTTCTTCATCGCACCGTCCGCAGCGTCTCGGACCTCATCACATCCCCCGGCCTGGTCAATCTCGACCTCGCCGACGTCCGCTCGGTGCTCGCGAACAGCGGCCGAGCACGCGTCGGCGTCGGCGAGGCGAG
>JAEZHP010000019.1 GCA_023416515.1 Pseudomonadota bacterium | reverse complement strand
GCATATGGCAGCTTTCGTACCTGTTACTCCGTACGCATACTGTGCCTTCTCCATGGGTTACAATACGTTATTCCTTTGATCACCTTGATCAGTTGGCACTACATTCTTTGGCAAGTCTTCTAAGAATTCTTATAGGTATCAGTGTCTCTATGCTGATTGGTATACCAATCGGTGTATGTTTGGCGATCAATGACTTATTGAAACGTCTTTTCTCTCCGTTATTGTACTTCATCTATCCTATACCCAAGGTTGCCTTCTTGCCTATCTTTATGTTGCTATTTGGGCTTGGTAATACCTCAAAGATTATATTGATTATATGGATTATTGTATTCCTGATCATATTATCCGTACGGGATGGAGTAGCAATGATTCCTAAGTTACAATATAAGGTTATGGATTCCTTTCAAGCTACTACGCTGCAAAAATATAGGTTCTTAATCATTCCAGCAATCATTCCGCAGATATTCTCTGGGTTACGAATAAGCTTAGGAATCTCTATGGCCTCCTTATTCTTTGCTGAGAATTATGCTACCGTATACGGTATTGGCTATTATATTCTTAGTGCTTGGACGAAAATGAATTATGTGGAGATGTTCTGTGGAATTATGACCCTCGGTCTGATCGGAGTAGTATTGTATCGTTTTCTGGACCATATCGAAACAATCATCGCACCTTGGAATAGGAAAATACGAACTGTGGAAAGTAAAAAAGATGAGGACATGGACTGAAATAGGAAGATATGAGCTGAAACAGGAGATCATGAACAGAAGCAGGAATACATGACAGAAGCAGGAATATATGAACTGAAACAGGAGAACATGAACAGAAACAGGAATACATGAACAGAAGCAGGAAGACAGAAATGATCATGGTAGAAGTAAATAGGATATCAAACAATAACATGAGATCTTAATAAGATTAGGTTATCATAGAGATTCTGAGTAAGAATTAAGGACAAGTGGCTGGGCTCGCAACGAAACAGATGGAGAATCGTATTGCGAAGGCTTAAGCACACTTGTCCTTTTCTTCAGGTTATCATTTCTAGTACATCATAACATGGTATCTGATCTATTGGTATCAATGATAATAATGATTAACGTTTAGATTATTTTAGGAAAGAGAAATCGGTTAAGTCCTCATAAGCATAAGCTTCTTTGATTAATCCTTTCTCTACAGTCCATGAAATAATATTGTCAAACTGTTCCTTACTAATCTGACCTGCGTATTGGAAATCACCCTTCATGCCGGAAAGATAAGTGCTGATGGCCTCCGGAAATTGATAATTGGTTAAAATGCTGCTGTATTCAGAGGCATCTGTCCCATTCATATAATCAATTGCTTTATTATAAGCATTATAGAAGGCGATAATATCATTTGGCTTTTGATCAAGCATATCCTTCATGAATAAAAGGGTACCTCCCTTGATACCTGCTTCCTTTGAGCTTCCAAGAAGATGAGCACCTTGTCCGACGAGCATACCTGCCTGTGGCTCTGTAAATACAACTCCATCAATTTGGTTTGAGAGTAAAGCTTCAGATCTTCCTGAGAAGGAAGGAATCTCTACAATCTCATAAGTAAAGCCATTTTGCTCTGCAAACTGATCCATGATGTATTCAAGAATAAAATTAGGGACAAGGGATATCTTTTTGCCACTAAGACCGGACATCTCAGTAATGCCTGATTCCGGAGAGGACAGAATCTTAAAATCCTCGCTGATATCCGAGGTAATCATCATTTCAATTCCATTTTGCATAAAGGTGGCTGCAGTCATTACATCAGCAATGGTAGCGTCAAGTTCCTTTGCCTGAACAGCTACGTTTCGATCATTCGGAGAAGCGAAGCTTTGGATTTTAACCTTAATTCCTTCTTCCTCAAAATAGCCCTTTTCTTTGGCTATTATGATAGGTATGGCAGCTTCTGCAGGTAAAATACCGATTGTAAATTCTTCTCCTGAGGTTTCCTGGGTAGTTACATCAGATTTATCATTCGTCTCTGGTGTAGTTTTATTGCTGTTGTTGGAGCAGGCTGTTAGTAGCATAGCTGCTGTAAGGATGCAAGTAGTTATAAGTTTCTTCATAGTTTCCTCCGTTAATCGTACGATAGTATTATAGTATGGCATGGAGCTTATCTCAGCTTTTCATGAAGAACAGTGTACGGTAGTTTCTTCTGCATGAAAGGTCAAATTAACCTAAATATCCAATGTCTGTATTATTTTTAACATAAATTAGCATATCATTCATAACATTACTTAAAAATTATGATAGTGATATCATCTGTTGAAATGCATTTAGATCCATAAGATATGGGACCACATTTCTCTTTAACAATAAGGGATCGGTTGTTGCAGTGTTAACACCGGGTTCACTGGTAAAGGCAAGGGAAAAGCCCATGTTTTTCAGTGTGGTTACATTTCGTGCTTCATATAAACCGAAGGGATAGGCAAACACATCCTTATGCTTTATATATTCCTTTGCATTACAAGATATTAAATCCTGCTGAAAGTCTTCCTCCTCGCTTGTCATGAGAAGGCTGGTAGCTTGATCCGATCTTTGATGAAAGGAAGCTGTATGGTTCGCATATTCGAACACCTCAGTAAGTTCCATTAGCTCAGCCTCTGCT
>JAEZHP010000172.1 GCA_023416515.1 Pseudomonadota bacterium | reverse complement strand
TGCAAGCGCCCTTCGACTTCGCTCAGGACGAGCGGGGGGTGTGTGACCTCTACAAGAGCCTCAGCTGCGGGCCTTGGGGTGGCTCGAACAGGTCGGTTCGGAGGGGTCGCTTGTCCTTGGGGAAGCCGTGCTTCTTGGCGGCGATCTCGAAGCGGGTCCGCAAGAGGTCGGCCCAGGCGCCCTGGCCTCGCATCCTGCTGAACCAGTTCGGGTCGTTGTCCTTGCCGCCGCGCATCGACTGGATCGTCGCCATCACCTTGCGCGCGCGGTCGGGGAAATGCTCGTCGAGCCAGGCGCGGAACAGCGGCGCGACTTCGTGGGGCAGGCGCACAGGCAGATAGAAGACGCCGCTCGCGCCCGCCTCGGCCGCGGCCTCAACGATCGCCTCCAGCTCATGGTCGGTAACCTGCGGGACCACCGGCGCGATCGCGACGGTGCAGGGCACGCCCGCCTCGACCAGCTTGCGAACGGCTGCCAGCCGCTTGCGCGCCGCCGGAGCCCTCGGCTCCAGCGTCCGCGAAATCTCCGGAGACAGCGACGTCACCGACAGCGCGACGTTCGCCATCCGCTGCTTGGCCATCGGCGCGATGATGTCGATGTCGCGAACCACCCGGTCCGACTTGGTGGTGATGGTGAAGGGGTGGCGGGTCTCCGCGAGCACCTCCAGCACCGAGCGGGTGATCCGCCACTTGCCCTCGATCGGCTGATAGGGATCGGTGTTGGTGCCGAGCGCCATCGGCCGGCACACATAGCCGGGCTTGGCGAGCTCGTTGCGAAGCAGCGCCGCGGCGTTCGGCTTGGCGTAAAGCTTGGTCTCGAAATCGAGGCCAGGCGACAAGTCGTGGAAGGCGTGAGTCGGCCGAGCGAAGCAATAGATGCAGCCATGCTCGCAGCCGCGATAGGGGTTGATCGAGCGGTCGAAGCCGATGTCCGGCGACTGGTTGCGCGCGATGATCGTCCGCGGCTGCTCGACCGTCACGCTGGTGCGCAGCGGCGGCGGCCCGTCGTCGAGGGTCTCGCGGTTGTCGAGCCAGTCCCCGTCCGCCTCGCGCGCCATGAGGTTGAACCGTGTCGGAGTCACATTCTCCGGCGCGCCCCGGCCGGGCCTCAGGTCAGGGCGTGAGAGTCGAGCGCTCATCCTGCCATCCTAGCAGGCGAACAGAACAAGAACAACAGTCGAGATGTTGCTCTCACGCGGCGCCTTTGCCATTGGCGTCTGCAGGTGGGGGCCGAGGAGTTTCATCTATGCGTTCCGCCTGGTTGCTCGCCTTCGCTCTCGCCGCCTGCGCACCGACCCTGTCGACCGTTCCGATTGCGTCCCCGGCCGACCGGGCAGCGCGCTGGCAGGCGCATGTCGAGGCGCTCGCCAGCGACTCGATGGAGGGCCGCGCCGCCGGCACTCCCGGCCACGAACGCGCCGCAGCCTATGTCGCGAACGAGATGCGCCACCTGGGTCTCCGCCCGGCCGGCACCAACTTCTATCTCCAGCCGATCGCCTTCACCGAGCAGCGCACCGATTATTCGGCTTCGAGCCTCAGCCTGTCGGGGACCCCGGTCGCCACTCCGGGCACCGCGGTGATCAGCCCGCGCTATGAACTGCCGGCATCGTTCGACGCTCCGCTCGTCTTCGTCGGCTACGGCCTCCACATGCCGTCCGCCGGCCATGACGACTTCGCGGGTGTCGACCTTCGCGGCAAGATCGCGGTCTTCGTCAGCGGCGGGCCGGCCGAAGTCTCGGGCACGCTCAAGGCGCATGCCCGCGCCCAGCGCAACACCTGGCTCGCTCAGCGCGGCGCGGTCGGCGCGATCTCGCTCACCACGCCAGGCCAGAGCGAGTCGCCCTGGGAATCGACGGTCCGCAACGCCGCCCAGCCGGGAATGCTGTTCGCCGATTCCGGAATTCGCGACGAACCGCCCTTCGTTTCGCTGAGCTGGAACGCGGCCGAGGCGGAGCGACTGTTCGCGGGCTCCCCGCGGACCTTCGCGCAGGTCGCCGCCGATGCCGACGCTTCACAGCCGTTGCGCAGCTTCCCGCTGGCGACCCGCCTCAGCGGGCGACTCGCCGCGACCAGCCGAACCGTGTCATCGCCTAATGTCGTCGCCAGGCTCCCCGGCAGCGATCCAGCGCTGGCCGACGAGCATATCGTCATGACCGCGCATCTCGACGGCCTCGGCATCGGCCGTCCGGTCGATGGTGACTCGATCTACAATGGCGCCCTCGACAACGCCGCCGGGGTCGCCGCTCTGATCGACATCGCGACCGAGCTTCGCCGCCAGCGGCCCAGGCGATCGATCCTGTTCGTGTTCGTGACCGCCGAGGAGAAAGGCCTGCTCGGATCGCGTTATTTCGCGCGGCGCCCGACCGTCGCTCGCAACTCCATCGTCGCCAACCTCAACTACGACATGGCGCTTCCGCTCTTCCCGCTTCGAAGCGTGACCGTGCTTGGTGCCGAGGAGAGCAGCATCGGCGCCGACGCGCAGGCCGTCGGCGCTTCGATGGGCCTGCCGCTCGCGCCCGACCCGTTCCCGAACCGCAATTCGTTCATTCGCTCGGACCAGTACGGCTTCATCGAGCAGGGCATTCCTGCGGTCGCGTTCAAGTTCGGCTTCGCCGCCAGCACGCCCGAGGCGGAGCTCGAGCGGGCGTTCAGGGCCAACCGCTACCATGCGCCGTCGGACGACATGTCGACCCCGATCGTCCGCGACGACGAGATCCGCCTCCACGACTTCATCGCCGCGCTCGCGATGCGAATCGCGAATGCGCCGGGCCGGCCGCGGTGGAATGCCGGCAGCCCGTTCGCAGCCACCGCCCGGTAGAGGAGATCAGTCGCTGCCCTCGGCGATCCGTGCGGGCGGGTTGAGCCGAACCGCTTCCGGTCCCGAAGTTCCGGGGAAGCGCGGCCACAGGCCCTGCGCAAGGGCCCGGCGGCTCGACGATTGGTCGGCCGGACGTTCCTCGTAGATCCAGTAGTTGCGAAGAACGATCGGGATGTAGCCGCGAGTCTCCCAATAGGGCACCGACTCGATGTAGAGCAGTGGATCGCCGTCGCCGCGGCTCTCCGCGGTCCAGCGCGCGACCGGCGCCGGTCCCGCATTATAGGCGGCGATCACGCGCGGAAGCAGACCGTCGGTGCCGCTCTGGTCGCGCAGATATTGCATATAGGCCTGGCCGAAGGCGACGTTGGTCGCGGGATCGCTGAGCCGGCCCGGATCGGCATTGGCTCGGCCCCAGCGGACGAGGTCGCCGGCGGTGCCCGGCCGCACCTGCATCAGCCCGCGCGCGCCGGCGCCGCTCACCGCATTCTCCCGGAAGCCCGATTCCTGGAGCGCATGAGCGTAAGCGAGCGCCTGGTCGACCTGCCAGCCGCCGCGCGGAGCGATGTCGGGTGCCGGATAGCGGTCGTGCCGGCCGATTCGCACGCCCTGGGGAAGGTTGTGCGCGAGAAACATCTGGGTGCCGGTCATGTTGAGGCGCGCGGCGAGGTGGGTCAGCGCTTCATGCTCGCGCGGGTCGCCGATCCGCGCCTGGTGGCGAAGGAAGGTGTCGGCGAACTCGGTCTGGCCGATCTCGGCAAGAGCGACCGCGGTTCGGACGTTGGGCCGGTTCGCGATCGACGCCCATTCGGACGGAGTCAGCACGTCGGCTTCGCCTCCCGACACCCGGCGAAGGCCGAGCGCGCTCTCGGCGAGCAGGCCGTAGAAGGTCTCCTCCTGGCCCGCGGCGGCGCGAAGATGCGGCTGGACCCGCTCGGGATGGCCGCAGCGGAGCGCGGTTCTCGATGCCCAATAATGGCCCGCAGCGGCCATCTCGGGATCCCCGGTTCGGCGCGCGACGGACTGGAAGCTCTGTTCGGCGCTGCAATCGCCCAGGCGCCAGGCGGCGAGCCCGGCGACCCATTCGCCATGAACCGCCCAGTCGCCGGTGCCGCGGCCCGCCTGCTGGGCGAGGCGAAGCGCCTCCCGGTCCTGGCGGACCAGATAATAGGACCAGGCGATCCGCTGCTCGAACTCGGTTCGGGCCTCGATCGACAGCTCGCCGCCGCGCGACAGCAGGATCGCCTCGGCCGCCGCCGGCTGGTCGTTGACGATCAGCGGCTGGATCAGAGGCTCGATCTCGCGCGCGACCGCATCGCTGGTGTTGGGACGTGGCCGCTGGCGGCGGGGCTGGCCGCGCTGGCCGATCAGCCGCTGGGGCGGCACGAATTGGGGCGGCTGCGTTGCTCCGCGAAGCTGGGCAAGGCGCGCCAGGTCGGCGGACTGGGGAAGCTCGGGCGCCCGGTTCGCGAGAGCGAGCAACGGCTCCAGCTCGACCCGCGGCGAGCCGGGAGCGGTGTAGAGAATGGCCCGGGCGGCATTGTGGAGCGGCCCTTCCGGAAGGGTGTCGAGACGCCCCAGCGCTCCCGCCCAATTCTGAGCCGCGAGATCGGCGAACAAGGCGCTGTAGGCGTCGCGCTGGGCGGGGGTCAGCTGCGGCGGCACCGTTGCCGCACGGGCGCGGCGGGACTGGGTGACGTTGTCGAGGTCGTCCGCGACCGCCGGCGTGGCGAGGGTGCTGAGTGCAACGGCCAGAGCGAGCTTGCGGATCATGCCAGCGTCTCCTGCAGAAGCTGGAGGTCGGCCCAGGCGAGCGCCTTGGCGGCGGGCTGGCCGAGCAGATAATCCGGCGGAAGAGTGACGATCGCGGCGACCTCGCCGGTGGGGGTGGAGATGCGATGGACCTTGCCGCGCGCCTGCGCGGCGCCGAGGCCGAGCAGGGCCTTCGAGCAGGCGTCGCCGAGCAGAAGCACCGCCTTGGGCGCGACCAGTCCGAGATGATGGCGGGCGATCTCGCCGCAGTGGCCGGCGCCGGCGGGGTCAAGCCGTCCGCCGGTCGGTCGAAGGCAGGACAGGCCGGCAATGTAGCTGGTGTCGCGGCTCCGCCCGATGGCGGCGAGCATTCGGTCGAACAGCCGCCCGGCGTCGCCGGACAGCATCGTCCCGGCCGCGCAGTCGTCGACCGAAGGCATGGCCGTCATGATCATCAGGCCGGAATTTGGATCGCCCGACGGGCACACACGCGGCGCGTGCGGGGCCGAATAGGGCAGGGCGTCGCTCGCCTTGAGCCAATCATGGAACAGCGCCAGCTGGTCGGGTAGCGGCTCCTTGACCGGCTCCGCTCGTCCCGGGCGAAGTCGAGAGGCGCCCGCGCCGGCCTCCGCGAGCTCGTTCGCGACAGGCGCCGGCGCCGGCTTCAGCCAGTCGCGCGGCTCCTCCTGCACGGCGCAGTCCACGCCCGCATCGCGCCACCAGCCGAGGAGACTCTCCGCCTCCGCGATAAAATCGTTCCCACCCCGGTCCATCGCGCCATAGGGCCTATCGGCGCGGCGCTGGTCAACCTTCGGGGACTTGCTTATTGCCGCCGCGTCGCGACTTTGCGACCACATGAGTCAGTCACGCGACGAGGAGAGGCCAGTGAGCGAACGCGAGTCCATGCAGTACGACGTCGTCATCGTCGGTGCGGGACCTGCCGGCCTTTCCGCCGCGATCCGCCTGAAGCAGCTCGCCAATGAGGCCGGGCGCGAGCTGTCGGTCTGTATTCTCGAAAAAGGCTCGGAGGTCGGCGCCCACATCCTGTCGGGCGCCGTGATCGATCCCAAGGCGTTGGATGAGCTTCTTCCCGACTGGAAGGAGCAGGGCTGCCCGCTCGCCGCGGTGCCGGTCACCCGCAACGAGCATTGGGTGCTGTCCAAGACCAAGAAGCGCTCGATCCCGCACATCACGACTCCGTCCTGGATGCACAACAAGGGCACCTTCACCGGAAGCCTCGGCAATCTCTGCCGCTGGCTCGCCGGCAAGGCCGAGGAGCTGGGAGTCGAGATATTCCCCGGCTTCCCGGCCGCCGAGGTGCTGTTCAACGACGACGGCAGCGTGAAGGGCGTTGCCACCGGCGACATGGGCGTCGCCCGCGACGGCACCCACAAGGGCGACTACCAGCCCGGAATGGAGCTTCACGGCCGCTACACCTTCTTCGCGGAAGGCGCGCGCGGAAGCCTCACCAAGGAAGTGAAGCGGATCTTCGAGCTGGACAAGGACAGCCAGCCGCAGATCTACGGCCTCGGCATCAAGGAATTGTGGGACATCGATCCCGACAAGCACGAGCCCGGCCGGGTCATACACACCCAGGGCTGGCCACTCGACGACGACAGCTGGGGCGGCGGCTTCCTCTACCACCAGGACAACAACCAGGTGGCGTTGGGCTTCGTCGTCGCTCTCTCCTACCGCAATCCCTACCTCTCGCCGTTCGAGGAGTTCCAGCGCTGGAAGCAGCACCCCTCGATCCGCGCGATCCTGGAGGGCGGCAAGCGAGTCTCCTACGGCGCCCGGGCCATCAACGAGGGCGGCTACCAGTCCATCCCCAAGCTCGCTTTCCCGGGCGGAGCCCTCATCGGCTGTTCGGCCGGCTTCGTGAACGTGCCCAGGATCAAGGGCACCCACACCGCGATGAAGAGCGGGATGCTGGCCGCGGAGTCCGCCTTCGCCGCCATCTCCGCGGACCGCAGCAACGACGCCCTCGATGATTACGACACCGCTCTCCACGCCTCCTGGGTGGCGAGCGAATTGAAGATGGTGCGTAACGTCGAGCCGATGGTCGCCAAGTTCGGCGGAACGATCGGGACGCTTCTCGCCGGCGTCGACATGTGGATGCGCACCCTCCACATCGGCCTGCCCTTCACGATGAAGCATCATCCGGACAACACGACTTTGCTCCGCAAGGACCTCGCGAGGCCGATCGACTATCCCAAGCCCGACGGAGTGATCAGCTTCGACCGCCTCTCCTCGGTGTTCCTGTCCAACACCAATCATGAGGAAGACCAGCCGATCCACCTCACGCTGAAGGACGCGTCGATTCCGACAGCGGTCAACCTGGCGGACTATGCGGGTCCGGAGGCGCGTTACTGCCCGGCGGGAGTCTATGAGTTCGTCGAAGAGGGCGGCGCAACGCGGCTGCAGATCAACGCTCAGAACTGCGTCCACTGCAAGACCTGCGACATCAAGGACCCGACCCAGAACATCAACTGGGTCACCCCCGAAGGCGGTGGAGGCCCCAATTACCCGAACATGTAGCCTGCTCCTCGGCGCCGCTTTCATCGCCTGGCCGGCGCCCGCCGCAGCGGATCCCGCCACCTACATCCAGGCCCGGGTAGCCGCGGATCAGGGCGCGGCGGAGCGGGCAGGGCGAAGCTTCCGTGCGCTACTTGCGGAAAATCCCACCAGCGAGCTCGTCGCTCGCCGAGCGCTCGACCATGGCCTGTCCGCCGGCGACTGGCCGCTCGCGCTCGACGCGGCTCGCCGGCTCGAGGCGCGCAACGCGCTTCCGGCGCTTCGCCGGCCCTTGCTTCTCGCCGATGCGCTCAAGCGGCGCGACTGGGCCGCCGCCGAACGCCAGACCGCGCGAATCGAGCAGGATCGGCTGTTCGAGACCCTGACTCCCATCATCCGCGCCTGGATCGCGTTCGGCTCGCGGCGCGGCGATCCCGTCGCCTTGCTCGCCCCGCTCAACAGCGGCTCCGGTGCCGGTTACGCCGTCGAGCATCGCGCGCTCATCGAGCTTGCGCAGGGGAGGGGCTCGCCCGAGGTCTTCGCCGCGCTCGATCCCGGAGCCGGTCTTCGCCTTCAGCGCCTGCGTATCGCGGCTGCCGCCGAGTTCGCCGCCCGCCGCCAGCGCGACCAGGCGCTCCGTCTCGTCGCCGGCGACCAGCTGGCCTTCGTCGCCGCCCGCCGCCTGATCGAGGCAAGGCAGCCGATCCCGGGCAGGATCGACACCGCCGCAGACGGGGTCGCCGAATTGCTCGCCCGGATCGCCATCGACTTCAACCAGCAGGAGCTCGGCAACGAGGCGGTGATGCTTGCTCAGGTCGCGCGCTTCCTGGCGCCCGACAATAGCGAGGCGACCTTCCTTGCCGCCGAGGTGATGGGTGAGGAGCGCGCCGCCGAGGCCGTCCGGCTCATCGCCACGGTCCCTGCCAACGACCCCTTTGCCGACGCCGCGGCCTCGCTTCGCCTTCGCCTGCTCGCGTCGAGCGGCCAGAGCGCCGCCGCGATGACCGAGGTTCGCCAGCGCATCGCTCGCGGCTCGACCGACCCGGCCGACCATATCCAGCTCGGCGACCTCCTCGTCGACGCCCGCCAGTTCGACGAGGCAGCCGCCGCTTACGCCCGCGCCCACGAATTGTGGCGTGCCGGTTCCCATCCGGCGATCCCCGAATGGACGCTCTACGTCGCGCGTGGCGGCGCGCTGGAGCAGGGCGGGCGCTGGCCCGAGGCGCGCGCGGCCCTGCGCGAGGCCTACCGTCTCGCCCCGGCCGAGCCCGTCGTCCTCAACTATCTCGGCTACGCCCAGATCGACCGCGGCGAGGAACCGGCGGAGTCCGAGCGCATGATCCGCGAGGCGCTCCGGCTCGCCCCGGACAGCGCCGCGATCACCGACTCGCTGGGCTGGGCGCTCTACAAGACCGGCCGCGTCGACGAGGCGATCCCCTATCTCGAGCGCGCCGCCCGCGCCGAGCCCTCGGACGTCGAGATCAACGAGCATCTCGGCGATGCCTATTACGCCGCCGGCCGACGCTTCGAAGCCCGTTTCGCTTGGACCGCGGCCTCCGTCTACGCCGAGGGCGAGGCCGCCGAGCGGCTCCGCGAAAAGATCGATCGAGGGCCTTCGCGCCTCGCCCAGCGCTGATGCGCGAGACCGCCTACGCCAAGATCAACCTCGCGCTCCACGTGCGGAAGCGCGAGCCGGACGGCTACCACCGCCTGGAAACCACCTTCGCCTTCACCGAGGACGGCGACGAATTGGAGGTGGCGGAGCCCGAGCGACTGCAAGAACTTGAGCTGGCCGTGACCGGCCGGTTCGCTAGAGCCCTCCCCGTCGGGGAGAGGGACTCTCAGGGCAACCTCGTCATTCGCGCCGGAGAGGCGCTTCGGCGGCATTACGGCGTTACCAAAGGCGCCCGAATCACCCTCGAGAAGCGGCTTCCCGTCGCGGCCGGAATCGGTGGCGGCTCGGCCGATGCGGCAGCGGCACTGCGCCTGCTCACCCGCTTCTGGGATCTGCCGGCCGACCCGGATACGCTCCACGCCATCGCTCGCACGCTCGGCGCCGACGTGCCCGCATGCATCGCAAGCCGCACCGTGCGCGGCGAGGGGAGGGGCGACGATCTCGTCCCCGTCGACGGCAGCGCGCTCGACGGAAGACCGGTCTTGCTCGTGAACCCCCGAGTCCCGGTCCCGACCGGCCCGGTGTTCAAGGCGTGGGACGGCGTCGACCGCGGCCCGCTCGGCTCGGATCTCGTCGGCCGCAACGACCTCGAAGCTCCCGCCCGCGCCATTGCCCCGGTGATCGGCGAGGTGCTCGAGGCCCTCGCCGGCGCCCGCCTCGCCCAAATGTCCGGCTCCGGCGCCACCTGCTTCGCGCTCTACCAGAGCGAAGCGGAGCGCGACTCCGCCGAAACCCGGATCCGCGCCGCCCGCCCCGACTGGTGGACCCTCGCGAGCCGGCTTCGCCCCTGAGCTCCTTTCCAATCCCAAACCGCGCCTTTAAGCCTTTGCCCGAACGGAGTTGTCGATGAGCGGATTTGCGACTGTCAGCCGGCGCGAGGCGCTGGCGCTGGGCCTTGGCGGCCTCACTCTGGCGGCGACTCGGCCGGCTTGGGCATTCCAGGCCCTGGTCCCGGATCCCGTCGACTCGATCGTCGAACGCTTCCTCGCCGCCTTCGAGATTCCCGGCGTCTCCGTCGCCCTGATCCGACCCGGCCAGCCCGTCTTCACCCGCGGCTATGGCGTCCGCACCCTCGGCCGGCCCGACCGCGTCGACGAGGACACCCTGTTCGCGGTCGCCTCCAACACCAAGGCGTTCCTCGCCGCCGCTTTCGCTTTGCTGGTCGAGGAGGGGAAGCTCGCCTGGGACGAGCCGGTTCGGCGCTACCTCCCCGAATTCGCGATGAGCGATCCCCATGCGACCGAGATGACCACGGTCCGCGACCTTCTCGTCCACCGCTCGGGCCTGGCGCTCGGCGCCGGCGACCTGATGATCTTTCCGGAAAGCACTCACACCGCCGAGGACGTGCTCCGCGGTCTCCGCTACCTGCCGCTCGCCCGCGGCTTCCGCACCGGTTACGCCTACGACAACATCCTCTACATCGTCGGAGGCCTTCTTCTTCAGCGTGTTACCGGCCAGACCTACGAGCAGTTCTTCGCCGAGCGCCTGCTTCGCCCGCTCGGAATGGCGCATTCGGTCGCCAACCGGCCGCTGGTGCGCACCCGCAATGTCGTCGGCCGCCACGCCAGGCTCGGACCGCCCCTTCGCGGCTTCGGTCCGCTCGCGGCGATCGAGCCCGACGAGTCCCCGGTATTCGGCGCCGCCGCCGGTATCCACACCAGCGCCCGCGACATCGTGCCGTGGCTCCAGACCCAGCTCGGCAAGGGGATGATGCCCAACGGCCAGCGCCTGTGGAGCGAAGCCCAGAGCACCCAGATGTGGACCCCGCAGGTGATCACCGCGAGCGGCCCGGGGCCGACTCCCGAGCTTCCCACCCGCTCGGTCCTCACCGGCTACGCCTCGGGCTGGTTCGTCCAGGACTATCGCGGCCGCCGGCTTCTCCACCATTCGGGCGGCCTCTCAGGCCAGATCACCTATACCGGCTTCTTCCCGGACAGCGGCCATGCCTTCGCGGTCTTCACGAACACCGAGGACGGCGCCGTCGGAGGCCTTCGCAACGCCATCGTCGACCACCTCATCGGCGCTCCGGAATATGACTGGGTGACCTCCACCCGAACCCGGATCGACCGCCAGCGCAGCGAGGCGCTCAACCAGGCCGGCGGCGATTTCAACCGAGCGCCGGCGGGCGGCCCGAGCCTGCCACTGTCAGCCTATGCCGGCCGCTACCGTGATCCCTGGTATGGCGACATCGTCGTCACCGAGCGCCGCGGCCGCCTCCACATCGACTTCACCCGCACCCCGGTCTTCAAGTCCGCACTCGAGCCGTTCGGCCCCGACGCCTTCCGAACCCGCTTCCCGCGCGGCGCCGGCGAGGACGCGGTGATCACCTTCGTCGTCGAGAACGGCCGGGTGCCGAGAATGACCCTTCGCGCCCTCTCGCCCTTCGCCGACTTCAGCTACGATTTCCACGATCTGAAGCCGGAGCGGGTCGGCTGACGCCCCCTCCCTTGCGGGGAGGGGAGTTCTACACGTTGAACCGGAACAGCAGGATGTCGCCGTCCTGGACGACATATTCCTTGCCTTCCGAGCGCATCTTGCCGGCTTCCTTGGCGCCCGCCTCGCCGCCGCAGGCGATGAAGTCGTCATAGGCGATGGTCTCGGCGCGGATGAAGCCGCGCTCGAAATCGGTGTGGATCACGCCGGCGGCCTGAGGCGCTTTGGCTCCCTTCTCAACCGTCCACGCGCGCGCTTCCTTCGGCCCCGCGGTGAAGAAGGTGATGAGGTGGAGGAGGTCGTAGCCGGCGCGGATGATCTGGCTGAGGCCGGTCTCGGTGAGCCCGAGGTCGCCGAGGAAGTCGGCGCGGTCCTCGGCCGGCATCGTCGCGATCTCCGCCTCGATCGCCGCCGAGATGATCACCGCCTTCGCGCCCTCCGCCTCGGCCTTCTCGAACACTCGAGCGCTGTGGGCGTTGCCGGTCGCGGCGTCGCCCTCGTCGACGTTGCACACATAGAGGACGGGCTTGGAGGTCAGCAGCTGAGCCCGCTCCAGCGCTAGCTTTTCCTCGGCATCCTTCGGCTCGGTGAGCCGCGCCGGCTTGGACTCGCGTAGAAGCTCGAGCGCCTGGCCGAGCACGCTCGCCTGGATCTTCGCTTCCTTGTCGCCCTGCGCCGCCTTCTTGGCGAGGTTGGGGACCCGCTTCTCGAGGCTCTCGAGGTCGGCGAGCATCAGCTCCGTCTCGACCGTTTCCGCGTCCGCAACCGGATCGACCCGGTTCTCGACATGGGTCACGTCGCCGCCCTCGAAGCAGCGAAGGACGTGGACGATCGCGTCGACCTCGCGGATGTTGCCGAGGAACTGGTTGCCGAGCCCTTCGCCCTTGCTCGCCCCGCGCACCAGCCCTGCGATGTCGACGAATTCGAGCTGGGTCTCGATCTCCTGCGCCGACTTGGCGACCTCCTTGATCTTGTCGAGGCGCGGATCGGGCACCGCGACCCGGCCGACATTCGGCTCGATCGTGCAGAAGGGATAGTTCGCCGCCTGCGCCGCCGCCGTCTCGGTCAGCGCGTTGAACAGGGTGGACTTGCCGACATTCGGAAGCCCGACGATACCGCAGCGGAAACCCAAAACATTGCTCCTGGAAAGACTGTGCGCCCGCCTAGCCGGTCGCATTTCGTTGCGCTAGGCCGGGGGCACATAAGGGGAGCTCCATGAAAACCAAGCTGTCTCTGCTTCTGCTGCTGTCGTGCGCCGCGCCTCTCGCATTGGCCGCCGCGCCCCCGGCCGAGGTGCTGAACGGCACTCAGGAGCAGGCCGGGCTCCTGCCGGTTCACGTCAACCGTTCCACCGGCAAGATTTACCTCGAGCTTCCGCGACCTGACGCCGACGGATTCGCGGGCCGCTACATCTATGTGACCGCCCTCGAGACGGGGCTGGGCTCGGCGGGGATCGGTCTCGACCGCGCGGTCGCCAGCGACTCCCGGCTCCTGGTCTTTCGCCGCCTCGGCAACCGGGTCGTCGCCGAGGCCGAGAATCCCCGTTTCCGGGCCACGGGCGCCCCGGAGGTCGAACAGCGCGGAGTGACCGAGGCCTTCGCCACCTCGACCTTGTGGACCGGCGAGGTCGCCGCCGAGCGGCCGAACGGCAACATTCTCGTCGACGTCTCCAGCTTCCTCATCCGCGACGACATGAACCTCGCCCAGCGCCTCCGCGAACAGGAAGGCGGCGACTATCGCCTGGTGCCCGAGCTCAGCGTCGCCGACCCGAATTCGGTCCGCGCGCTTCCCAACAATATCGAGATGGAAGGGCGCCTGACCTTCGTCTCGCAGCGACCGGGGCCCGAGGTCGGCAACATCGTGCCCGTTCCCGGCAACGTCACCTTCACCCTTCGCCACTCTCTCGTTCGCCTGCCGGACCCCGGCTACCAAGTCCGCCGCTTCGATCCGCGCGCCGGCAGTTTCGGCACCCAGGTGATCGATTTCTCACAGCCGCTCGGCCGCTCGGTGGTCACCGAACTCGCCAACCGTTTCCGGCTCGAAAAGGTCGATCCTTCCGCGGCGCGTTCGCGGGTGCGCAAGCCGATCCTCTTCTACGTCGACCGCGCGGCGCCCGAGCCGATCCGCTCGGCGCTGATGGACGGAGTGGGCTGGTGGCGCGAGGCGTTCGACCGCGCCGGGTTCATCGACGCCTTCCAGGTCGAGCTCCTGCCCGAGGGCGTCGACCCGCTCGACACCCGTTACAACGTTCTCAACTGGGTCAACCGCGCAACCCGCGGCTGGTCCTACGGCCAGGCGATCACGGATCCGCGCACCGGCGAGATCATCTCGGGCCGGGTGCTCCTCGGCTCGCTCCGGGTCCGCCAGGACATGATGATCTACCAGGCCCTGGTCGGCGCCGGTCTCACCGGCACCGGCGACGCCAACGACCCCGTTGCCGCGGCGCTCGCGCGGATCCGCCAGCTCGCCGCCCACGAGGTCGGCCACGCCCTCGGCCTCGCCCATAATTTCGCTGCGAGCAGCCAGGGCCGCTATTCGGTGATGGATTATCCAGCGCCTCGAGTGGGGCTCGTCGACGGCCGTCTCGACCTTCGCGATGCTTATGGAGTCGGCCTCGGCCGCTGGGACGATTTCGCGGTTCAGTGGCTCTATGGCGCTGGCACCGATGCCGAGGCGGAGCCGATCATGGCCGCCGGCCTCGCCGAGGGACTTCGCTATATCGGCGATGACGACGCTCGCCCGCCGAGCTCCGGCCACCCGGAAGGCAGCCTTTGGGACGATTTCGCCGATCCTGTCGGCGAGCTCGACCGGATGATGCAGGTCCGCTCGGTCGCGGTCTCCCGCTTCGGCCCCGCGGCGATCGCGCGCGGCACCGCGGTCGCCGACCTTCGCCGCGCCTTCGTCCCGATCTGGCTGATCCACCGCTACCAGCTCGAAGCCGCGGCCAAGCAGATCGGCGGAGTCCATTTCACTTATTCGGTCAACGGCGACGGCCGCGAGACCGCGCGCGCCGTGCCTCCGGTCGAGCAGCGCCGGGCGATCGCTGCCCTGCTTGCGACCCTTCGGCCGGACGCGGCTCGGGTGCCCGCGGCGATCCTTCCGGCATTGTCGGCGGGCTGGTCGGGCAATTCCGATCGCCAGACCGACATCGAGGTCATGCGCACCGCCGGCGGGCCGATCTTCGACCCGCTCGTCGCGACCGAGACGAGCGCGGCTCTGACCCTGACCAACCTCCTCCAGCCGCACCGGCTCAACCGGCTCGAGCTTCAGAACCAGGCCGATCCGCAGTCGCCGAGCGCTCACCAGTTGATCGACATGCTGATCGCCCAGGTGTTCGATTTCGGCGGTCTCAGCGCCGCCGACGCCGCCGTCCAGCGCCGGGTCGCGACGACGAGCCTGCTCGCGCTCGCCCGGGTCCAGCGCGACCCCGCCCTGTCGCCGACCATCGCCTTGGCGCTGTCGGAGCGGATCGCAAGGCTCGGCCGAACGCTCGCCTCCGCCCGCGGCGACGATCCCCACGGCGACTGGAGCCGAGGCCTCGCCCGGCTCATCGCCGACCGCGAAGCCCTCGAACGCGCCGCCGCCGACCCGCAGCGCCTCCCGCGTATCCCGCCGGGCATGCCGATCTGATCGGCCTCGTCACCCTGACTTGTTTCAGGGTCCATTTTGTCGCCCGCGCGGTGGCCAAAGAATGGATGCTGAAACAAGTTCAGCATGACGAAGCTGTGCAACCTAATGTTGCACCCCTCGAACCTTCCAGCCGGCACCGCCAGTCCCATATGCGTTTCACTGCGCAACCGAACCAAGGGGCTCGTCATGGCCGATCTCTCCGCATTCCCGATCACCCGCCGCTGGCCGGCGAAGCATCCGGACCGGCTTCAGCTCTACGCCGCGCCGACGCCCAACGGCGTCAAGGCGTCGATCATGCTCGAGGAGACCGAGATCCCCTACGAGCCCCATTATGTGAACATCATGGAGAATGAGACCTGGAATGACGAGTTCCTGTCTCTGAATCCCAACGGCAAGATCCCCGCCATCCTCGACCCCGACGGCCCCGGCGGCGAGCCCTTCGCTCTGTGGGAATCCGGCGCGATCCTCCTCTACCTGGCCGAGAAGGCCGGCAAGCTCCTGCCCGCCGATCCCGCCCAGCGCTACGAGGCGATCCAGTGGGTGATGTGGCAGATGGGCGGCCTCGGCCCGATGTTCGGGCAGCTCGGCTTCTTCCACAAGTTCGCCGGCCGCGACTATGAGGACAAGCGCCCCCGCGACCGATACGCCAGGGAGAGCCACCGCCTGATCCGGGTGCTCGAGCAGCGCCTCGCCGACCGCGAATGGCTGGTCGGCGACGATTTCTCCATCGCCGACATCGCCTCATTGGGCTGGGTCCGCAACCTGATCGGCTTCTACGAGGCCGGGGACCTCGTCGCCTATGACGAGCTCGTCAACGTTCCCCGCTGGCTTGAGTGCGGCCTCGCCCGCCCGGCGGTCCAGCGCGGCCTGGCCATCCCCGCCAAGCCCGACTGATGATATCCTCCACCCCGGCTCACGAGTCGGGAGGGGATCATGAAGGGGCTATTGAAGGCGGCCTGCGTGGTCGCGGCTCTGGTTGCGGCGCAGCCCGCGTCCGCGGACACCATCTGCGAGTGGATCGATTTCGCGCAGCGGCTCGCGACGGCAAGTGCCGGCGCTTCTGCGACCGACAGCGCCCTGACTCCGGCTCCTCGCAATGCCGAATTGTCGCGGGCCCAGACCCGGGTGGCGCTCGCCATGTTCGAGGCTCTGAACGCGATCGACCGGCGATACCAATCCTATCTCGATTTCCCACGGGGCGACCTCAACGCCTCGCAGGACGCGGCCGCAGTCACCGCCGCCTATCAGGTCCTGCTCCATTTCTATCCCGCCCAGCGCGCCGCCCTGGAGGAGAATTACAATATCGCGATGGAGGCGGTCAGCGACCCCGCGCGGCGCGAGACCGGCCGGCTGATCGGCGAGGCGGCGGCGCGCGCGGCCATTTCCGCCGGAGGCATCGACCCCGCCATTGCCCAGACGCCCTATCGGCCGCGCACCACGCCCGGCGAGTGGGTCGCGACCGCACTTCCGGTCTATCAGCCCTACACCACCGCTTTCCGCCCTTGGATCCTGCCGCGCGCGGACTCGGTCAGGCCGGGCCCGCCGCCGGCGCTGACGAGCGAGCGCTGGGCGCGGGACTATGAGGAGGTGCGTCGTCTCGGCGGCCGCGACAGCACCGCCCGCACGCCCCACCAGACCCTGATGGCGCGCTACCGAATCACTCCGGACATGATGCCGTCGCTTCGCTACGCGGCCGATGCCTCGGGCCGCGCCCCGGTCGAGAACGCCCGGATGTTCGCGCTGATGGGCATGGTCCTGGACGACACCTCGATGGCGACCGGCGAGGCCAAGCTTCACTATAATTTCTGGCGCCCGGTCACCGCCATCCGCAACGGCGAAGCGGACAACAACCAAGCCACCCAGGCCGATCCCGCCTGGGAGCCGCTCATCGCGACTCCCAACCATCCCGAATATCCCTGCGCCCATTGCAGCACGGCCGGCGCCGTCGCCGAGGTCATGACCGCCGAGGTCGGCGCTCGCCCGGCCCATGGCGTCCGGGTCAGCTCCCGCTCCATCCCGAGCGCCGCCGTCCAGGTGCTGCCGAGCTGGGACGACTGGGTACGCGAGGTGAACCTGTCGCGCACCCTCGGCGGCGTCCACTACCGCTTCTCCAACGAGGCCGGCGAGCAGATCGGCCGCCAGGTCGCCCGGATGGCGCTCCACAACGTCATGCGGCCGTTGCCGGCGACCCAGCAGAGGCGAGCGCGCTAGAGCCGGTAGTTGAAGCTGATGCTGATCCGCTCGCCCTTGGCGTTGCCCGGGACGACCTCGTGACGAAGCCAGCTCTCCCACAGGAAGACGCTTCCCGGCTTCGGCTGAGCATAGACGAAGGTCTTGAGGTCCTCCGGAGCGTCGTCGCGCCGAGTCGGCGCCGCCATCATCATCGGCAGCCGCGGATCCTCAAGCTTGAGAGCGCCCGCGCCCGGAGGCACCGCGACATAGACGGTACCGGACACGACGCTGTGCGGGTGGATGTGGCCGCTATGCCCGCCGCCGCTCTTGAGGACGTTGACCCACAGGCTGTCGAGCTTGAGCCGCTTGCCGCCGAGGTCGAGCGCGCACTCCTCGGCGAACGCCGCGACATGGCGGTTCAGCGCCTTGGCGAGGTCGGCGAAATTGGGGTCGCGCATCGGCAGGTCGTTGAGCGACGCGTAGGACGTGTAGCCGCGATAGCCATGCTCGCGGCTCCACCGCCGCCCCGCCTGATCGTCCTCGGCGAGGGCGAGGCACGATTGCTCGAGATCCGCGAGGAGATCGGGGGAGGCGAGGTCGCCTTCATAGAAACGAGTGGCGAAGAGCGAACGTACGGTCATCGGCGGCCGCATAAACCAAAGTCGAGGGCATGACGACAGACCTCATCATTTTCCCGCTTTCGCAATCGGATAAGTCGCGTTAGCTTTTCCCTTGGGGAGCAATTCTTCAGGGGGAACAATCGTTATGAGACCGAGACAGGTGCCGCTCCGCGGCATCGCGCTTGCTGCCGTCTTGCTCGCAGCCGGCACCGCGCACGCCCAGGTACGGACTCCGCCGCCGCGAGTGGCCGCCGCCACCATCGACCCGACCAGCGTGCCGATGCCGAACCTCGCCTTCACGCCCGATGCGGAGGCCGAGCGCAATTACTTCAAATATTTCTTCTTCCACCGCGCCGACACCGATTTCGCGACCGCTTACTCCGACATCCAGGAATGCGACGGTTATGCCCGCGGCCTCGCCTACCGGGCGGGCGGCAGCAATTATTATGCGCCCGTCCCAATGACCATGGTCGGAGCGGTCGGCGGCGCCATCGGCGGAGCGATCGGCAACGCCATGGCGGACGCGATCTTCGGATCCGCCGAGCGCCGGATGCAGCGCCGTGCGGTCATGCGCACCTGCATGGGCTTCAAGGGCTACACCGCGTTCGGCCTCGCCAAGAATGTGTGGGAAGAGTTCAACTTCGACGAGGGCAATAGCAGCCTCGCCGAGGACCGCCGCCAGGAACTGCTTCGGATGCAAGCGCGCGCCGCGACCGGGCCGCGACCGACCGTTGGGGAGATGGTGCAATGAAGTTCAAAATCCTCGCATCGGCCATGATGCTCGCCGTCGGCCTTGCCGGCGCGGTCGACGCCCAGGCCCAGCGCCGCGAGCGCCCCCAGTTCGGCGAGGAGGACCAGATCGTCCTCCAGGCCAACCGCGCCTACATCTTCTTCCGGACGCCCACTCGCGAGAGCTACCGCTTCCTTCGCGAAGTCACCGACGCGGAGCGCGCCGCCAACGACGCGGAACGCGAGGTTGCCTATACCCGCGCGCGCACCCGGGCCGAACGGCGGCTCGCCGATTGGGAAAGCAACCGCCGCGGCTGCGATGGAAGTATCTCGCCGATCTGCAGGCAGCCCCGCCCGGTCGTCCCGACTCCGGAAACCTTCCCATGGACTCCTCCGGAAGCCGACAATTTCGTCAGCAACGGCATCCGGCCACGCCTCATCCACCAGGAGGATTGGAGCGGCTGGCTGATCTCCGTCGAACCCGGCACCTATTCGCTCTACGGGGCGATGTCCGAGACCGGCAACGGCCTGATGGGCACCTGCTTCTGCATGGGCTCGGTCCGCTTCGAGGCCCGCCCCGGAGTGATCACCGACATGGGCGAGATCGTCATGGTGCCCGAGGACCAAAGGGGCATGCCGACCGCTCAGAATTTCCGGCTCGGCCATTACCTCACCGTCGCGCCGTGGAACGCGCAGATGCGCACTCCTCAGCAATTCGCGAACCTTCGGGTCGTGCCGGCGGAGCTTCGCGCCGCGGACAGGATGCCCAATTATTTCGGAGTGATGATCACCCGTCTCGCTCCGATCGAGGGGGTCCTCGCCTATAACCGCGACGAGGTCATCGACGTGCGCTCGGGAGCGGCTGTCCAGGCCGGCACCCAATAAGGGCGCGGCGCGGCGGGGCAGGG
>JAEZHP010000088.1 GCA_023416515.1 Pseudomonadota bacterium | reverse complement strand
GGCGTGACCCTGGCTGAAGGCCAGTCGATCGACGTCTCGACCGGACTGTAAGGAACGGAACGATGGCACTGAAACACTTTAACCCGATTACGCCTGGCACGCGCCAGCTCGTGATCGTCGATCGTTCCGGGCTCTACAAGGGCAAGCCGGTCAAGGGTCTGACCGAAGGTCTGACGAAGAAGGGTGGCCGCAACAACGCTGGTCGCGTGACGGCTCGCTTCATCGGCGGTGGTCACAAGCGTTCGTACCGCATCGTCGACTTCAAGCGTCGCAAGCTCGACGTGCCGGGGACGGTGGAGCGCCTCGAATACGATCCGAACCGGACGGCGTTCATCGCGCTGATCCGCTACGCGGACGGCGAGCTCGCCTACATCCTCGCGCCGCAGCGGCTGAGCCCGGGCGACCAGGTGATCGCCGGCAAGAAGGTCGACGTGAAGCCGGGCAACGCGATGGAGCTGGGCCAGATGCCGGTCGGCACCATCGTCCACAATGTCGAGATGAAGCCCGGCAAGGGCGGTCAGATCGCTCGCTCGGCCGGCACTTATGTGCAGGTCGTCGGCCGCGACCGCGGCATGGTGATGGTCCGCCTGAACTCGGGCGAGCAGCGCTACATCCGATCCGATTGCATGGGAACGGTTGGCGCGGTGTCGAACCCCGACAACCAGAACCAGAATTTCGGCAAGGCCGGCCGCACTCGCTGGCAGGGCCGTCGTCCGCTCACCCGCGGCGTCGCCAAGAACCCGGTCGATCACCCGCACGGCGGCGGTGAAGGCCGCACCTCGGGCGGCCGTCACCCGGTCACCCCGTGGGGCAAGCCGACCAAGGGCGCCCGCACCCGTCACAACAAGGCGACGGACAAGATGATCATCCGTTCGCGTCACGCGAAGAAGAAGAGGTAACCCATGGCCCGCTCCGTCTGGAAAGGTCCGTTTGTCGAGCTCAGCCTGCTCAAAAAGGCGCAGGCTGCTCAGGAGGCTGGTGCCCGTGCGCCGATCAAGACCTGGTCGCGTCGTTCCACCATCCTGCCCGACTTCGTGGGCCTCACGTTCAACGTCTATAACGGCCGCAAATTCGTGCCCGTGTCCGTCAACGAGGACATGGTCGGCATGAAGCTCGGCGAGTTCGCGCCGACCCGCTATTTCCCGGGTCACGCTGCCGACAAGAAGGGCAAGCGCTAATGGGACAGGCCAAGAATCCCCGCCGCGTCGGCGAGAATGAGGCGCTGGCCGTGGGCACGATGATCCGTGGCTCGGCCCAGAAGCTGAACCTCGTCGCTCAGATGATCCGCGGCAAGAAGGCTGAAGAGGCTCTCAACATCCTCTCCTTCTCGCCCAAGGCGATGGCCGTCGACGCCCGCAAGGTGCTCGCCTCCGCCATCGCCAATGCGGAGAACAACCACAATCTCGACGTCGACAGCCTGGTGGTTGCCGAGGCGAGCGTTGGCAAGTCGATCACCATGAAGCGCTTCGCCGCCCGCGCCCGCGGCCGCGGCACCCGCATCGAAAAGCCGTTCAGCCGGCTGCGCATCGTCGTGCGCGAGCAGCAGGAAGCATAAGCATATGGGTCAGAAAACCTCCCCCATCGGTCTGCGCCTGCAGATCAACCGAACCTGGGACAGCCGCTGGTTCGCCCGTGGCGACGACTATGGCCGGTTGCTGCTCGAAGATCTCAAGATGCGGCAGTACATCATGAAGACGCTGCCGCAGGCGGCGATCTCCAAGGTGGTGATCGAGCGTCCGGCCAAGCTGTGCCGGGTCTCCATCTATGCCGCTCGCCCCGGCGTGATCATCGGCAAGAAGGGCGCCGACATCGAGAAGCTGCGCAGCAAGCTGCGCGAGTTCACCTCGTCGGACGTGAGCCTCAACATCGTCGAGATCCGCAAGCCGGAGATCGACTCCAAGCTCGTCGCCCAGGGTGTCGCCGACCAGCTCGAGCGCCGTATCGCCTTCCGCCGCGCCATGAAGCGCGCGGTTCAGTCGGCGCTGCGTCTTGGCGCTGAGGGAATCCGCATTACATGTAGCGGCCGGCTCGGCGGCGCGGAGATCGCGCGCACCGAATGGTATCGTGAAGGCCGGGTGCCGCTCCACACGCTTCGTGCGAACGTCGATTATGCGGAGGCCACGGCCCACACCGCTTACGGCGTGTGCGGCGTGAAGGTTTGGATCTTCAAGGGCGAGATCCTCGGTCACGACCCGCTCGCGCAGGACCGGTTGATGATGGAGGCTCAGACCTCCGGAGTTCGCCCGGCCCGCGACGACCGTCGCTAAGGAATAAGAGAAATGCTGCAACCAAAGCGCACGAAATTCCGCAAGGCGTTCAAGGGACGCATCCACGGCGACGCCAAGGGCGGCACGGCGCTCAACTTCGGTGCCTTCGGCCTCAAGGCGATGGAGCCGGAGCGGATCACCGCCCGTCAGATCGAGGCGGCCCGCCGCGCGATCACTCGCCACATCCGCCGTCAGGGCCGGTTGTGGATCCGCATCTTCCCGGACGTGCCGGTCTCGTCGAAGCCGACCGAGGTCCGCATGGGTAAGGGCAAGGGCTCGCCCGAATATTGGGTCGCCCGAGTGAAGCCGGGCCGAATCCTGTTCGAGCTCGACGGCGTTCCTGGCGAGCTCGCCAAGGTTGCCTTCGAGCGCGCGGCCGAAAAGCTGCCGATCAAGGTCAAGTTCGTTGCTCGCCTCGGCGAGCAGATTGAGGGTTAAGCACGATGTCCGACATCAAAGACCTTCGCACCCGCACCGACGACGAGCTCGCCCAGCGTCTCGCCGACCTGAAGCGTGAGCAGTTCAATCTGCGCTTCCAGGCCGCGACCAATCAGCTGGAAAAGCCGAGCCGGGTCCGCGAGGTGCGTCGCTCCATCGCCCAGATCAAGACGCTGCAGACGCAGCGCGCCAGCGCCGCTCAGGCGCAGGCTTAAGGAGAACGCCAGATGCCCAAGCGCGTCATGACCGGGACCGTGGTGTCCGACAAGACCGACAAGACCGTGGTGGTCCTGGTCGAGCGGCGGGTGAAGCACCCGCTGTACGGCAAGATCATCCGGCGATCGAAGAAGTATCATGCCCATGACGAGACCAACGAGGTCCGCGCGGGCGAGACGGTTCGGATCGAAGAGACCAAGCCGATCTCGAAGCTGAAGACGTGGAAGGTCGTCGAGCGGGTTGGATCCCGAATCCTCGGCTCCGTCACGGACGACGCCAACGTTTGAGTTCCGCTCTGAGCGGGTGATTTGAAGCTGATCGCCGGACCCGGTTCCGGTTGAAGTGAAAGGAATGGATCTATGATCCAGATGCAGTCGAACCTGGACGTCGCAGACAACAGCGGCGCCAAGCGCGTGCAGTGCATCAAGGTGCTGGGCGGCTCCAAGCGTCGCTTTGCCGGCGTTGGCGACATCATCGTCGTCTCCGTCAAGGAAGCCGCGCCGCGCGGCCGCGTGAAGAAGGGTGACGTCCACAAGGCCGTCATCGTCCGCACCGCGAAGGACATTCACCGTGCCGACGGGTCGACCATCCGGTTCGATTCCAACGCCGCGGTGCTCGTGAACAACAACCAGGAGCCGATCGGAACCCGTATCTTCGGGCCGGTCGTCCGCGAACTGCGCGCGAAGAAGCACATGAAGATCATTTCGCTCGCGCCCGAGGTGCTGTGATGGCTGCTGCCAAGATCAAGAAGGGCGACAAGGTCGTGGTCCTGTCCGGCAAGGACAAGGGCAAGCACGGCGAAGTCGTGAAGTCGATGCCGAAGGAAGGCAAGGTCGTGGTCGCCGGCGTGAACATCGCCGTTCGTCACCGCAAGCCGTCCCAGGCCAACCCGCAGGGCGGCCTCGAGCGCTCGGAAGCGCCGCTGCACGTGTCCAAGGTCGCGATCGAGGACCCGAAGACCGGCAAGCCGACCCGAGTCCGCTTCGAGGAGCGCGACGGCAAGAAGGTCCGCGTGGCCGCGAAGTCCGGAGAGCTGATCAATGGCTGACAAATACACCCCGCGCCTGCGCAAGGATTATGACGAGCGCGTCGCCCCCGCGATGATGGAGAAGTTCGGTTACAAGAACCGGATGGAGATCCCGCGGATCGAGAAGATCGTCCTCAACATGGGCGTCGGCGAGGCGACCCAAGACAAGAAGAAGGTCGACACCGCGGCCTCCGAGATGGAGCTGATCGCCGGTCAGAAGCCGGTGGTCACCAAGGCCAAGAAGTCGATCGCCCAGTTCAAGCTGCGCGAAGGCATGCCGATCGGCGTGAAGGTCACCCTTCGCCGCGGGCGGATGTACGAGTTCCTGGACCGCCTGGTCACGATCGCGCTTCCGCGCGTTCGCGACTTCCGCGGCCTCAACCCGAAGTCGTTCGACGGCCGTGGCAATTACGCCATGGGCCTCAAGGAGCAGCTGGTCTTCCCGGAGATCAGCTACGACAAGGTCGACAAGGTCCGGGGCATGGACATCATCGTCACCACCACCGCGAAGACGGACGAGGAAGCGCGCGAGCTGCTGCGCCTCTTCAACTTCCCGTTCCCGCAGGACCAGGATCAGAAGCAGGCCGCGTAAGCGGACCTGCTCTTCGAGAAGGAAGAGAACTTAAGTCATGGCGAAACTGAGTTCGATCAACAAGAACGAGCGGCGCAAGAAGCTGGCGAAGAAGTATGCCGGCCGCTACTCGAAGCTCAAGGCGATCGCGAACGACGAGAGCCTCGACGAGACGGAGCGCCTGATGGCGCGGCTGAAGCTCGCCGAGATTCCGCGCAACGGCAACCCGACGCGCATCCGCAACCGGTGCGAGCTCACCGGGCGTCCGCGCGCTTACTATCGCAAGTTCCGGCTGTCGCGCGTCATGCTGCGCGAACTGGGCAACAAGGGCCTGATCCCGGGCCTCACCAAGTCGAGCTGGTAAGGTAGACCTATGCCATTGACCGATCCCCTGGGTGATATGCTCACCCGCATCCGCAACGGCCAGCAGGCGCGCAAGGACTCCGTCCTGAGCCCGGCGTCCAAGCTGCGCGCCCGAGTGCTCGACGTGCTCCAGCGCGAAGGCTATATCCGCGGCTATCAGGAAGACGCGCAGGGCGCTCACAAGAGCCTGCGCATCGAGCTGAAATATTTCGAGGGCCAGCCCGCGATCCAGCACGTCTCCCGCATCTCGAAGCCCGGCCGCCGGGTCTATTCGGGTGCTCAGGAGCTGCCGCGGATTCGCAACGGCCTTGGCATCACCATCGTGTCGACGCCGAAGGGCGTTCTGAGCGACGCCGAAGCGCGTGCCCAGAATGTCGGCGGCGAAGTGCTCGCGGAGGTCTTCTAATGTCCCGCATTGGCAAGCGGCCGGTCGTCGTGCCGGCAGGCGTCACCGCCACGATCGAGGGCGGACAGCTCAGCGTGAAGGGTCCAAAGGGCACCCTTTCGCTCCAGCTGCGCGACGAGATCAGCTACGAGGTCGAAAGCGACGGCATTGTCGTCAAGCCGGCGAACGACACCAAGGCGGCGCGGGCCTTCTGGGGCATGCAGCGCACCCTGGTTCAGAACCTCGTCACCGGAGTCACCGAGGGCTTCACTAAGACCCTCGAGATCACCGGCGTTGGCTACCGAGCCGCGGCCCAGGGCAAGAACCTGAAGCTTCAGCTCGGTTACAGCCACGACGTGAACATCCCGGTTCCGGAAGGGATCGACATCAAGACCCCCGATCCGACCACCGTCGAGATTTCCGGCATCGACCGCCAGAAGGTCGGTCAGATCGCCGCCGAGATCCGCCGCTGGCGCAAGCCGGAGCCCTATAAGGGCAAGGGCATCAAGTATCGCGGCGAGTATATTTTCCGCAAGGAAGGCAAGAAGAAGTAAGATGGCCAAGCTCTCCCTCTTCGACCGCCGCCGCCAGCGGGTCCGCACGTCGCTCCGCAAGCGCGCCGGCGACCGTCTGCGCCTGTCGGTGCACCGCTCGGGCCGCCACATCTATGCGCAGGTCATCGACGACCGCGCCGGCAAGACCGTCGCCGCCGCCTCCACGCTGGAGAAGGACGCGAAGGGCCCCGGCGCTACCGTCGCCTCCGCGCAGGAAGTCGGCAAGCGCATCGCCGAGCGCGCCAAGGCCGCCGGCGTCAGCCGCGTGATCTTCGATCGCGGCGGCTTCCTCTTCCACGGGCGCGTCAAGGCGCTCGCCGATGCCGCGCGTGAAGGCGGCCTGGAGTTCTGATGATGGCTGACGAGAATACCGAAGTGCAGGGCACCGAAGTCCAGGCCGGCGCTCCCGCCGCCGAGGCCGGTGCGCCTGATCAGCAGCAGCAGCGCCGTGGCCGTGGCGGCCGTGGCGGTGGCGGCGGT
>JAEZHP010000057.1 GCA_023416515.1 Pseudomonadota bacterium | reverse complement strand
ACCGCCGCCCGCTTGGGCGTCATGCGGGCGGCGGATCTCAGGTCAGGCCGTCGTCACCCGCGTCTCGCGGTGAACGAAGCCGAAATAGGCCGCGACGATCGCGAGCAGCGCATGCAGCCACACGTCGTTGCCCTGCAGCGGCACCAGGCCGAACAGAGTGTTGGTCTGCGGCAGCAGGCCGAGGATGGTGAGAAGCGCGTAGATGACCGCGACCGCACGGAAATAGCCGACCGCGCCGCCGACCGAGCGATAGGCGGCCAGGCCCCACAGGCCGAACAGCAGGTGCACGACGTTGTGGAGGATGTTCACCGGGAACAGGCCGAGCAGCATCGCCGACCCCTGGGTCATGGTGAGACCCTCATGAGTCGCTGGATGGGCGAGCCCCGGCACGAAGCCGGCGATGCCCACGGCGAGAAAGACGATTCCGAACAGAAGTGCGAAGGTACGAACCATGGCAAAACCTCCCCTAACAGGCTTCCAGAGTACGCCAGCCCGCGTGCACTTCTGCGGGCGATGGAGCGAGCCTAGTCCTTGTCGCGGGCCAATGGAAGCGCCGTAGAAAGCGGCACGGTACGGTACCGGAACATCGCGGCTTCCTTACCGCTGACAGCCCGGCACCAGCTCTTCTAGGGGTGCGCCGCGTGGGTATTGGGAGCGCGGCTCCTCAGTCCATGAACGGCGGGTTCGGGATCGCCCGTGTGCCGGCGTGGAGAAGGTCGGACCAGCGTCTCGACACCTCGTCGAAATAGGAATCGTCGCGCTCGATCCGCCGGGTGAGGATCGGCCTCCTGCGGTCGGTCGGCATGACCATCAGGTCGATCGGCCGGGCCACTCCCAGGTTCGAAGCCATTGCCGCGTCGAACGACAGGAAGCCGCACTTGACCGCTTCGCCGAGCGGGGTGTCGCTGCGCACCTCGCGGTCGAGGATCGGCCGGCCATATTTGGTCTCGCCGATCTGGAAGAACGGGACCTCCGGCTTGCACTGGATGAAGTTGCCGGCGTCGTACATCAGGAACAGGGCAGGGGGCTGGCTGCCGATCCGGCCCCCGAGCAGGATCGCGGATCCCGCCGAGATATTGAGGCTCTCGAGCGCCTTGCCGACGGTCCGGCCAGCGACCTGAACCGCCTCCCCGACCAGCTGGGCGGCCCGGAACATGGTGCCGGCGTCGTGAAGGCTTCGCCTCAGGTCGCTTTCCGGGCTTTCGGCGGCAAGGCCCTCGCGGATCAATGTCATCACCGTCTGGGTGACCGACAGATTGCCCGCGGTGCACGCATAGATGGTCCGGTCTGGCCCCTCGGCGAGAAGGTGGAGCTTTCGGTACATGGAGAAATTGTCGACGCCCGCATTGGTTCGGGTGTCGGCCATCATGATCAGGCCCTCGTCGAGCAGCATCCCAAGGCAATAGGTCATCGCGATTTCCCCTTGGTCCGGTCCTCGTCATTGCGAGGAGTGGAGCGACGAAGCAATCCATTCGCTGTGCGGGATTGCTTCGCTTCGCTCGCAATGACGCGTGTCCAAGTCACGACTGGCTCTGTCTCTGCTGCTGGCGGCGGCCGACCTCCTTCACCTCGACGTCGACCTTGAGCGACTGGTCGCCGCCGCCCGCGACCCTGCCGGAGAAGGGCGCGGCGTCGCGGTAGTCGAGCCCGCACGCAACCCGGACATAGGCATCGTCGGTCGAGATTCCGTGGGTCGGATCGAAGCCGATCCAGCCGAGATCGCGGTCGAAGGCCTCGGCCCAGGCATGGGTGGCCGGCTGGCGTTGCTTGCCGTCGCGGCGGTAGAGGTGGCCCGAGACGTAGCGTGCGGGGATTCCGAGCGAGCGGGCGACTGCGATGAAGATGTGGGCGAAATCCTGGCACACGCCGTGGCCCGCCTCGAACGCTTCCGACGCGCTCGTGTCGAGGCCGGTTGCCTCGGCGTCGAAGCGCATCCGGAGGAACAGCCGCTCGTTGAGATGGTGGAGGATCGCCCGGTCGTCGGAATCATGCTTGCGAAGCGCGTGGACGAGCGGCTCGAGCGAGCCTCCTGCCGCGGTCAGCGGGGTTTCCCGAAGGAAGACCTGGGGCGGCAGGTCGAACGGCACCTCGCCGGCCACGCCGGCACGGTCCTCGGTCAGGACGCGGCCGCTGACCCGGACCTCGAAGCCTCCTGGCGGCCGGTCCATGTAGAGCATGTGGACGATGTTGCCGTAGCCGTCCCGATGCTCGCGAAGGCGCGCGTCGCTGTCGACGTCGATCCGCCAGTCGAGCACGGTCTGGCCGGCGAAGCTGTGCGGGGTCACGCGCAGAAGCTGGATCAGCCGCGCCGCCGGCTCCGGATAATGATAGGTCGTCGTATAGCGGACCGAGAGCTGCATCAGGCGAACCGGAACTGCTGCGCGATTGCCGCGCCCAGCGCATTGTTGTCGCGAACGAAGTCCTGCAGCCATTCGTGCAGCCCGCGCTGGAAGAGGGCGTCGATATCGTCCGCCTCGATTGCGGTCAGCCGCTGGCGGGCGAGCCGGTCGGCCTCGCCCTGGCGGCCGGTACGAGCGCCGAACTCAGCGAGCAGCTCGACCGTCTCGGCCGCGCAGAAATGGAGCGATCGCGGAAGCTCGCGGCGGAGCACGAGCAGGTCGGCGACCCACCAGGGCTGCAGCCCCTGCGGGTAGAGCAGGCGGTAGGCGCGGCGCGCCGAAACGATGTGGAGGATCGTGTCCCACTGGTCGCGGTCGAGGACTCCGCCGACCGGCTCCCCTTGAGGTAGAAGCAGGTAATATTTGACGTCGAGCAGGCGGGCGGTGTTGTCGGCGCGCTCGATCAGGGTGCCAAGGCGGATGAACCAATAGGCCTCCGCGCGAAGCATCCGGGTGAGCGCGCCCTCGAAGCCGCGCGCTTCCGCCTTCAGGGTTTCGACAAGCGACAGGGTGGACTGGGCACCGCCCGGGCTGGCGCGCCCGCGGATCAGCAGCCAGGCGCGGTTGATCGCACCCCAGGTCTCGCTCGACATCGCATTGCGTGCGGCGCGGGCGTTGTCGCGCGCCCGGGCGAGGCAGGAGCGTACCGAGCCCGGGTTGTCGTCGCTGAGCATCAGATAGCGGCGCGCTGCAAACGCTCCGAAATTCTCTTGTGTCGCCTCGAAGCCGGGCATCGCTCCGACCACCGCGAGCGCACTTCGCCAGGTCTGGTCGCTCTCGGCTCGGGTGCCGAGCGAATCGAGCCGGATCGTCGCCTCGACCAGACTTGCGGTGAACTCGGCGCGCTCCATGTAGCGCCCCATCCAGAACAGGTTTGCGGCGGTTCTAGACAGCATCAGCGGCTCGCTCCGCCGGGCTGCGCGTCGGCGAGGATGAAACTGTCCTTGGTCCCGCCGCCCTGGCTCGAATTGACGACGAGCGAGCCGTCGCGAAGCGCCACCCGGGTGAGGCCTCCGGGGACCGTCCTCACCCGGTCCGGGCTGCTCAGCACGAACGGCCGGAAGTCGACGTGGCGGGGGACGATCCCCTGCGCGGTGATCGTCGGAACCGTCGACAGTGCGAGGGTGGGCTGGGCGATGTAACGGTGCGGCTCGGCCTTGAGGGCTGCTCGGAAATCCTCGATCTCCTTGCGGGTCGAGGTCGGTCCGACCAGCATTCCGTAGCCGCCCGACCCGTCGACCAGCTTCACGACCAGCTCGGGCAGATGGTCGAGCACATATTTGAGCGACGACGGGTCGCGGCAGCACCAAGTCTCAACGTTCGGGAGCTTCGCCTCCTCGCCCATATAATAGCGGACGATCTCCGGCACGTAGGAGTAGATCGCCTTGTCGTCGGCGATCCCGGTGCCCGGCGCGTTCGCGATGGTGACGTTGCCGGCGAGATAGGCGGCAAGCAGCCCCGGAACGCCGAGCATCGAATCCGGCCGGAACACGAGCGGGTCGAGGAAGGCGTCGTCGATTCGCCGGTAGATGACGTCGACCCTGACGCGCCCTTCAGTGGTGCGCATCCACACGACGTCGTCGTCGACCTCGAGGTCGCGCCCCTCGACGAGCTCGATCCCCATCGTGTCGGCCAGGAAGCTGTGCTCGTAGAAGGCGGAATTGTGGTGGCCGGGGGTGAGCAAGACGCAGACCGGCACATGGCCGTCGTTCGGAGCGGTCGCGGCGAGCGTCTCGCGAAGCAGCTCGGGATAGGAATCGACCGGTTCGACCGCGAAGATGTCGAACAGCTCGGGGCACAGCCGAAGCATCGCCTCGCGATTCTCGAGCATGTAGGACACGCCCGACGGAGTCCGGGCATTGTCCTCGAGGACGAAGAATTCCTCCGGCCCGGTCCTCACGATGTCGATTCCGCAGATATGGGCATAGATTCCGTGCGGCGGCCGGGCGCCGGCGACCGCCACGCAATATTGCGGGTTGGCGAGCACGACGTCGGCGGGAACGACTCCGTCGCTGATGATCCGCCGGGCGCCATAGACGTCGTCGACGAAGGCGTTGATCGCCCGAACCCTCTGCTCGAGCCCGTCCGACACCCGCTTCCATTCGGCCGCCGAGAAGATTCGCGGGATGATGTCGAACGGGATGATGCGCTCGGCAGCCTCGTCGTCGCCATAGACGTTGAACGTGATTCCCATCTGGCGGAACGCCGCCTCGGCGGCTTGCTGGCGCCGGTCGAGCTCGGCGGGAGGCGTGGTCTTGAGCCAGCCGGCGAGCGCCTCGAAACCCTCCCTCGCCGCGGAGTCGCGGCGGCGGTCGCCCCAAAGCTCGTCGAACGCCGCGCCTGTCATCGCCCCTCGCTCGGCGGTCCGAAACGAACCGCACCCGTTACAATGCCTGAAGGCGGCAAAAAGCCCAAATGATCGGAAGGTTGCGTGGCCCCATCATTCACCTGCCGTTCACGCGTCGGCCCGCTTCAATCGCGCCGCCCTTCGACAGGCTTCAGGACAAGCTCTTCGACTTTGCTCAGGACATGCCTTGGCCTCCCCCCAAGCACCCGCTAAGAAGCCCGCCATGCTGAAGAACAATCGTCCGCTGCTTGCCCTCGCGCTCGGCGCCGCAATCATCCCGCTCGCCGGCTGCGCCAGCGGTTTCGGGAGCACCCGGTCCGACACCCGCTATGTCGCGCGCGACGTCAACACGCTGTACAATGCGGGTTACGACCGGATGCAGAGTGGCGACTACGCGGCCGCCGCGGCGATCTTCGACGAGGTCGAGCGCCAGCATCCCTATTCGATCTGGGCGCGCCGCGCTCAGCTGATGAGCGCCTTCTCTTATTACGCCCAGCGCGATTATCAGAAGTCGATCGACGCCTCGCGCCGCTTCCTCGCGATCCACCCGGGCAACCGCTCGGCGCCTTACGCTCTCTACCTGATCGCGCTCAGCCAATATGAGCAGATCAGCGACGTCACCCGCGACCAGGGCATCACCCAGCAATCGCTCGCTTCGTTCGGCGAGCTCATCCGCCGCTACCCGAATTCGCCTTATGCCGACGATGCCCGGCTGAAGGTTGACCTCGTCCGCGACCACCTCGCGGGCAAGGAGATGGAGGTCGGCCGCTTCTACCAGCGCCGCCGCCAGTGGCTCGCCTCGGTCCACCGCTTCCGCAACGTCATCGACAATTACCAGACGACGACTCACGTTCCGGAAGCGCTGATGCGCCTCACCGAATCCTATGTCGCGCTCGGAATTCCGATCGAGGCGCAGCGCTCCGCCTCGGTGCTCGGCGCCAACTATCCGTCCTCGGTCTGGTATCGCCGCGCCTACAATCTCATGCAGGCCTATCCCAACATGCGCCCGCTTCGCGCCGAGCCGGTACCGACCCCGACTGCGGCGACCACCAACGAGCCGCCGCAGCAGCCGCAGGGCCCGGCGCCGACTCCGCAGGTTGGCAGCCCGTCCGACCCCGCGCCGACTCCCACTCCCACTCCGGGCAACTGAGGCGGTTCCCCGCGGCGGCGGACTTGAATTAAGAGGGCGGCGATGCTGACCGCCCTTTCCATCCGCGACGTGGTGCTGATCGAGACTCTGGACCTTGAGTTCGGCGAAGGGCTCGGCGTGCTCACTGGAGAGACGGGCGCGGGCAAGTCGATCCTGCTCGACGCATTGGGGCTCGCGCTCGGCGCACGCGCCGACAGCGGCCTGGTACGAAGCGGCCAGCCGCAGGCCGCGGTGACTGTCACCTTCGAAGTGGCGCCCGATCACCAGGTCCATGCCCTTCTCGATGAGAATGGCCTCGCCGGAGAGCCGGGCGAGCCGCTCGTGATTCGCCGAATGGTCAAGGCCGACGGCGGCAGCCGGGCCTTCGTCAATGACCAGCCGGTGTCCGCCGGCCTGCTTCGCGAGATCGGCCCCACATTGGTCGAGATCCACGGCCAGCACGACGACCGCGGCCTGCTCAACTCCCGAGGCCACCGCGCCCTGCTCGACACGTTCGGAGGAATCGACGCATCCGCGACGGCCAGCGCCTGGGCCCGGCTTCGGGCGGCCCAGACGGCGCTCGAGGAAGCGCTCGCGGTCGTCGACGCGGCCGAGCGCGACCGCGAATGGCTCGAACATGCCGTCGCCGAGCTTCGCCAACTGTCTCCCGAGGAAGGCGAGGATGCGCGCCTCGCGGAGCTTCGCGCCTCGATGCAGACCGGGGCTCGGATCGGCGAGGAGCTTGCCGCGGTCGAGGCCTTGCTCGGCGGCTCCGAGGGCGGTCTCGCCCAGCTTCGCCAGGCTTCGCGCCGGCTCGACCGGATGGCGCCCGAGCATGACCATCTCGCCGCCGCGCTCGCAGCGCTCGACCGAGCGGTGATTGAGGCGAGCGAGGCGGAGGATTCGCTCGAGCGCGCGCGCGATGCCCTGTCCTTCGACCCCGCCCGGCTCGAGGAAGCCGAGGCGCGGCTGTTCGACATCCGCGCCGCGGCCCGCAAGCACCGCGTCGAGCCCGACGCTCTTCCCGCTCTGCTCGCGGAGTTGAGCGGGCGCCTGGAAGCCGTCGAGGCCGGCGGCGAGCGCATTCACGAGCTCGAGCGCGCCGTCGCTTCCGAGCGCAAGCTTTACGACGAGGCCGCCGCGGCTCTGAGCGCCGCGCGCCGCGCCGCGGCCGAGCGTCTCGACTCCGCCGTCGCCGGCGAGCTCAAGCCCCTGAAGCTCGATTCCGCTCGCTTCCGAACCGTCCTCGCCCCTGCCGAGCCCGGCGCCTCGGGCCGCGACCGTATTGAGTTCGAAATCTCGACCAATCCCGGCGCTCCGTTCGGCGCCTTGTCCAAGATCGCCAGCGGCGGCGAGCTGTCGCGCTTCATCCTCGCGTTGAAGGTCGCGCTCGCCGAATCGGGCGGAGCGACGACGATGATCTTCGACGAGATCGACCGCGGAGTCGGCGGCGCGGTCGCGAGCGCCATCGGCGAGCGCCTCCACCGCCTCGCCGAGAACAGCCAGGTGCTCGTCGTCACCCACTCGCCCCAGGTCGCCGCCCGCGGCCGAGCCCATTTGCTCATCGAAAAGAGCCACGACGGCACCGTCACCCGAACCAGCGTCCACGCCCTCGACAGCGCCCGCCGCCGCGAGGAGATCGCTCGGATGCTGTCGGGCGCCGAAATCACCGACGAAGCCCGCGCCCAGGCGGGAAGGCTGCTGGAGGCAGCGTGACCACGACCGAAGAACAAGCCGCCGCCGAACTGGAATTCCTCGCCAAGGAGATCGCCCGCCACAACCGGCTCTATCACTCCGAGGACGCGCCGGAGATTTCCGATGCGGAATATGACTCGCTGATCCGCCGCAACAACGAGCTGGAGCGCGAGTACCCGAATCTGGTCCGCGAGGATTCGCCGTCGCGCCAGGTCGGCGCCGCGCCCGCCGCTCACCTGTCCAAGGTCCGCCACGCGCTGCCGATGCTCAGTCTCGACAATGCTTTCGCGGACGAGGACGTCGCCGATTTCGTCGATCGCGTGAGGCGCTATCTCAACCTGCCCGCGGGCGCCGATGTCGCGCTCACCGCCGAGCCCAAGATCGATGGCCTGTCCTGCTCGCTTCGCTACGAAAAGGGCGCGCTCGTCCTCGCTGCCACCCGCGGCGACGGCACCACCGGCGAAGTCGTCACGGACAATGTCCGGGCTATCCCCGACATCCCTCAACGCCTCGCCGGCGACGCGCCCGACGTGTTCGAGGTGCGCGGCGAGGTCTATATGTCAAAGGCGGATTTCGCGGCATTGAACGCGCGGCTCCTCGCCGAAGCGGACGATCCCGAGAAAGCCCGCCAGTTCGCCAACCCGCGCAACGCCGCCGCGGGCTCTCTTCGCCAGAAGGATGCGGCGGTCACGGCCTCGCGGCCCCTGCGTTTCTACGCCCATGGTTGGGGCGAGGTGTCGGCGCTTCCGGCGGACACCCAGCTCGGGGTCATGGAGGCGATCGCCGGCTGGGGCCTTCCGATCGCTCAGGATATCGGCCGCTTCGCCGACCTCGACGGCCTGCTCGGCCACTACCGCGCGATCGAGGCAAGGCGAGCGGACCTCCCCTTCGACATCGACGGAGTGGTCTACAAGGTCGACCGGCTCGACTGGCAGCAGCGCCTCGGCTTCGTCGCCCGCGCCCCGCGCTGGGCGATTGCCCACAAATTCCCCGCCGAGAAGGCCGAGACCGAGCTCGTCGCAATCGACATCCAGGTCGGCCGAACCGGCAAGCTCACCCCCGTCGCCCGGTTGAAGCCGGTCAGCGTCGGCGGGGTCACCGTCACCAACGCCACCCTCCACAACAAGGACGAGATCGAGCGGCTCGGAGTCCGGCCCGGCGACCGGGTCCTCATTCAGCGCGCCGGCGACGTCATCCCGCAGGTGCTGGAGAACCGCACGCCCGAAGCCGACCGCCCGGCCTATGTCTTCCCAACCGAGTGCCCCGAATGCGGCTCCGAAGCCGTGCGCGAGGAAGGCGAGGTCGACGTCCGCTGCACCGGCGGCCTCATCTGCCCTGCCCAGCGCGTCGAGCGCCTTCGCCATTTCGTCAGCCGCCACGCGCTCGACATCGAAAGGCTCGGGATCACCCATATCGAGAGCTTCTTCCGCGACGGCCTGCTCCAGTCTCCGGCGGACATCTTCAAGCTCACCCGGGAAAAGCTGCTCAGCCGCGAACGCTGGGCGGAGATCTCGGCCCAAAATCTCATCGCCGCCATCGACTCCAAGCGGAACCCGCCGCTCGACCGCTTCCTCTACGCGCTCGGGATCCGCCACGTCGGAGAGGTCACCGCCCGCGACCTCGCGCGCCGCTACCGGAGCTGGGACTCGTTCAGCGCCATGATCGACGCCGCCCTCGCCATCCGCGCCGGGATGCAGCCGGTGATCGGCGAGGAGGAGCGCAAGTTTCTCCAGCGCCGCAACAAGGCGGTGGTCGAGGCGGTGGCGACCCCGAATATCGGCCCTGAGGTCGCCAACGCGATCCTCGACTTCTTCGAGGAGCCCCACAATCGCGAGGTCGTCGCGGACATCATGTCTGCCGGGGTCGAGATCGCGGACGTCGTCCACGAGGTCCGGGAATCCCCCGTCACCGGCAAGACCATCGTGTTCACGGGAAGCCTCGAGCAATTGTCACGCGACGAGGCCAAGGCCCAGGCGGAATCGCTGGGCGCCAAGGTCGCGGGCTCGGTCTCGGCCAAGACCGACCTCGTCGTCGCCGGCCCCGGCGCCGGCTCCAAGCTCAAGAAGGCCGCCGACCTCGGCATCGAAGTAATTGATGAGGCCGCGTGGCTTGAGATCGTGAAGGCTGCGCGAACCTAGTTTGTGATGATCTTGGAAAGTCTGCTATCCTGCTCGGCAACGAAGGAGGCTCCTCGATGAAGATCGTCCTTTTGGCGGCGCTTGCTCTGCCGCTCGCCGGCGCTGCCCAGGCTCCGGATCCCCAGGCCGAGGCGCCGCCCGCATCTCCCGATCCGCAGCGGATCACGCGCAACATGTTGGACGAGCCCCGCGCCGGCTGCACGCCGATCGTCGTTCAGGTCGCCGGCGAGGATCGCGAATATCGTGGAACGCGTCTCGACCAGCAGCCACCCGCGCGGCTGCTCTACGCGGTGGATCGCCAGGTGAATGGTTGCCGCGAGGCGACCTTCGTCAACGAGCAGCGAATCGGCCCGGCGCCGCTTGCGCCCGAAACCGAGCCGTCGCCGCCCTAGCTCAGCGCGGTCGGCGAAGAACCAGGGTCGGCCAGTCGCCCCGAGTGATCGTGAAGCGCATCCGGAGCCCCTCGCGCCGATAGGCGGCCTCGACCCGAGCGGCCTGGCTGGTGAGCAGACCCGCGAGGATGATGCGCCCGCCGGGCGCCAGCGCCTTAGCCAGCGACGGGGCGAGGCCGACCAGCGGCCCCGCAAGAATGTTGGCGATGATGAGGTCGTAGGGCGCCCGCGCCTTAAGCCGCGGATGCTCCAGCCCGGGTGCGGTCACCGTGTCGAGCGCGCCCGCGACCCGCCCGAGCCGAACCGCGTTGATCACGGCATTCTCTCGCGTGACTTCGACCGCGACCGGATCGATGTCCGACGCGGTCGCCCGGGCGCTCGGCCACAGCTGCAGGCCGGCGAAGGCGAGAAGCCCTGTGCCGGTGCCAACGTCGACGAGATTGCGCGCGACGAAGCCCTGCCGCTTCAGCCGGTCGAGAGCGATCAGGCAGCCGGTCGTGGTCTCGTGCTGGCCGGTTCCGAAGGCTCGGCCGGCGTCGATCTCGATCGCCACCGCGCCGTCGGGCGCCTCGCCGCGATGGGCGGGGGTGTGGACGAAGAACCGGCTGGCCTGGATCGGCTCCAGCCCCTGCTGGCTCAACGTCACCCAATCCTGGTCGGCAATCTCCTCGACGAACGGCTTGGCGCCCGCAGCGCTCGGCACCAGCGCCTGCAGGGCGGTGATCTCGGCCTTGCCCGGCTTCGCCTCGAAATAGGCGTCGAGCCGCCAGCTCTCCTCGGTCTCCTCGCTGGTCATCAGGGTCGGCGGCTCGTCCATCAAGGCGAGCGGGCTGATGTCGCTTCCGAGCTGCTCGGCCTCGGCCTTGGTGCAGGGAAGGGTAAGCTTCCACGTCATCAGCGAACGAAGCTCGCGCCGTTGACGTCGATCACGCTCCCCGTGGCGGAGGGCGGGGCGTCGACTGCGAGCCAGCGCACCGTTTCGGCGACCTCGTCCGGCATTGCCACCCGGCCAAGCGGGATGTCCGCGAGCAGCTTGGCGCCGCCGCGGCTCTCGAGATAGTCCTCGGCCATTCCGGTCATCGTGAAGCCGGGGCAGACCGCGAAGGCGAGCACCTTCTCGGCCGCGTAGCCGCGCGCGATCGTCTTGGTCATTGCGACCATTCCGGCCTTGGACGCGGCATAATGCCAATGCTGCGGGCTGTCCCCTCGATAGGCGGCCCGGCTCGCCACGTTGACGATCCGCCCGCCGCTCTTCTCGCGAAAGTGGAGCACTGCGAGCCTGCACAACGCGGCCGACGCGGTCAGGTTGACCTGCATCGTCCGCTCCCAGCCCTCAAGCCAGGCCTCGTCTCCCTGCTCGATCGGAGTCGCCTCGAACATGCCCGCATTGTTGACGAGAATGTCGATGCGTCCGTTCAGCCGCCCCATCGCTTCCCACCACAAGGCGGTGACCTGGTCGGTGTCGCCGAAGTCGGCGGCGATTTCGCCCTCGCTGCCGCGGGTCGAATGGCCGACGACATTTTGGCCGGCGAAGGCGCCGCGGGTAGCGGGCCCCCTTGCCCGGGTCGGGGCGGGGTCGAGGG